>NZ_JAAPBB010000119.1:0-543 GCF_019730395.1 Ochrobactrum sp. SFR4 | reverse complement strand
ACAATGCTACCAAAAATCTGCCTGCAAGGTGATGTCGATATCGCTGCACTCTCACCACTGCTTCGCGGTATGCTACTTGCAGTCGCCTACGCGCAGCGCGAGGGCGGCATCGGATTAACGGCAACCGGCGCGATGAACCGCAAATTCGTACACTGGGCTGCTGAGAACTTCCTCTGGCCCAGGTTCACAGCCAAAGACCTCTACAGCATGCACAAGGTGCTTAATGAAAACGACATGCCACCACTTTGTGTTGTGCACGATCTGACCCGTTATCTAAAGCTTCTTCGCCGCAGGAAAAATGTACTGCTGCCAACCAAACGTGGCCTGGAGTTTCTGGTCAATCCGCAAGCCTTCTTCGATCTGATCGCCACCGATTATCTCTATTCGTATATTCATGCCACCGAACGTAAAGAGGCGATCCAGGCACGATTGCGTTGGTGGCGTATGTATCTCAATCTGCTCAATATCAAGACCAGAGAAGGGTGTAAGGCGATGGACATTGTAAAGATACTCTATCCGGATATCGCTCATCTGTCCGACACT
>NZ_JAAPBB010001036.1:0-254 GCF_019730395.1 Ochrobactrum sp. SFR4 | reverse complement strand
AATTGAGTTTGCAGCCTTGATGTTTGTGCGCTTCAGCACCCAGGCAAACTTACAGCAAAGGTATTTTACCGAGTCATATACCGAACTTAAAGATCGCCATGCTGCTCTCAGCACTATCATTGAGTACGGTACGCCAGAACAGATCATTACTTCTGCACGCGCTATGATTGTCTATGGGCAGCGTCAAATGGCGGAGTCAAATGATGCGGAAACCATCTCTGCATCATCCAACTTAGTGCAATCTTTGACCGGAT
>NZ_JAAPBB010001035.1:0-254 GCF_019730395.1 Ochrobactrum sp. SFR4 | reverse complement strand
ATCATCAATACCTAATTTTATACCAGCATAGCCGGAAATTAAATTACCTTTAATTTTATTATTTTTACCGCGAACCTCAATCACATTGTCATTACTAACAAACTTGTTGTTATTTACATATACCGATCCGGATGCATTATCTTTAATGCTGCTATAATGCTGTTTAAAGAGTGCAGATCCCGCATTCAGATTGCCGAGTATCGTATTGTCATTGCCCTGTATGATAATGGTGTTTTTATTGCTGGTGAACTCAT
>NZ_JAAPBB010001034.1:0-254 GCF_019730395.1 Ochrobactrum sp. SFR4 | reverse complement strand
AATTCTTGATGATACCAAAGCCAGCCTTGATCTGGATGTTGATACCGATCTGAGCGCCGATGACTGGCGCGGTGTGATCGATCAGTATAAAGCCAAAGTTGAAGAAGAATTGGGCGAGCCTTTCCCTCAGGATCCTGAAGCGCAGCTTTGGGGCGCGATTTCTGCTGTATTCTCTTCATGGATGAATGCCCGCGCGATCACCTATCGCCGCCTGCATAATATTCCGGAAAATTGGGGTACTGCGGTCAATGTGC
>NZ_JAAPBB010001033.1:0-254 GCF_019730395.1 Ochrobactrum sp. SFR4 | reverse complement strand
CACACCGGCAGGTATTGGTGTTGCAGCCGGTATTGCAGTGCCGGTCGTCATGTTCTGGGGCTTTGCCCAGATGGTACGCCGTGCACAGGAACTGCAATCTGCTGCCCGTCAGATGACGGCAGCTGCCCTGCGTCTTGCTTCCCCTGAAGCTGCCGCCGGTGACCGCGTTTCCACGCTTGGTCAGGCTGTGCGTCGTGAAGTAGCGGCGATGAACGAAGGCATCGAGCGCACACTCGCCCGTGCAGTTGAGCTGG
>NZ_JAAPBB010001032.1:0-254 GCF_019730395.1 Ochrobactrum sp. SFR4 | reverse complement strand
GAGTCTGAGTATTTTCGGCACTTTTTTGTTCCCGTTGTTTCAGGCTTTTTATGGCCGCTTTTCCGGCTCTTATGCCTGTATTCACCAGTTACCGTCTTCCCCTTGCCTCCCGCCTGCTCCTCAACAGATCGGGATCAAGGTTATTTCTCCTTATACAGTCTCAATTTCCTGCAGAATTGCCGACAAGCGAGCAGCCCAAAGAGCCTGCCCTTCTTCATCAGCAATTTCATTATTCCGGATTTCCACCATCGCGC
>NZ_JAAPBB010001031.1:0-254 GCF_019730395.1 Ochrobactrum sp. SFR4 | reverse complement strand
CGACTATTATGCCTCCTACTTACACCCTAATACCTTCGAAACGGGTGATCGCGTTTAGCGAAATCCAACATATGGCAAAACTGCCCTTTTGCCATGAGTAGGTAGTATCTGATTTCAAAAATAGCTACGACAGTAATGGGGCCGGGAGCAGACAGACGGGTTTCGACGTCAAATTAAATGAAGCTGACATTCAAACGTGCATCAAACCTTCACTCGCCTCCCCGATCAACAAGCTCCGAAACCGCGTCAGAATA
>NZ_JAAPBB010001030.1:0-254 GCF_019730395.1 Ochrobactrum sp. SFR4 | reverse complement strand
CTTTGGCTTCCTCAGCCAGCGCGATGGTATATTCCATACCGGCGCAACCGCCTTTTTTCACACCCACGCGAATGCCCAAAGCATCCTCATGGGAGGCCTGAATTTCGCGCACACGTTCCGCTGCTGCGTCAGTCAGGGTCATTATGGCAAAACGTCCCATAAAATATCTCACTTGTATCTGTACACGGTTCAAGGCCGTGCAGTTTCAACCTGTCAGGCCAGCGGTCAAATTTTCGCATCAATTGCTGAAAACC
>NZ_JAAPBB010001029.1:0-254 GCF_019730395.1 Ochrobactrum sp. SFR4 | reverse complement strand
ATCAGCAAGCCGAATGCTTATGTTGATCCGGTAACCAATCTGTTCGGTGCCAATGGCGAACAGCGCAATCGTGGTGTGGAACTCTCCGTCTATGGCGAACTGGCTTCCGGCCTGCGGATGCTCGGCGGTATTTCCTATATTGATGCCAAGCTGAAAGACACGGCCAATCTTGCTGAAAGAGGCAATAAGGCACCGGGCACACCATCTTTCATGGCCAAGATGGGGCTTGAATATGATGTGGCTTCCATTCAGGG
>NZ_JAAPBB010000118.1:0-544 GCF_019730395.1 Ochrobactrum sp. SFR4 | reverse complement strand
CGTTCGCCGGTGATCAGATATTCCGGATTGAGGACGCCTTTGATCTGCGCCAGAGCGTCATGAACTTCCAGAGGCTCGATCTCGATACCGACAATATCGGCCTCACGAACCATCGCCTCGTAAAATGAACGATGCCTTGTCACCAACGCATCGGTCGCAAGAGCAGGCCATTGCGCATTGCGCATTTGCGGAGCGCTCTGCATTTCCTTGCGCATCTTTTCGGAGCTGGTCTTGGCTTCCTGTCGTGTCATCAAAGTAGGACGTGACCAAAGCGCCATGAAACAGCGTTCGCCGGTAAGCCTTTCAGGCAGGAGCCGGCGTCGCTCGTCAATCAGATCCTGAATGTCCAGTCCCGTATCGGCCGCAACACTTTCCGTGACCGCCAGCGCACGGTTAATGTCGGCCGCGCCAAGTTCAGGCGTATGAGCAAACCAGAATTGCAGGGAATAGCCCGGCGTCCCCAACTGAGAACTGAAAGCAAGGCGGAGATCTGACACCGCCTTGCTGATTTCATTCTCACCGGGCATGGATCGGAAACCCTCAA
>NZ_JAAPBB010001028.1:0-255 GCF_019730395.1 Ochrobactrum sp. SFR4 | reverse complement strand
CGACCATTCTTCATTCGCTGGAATACGCATCCTGAAGCGATGGAAGCGCGCTCTCGATCTCTTATGAGCAATGCCTGTATTATAAGACGGACTGGTTTCTACGAGCCATTTCACAGGCTCATACTGATTGCGCCTCATACGCACACCGACAGACAGCAATAGCTGGGCGGTATCAACGAGTGGGTAATTTTTTTTTTTTAGCAGACGCCGCCCCCCTGTCCCTCCTATCTCCCCCCACACAACCGTTTCCTACCC
>NZ_JAAPBB010001027.1:0-255 GCF_019730395.1 Ochrobactrum sp. SFR4 | reverse complement strand
ATATGGGCTCCGGTTCTTCTGCTTTTATGTAAATTGGCGCAAGGCTTCTCTGTTGGGGGAGAATACACAGGCGCGGCTATCTTCGTGGCAGAGTATGCACCAGATCGGCGTCGTGGATTCCTTGGTAGCTGGCTGGATTTCGGCTCAATTGCAGGCTTTTTGCTTGGTGCAGGTTTAGTTGTTTTCCTTAGTAGTCTGGTTGGCGAGGCAGCATTTTTAGAGTGGGGGTGGCGCATTCCGTTTTTGATTGCAGCG
>NZ_JAAPBB010001026.1:0-255 GCF_019730395.1 Ochrobactrum sp. SFR4 | reverse complement strand
AGCGTCCAGCTCTAGGCCGCATTTAAGCGGCCTAGTTCCCCACAATCGGATTATAATTATGTCACCGTTTCTCCGCCTCCTCGCGAAGCGGCTAGGTACCTCATTGCTTGTACTTATCGGGGTATCACTGCTGATCTTTGCTATTGCCCGTGTTATCCCCGGTGATCCGGCGCGTATTGCACTTGGTCCCAATGCAACGCCTGAAGCTATTGCTGCTCTCAGAGATAAGTTACATTTGGATGCTTCTTTTATCAC
>NZ_JAAPBB010001025.1:0-255 GCF_019730395.1 Ochrobactrum sp. SFR4 | reverse complement strand
CTTCTATTCTTCTTCTTCCCCTTCTTATTCCTCCTTCTCCTCCTCCCCTCCTCCTCCTCTTCTTCTTCTCCTCCTCCCACCTCCTCCTCCTTCTCCTCCTTTTCTCCTTCTTCCTCCTCCTCCTCTTCCTCTTCTTTTGCAAATGTAGATGATGAAATCTTCTATTGACATTACCTTTCCAATTATGTTAACTTATTTGAATGGCAAGTATCAGAGGAGTGGAGGAAAAGTTATTGAGTTCAGGCTCCTTTATTC
>NZ_JAAPBB010001024.1:0-255 GCF_019730395.1 Ochrobactrum sp. SFR4 | reverse complement strand
CACAAAAAAACGCATAAAACTGATCGTGCCGGGCGGAATATTCTCTTCCATTGCCAGCCACTTGCCGGTGGCGTCCATCAGCGGCACAATAAGCATGGCACAGATCATGGTGATCATTCCGCGCACATGCGGCTGCAACCGGTTCTGCATTGTCATTCCTCTGCGGCTACGCCGCTTTTATCTCGGGCCTCTGCGGTTACACCGCGTTTATTTCGGGCTGCTCGGGCAGCGTTATTTCCATATTCAGCGTTCTCA
>NZ_JAAPBB010000117.1:0-545 GCF_019730395.1 Ochrobactrum sp. SFR4 | reverse complement strand
TCGGCGCGGCGTCGGGTACGGATCAGGTCAATGTCATCTCCGCTCAGCAGATAGTGACGGATCAAGGCTTCGGAATCTGTCGGCACCCCGAAGAGTTCCGCATACGCGCGAGAGGAAAGAAGTCTGCGGGCCATAAGGTGTCCTCAAAACGCCGTTGCAAGTTTGAAGACGCCCAATATTATAGAGACTGATAAAAAGACAGATTTACCGTCCTAATCCAAGTTTAGAGCGGCCACAGGAAATCAGGCCCTAAAACGGTCGTTTTGGAGACACCATGCCAAGCACAGGCGACATTCTCGGATATGCAAGGGTCTCAACCGCTGATCAGGATCTGTCTGGCCAGAAAGACCGACTGCTACAGCACGGCGCGGTACGCGTGTTCGAGGACGTGATCTCAGGCAAGACGTTCAACCGACCCGGTCTGGCTGCCTTACTCGATCAGGCCCGCCCCAACGATACGCTTGCTGTCATCCGGCTCGATCGTCTGGGTCGGTCGCTCAAGGAACTGCTCAAAACGGTCGATGACCTCAAGGCCAGAGAAATCA
>NZ_JAAPBB010001023.1:0-255 GCF_019730395.1 Ochrobactrum sp. SFR4 | reverse complement strand
GATACATAAGCTTTGACCATGGGCATAGAACGAAGACAGACCATTGCAAATATTTGCCGCAGACGAATTTTCGGAGTATTGATGACATGGTTTATGCGACATCGGACACCTGTTGCGCCCGTTCGTGGTTTTAACGACCAACATTTCACGCATGTAAACAGGCTGTCTAAATCGCTCGACTTCGATTTACAAACAAGCGCCTCGCACTTCCAGCAAGCCTGAAGAATAAAACAAACTGTCTTCTGGAAGAAATGC
>NZ_JAAPBB010001022.1:0-255 GCF_019730395.1 Ochrobactrum sp. SFR4 | reverse complement strand
TCCAATTCCTTATTAGGCGCCACAATTTTTGCGGCAGAGTTTGAAGATGCGCTATAAAGATATATAATAGATACTTAGTTTCAATTACGCACTTAAAGGGTACTAGATATGGAGATGGATACTTGTAAGGCAAGCTGCGATCCTGAGAGGCTTGATGAAATCCGAGTGGTGCTAGATCAGGTCGCCAATAAATGGTCGATCATGATCCTTACATTGTTGTGCGATGGGCCGGTCAGATTCAATGAACTTCGTCGA
>NZ_JAAPBB010001021.1:0-255 GCF_019730395.1 Ochrobactrum sp. SFR4 | reverse complement strand
CGGCGCTTTTCTTTTTCCAAATTCCCGCGCACAAGCCCGATGAATTTCATGGCCGGTCATGGTCATTGAACAGGCCAATATGAACGCTGCGAGATCAGGATTTCGGGCTATTGGAGAACGCGATAAATAGCGGAATGAGCGAAGCTCTTTTGCAAGGTAATTTCCGCAGTGCTCACATCGTAATAATTCAGCCATTGGCACTCCGTTTTATAAGCTGTTCAAAGGTATTTTAAGCACAGCTTCAGCCGTTCCCCA
>NZ_JAAPBB010001020.1:0-255 GCF_019730395.1 Ochrobactrum sp. SFR4 | reverse complement strand
CAGATTAAGCGGACGTGCCGTGGCAGCAATCGTACCGACGAGCCCTTGCCCCAGACGAAGTTGTGCCAAATGCACAGCCTGCGGGTTCAGACCTTCGGTTGCATAGAGTTCAAGAATTTCATCGGAGCGCAGCACATAGAAAGAACAGACCTCCGCCACCATATTTTGCGCGATCTCGCGCACAATATGATCAAGGCGTTCCTGCGGTTCCAGCGCTTCCGCCATTAAGGCGCGAAGACGCTTGAGCAAAATCCG
>NZ_JAAPBB010001019.1:0-255 GCF_019730395.1 Ochrobactrum sp. SFR4 | reverse complement strand
AGGATATTATTTACTCAATTCTGCCAGACTGATCACAGGACCTATACTCAGCCTGACGATGGTATAATAAGACAGGATCAAGTGGCATGGCATTATTAAGTTCGATACAGCTTTCCCGTCATGATGCGGGTTTAAGCTTGATTGAGTCTGTGCCGGCACCAGATCAGCCATTGACGCAACCTCATACGAGTCCCCGTACTTCTCTGAAAATCAATTATGATATTCGCTGCGTTCAATCTGTTGCAGATGTCTCTG
>NZ_JAAPBB010001018.1:0-255 GCF_019730395.1 Ochrobactrum sp. SFR4 | reverse complement strand
AATGCTGATGAAATTACACCGGCACTGGAAGCCGGTCAGCGGATTTTTGGCGAAAACCGTGTGCAGGAAGCAGAAGGCAAATGGCCTGAACTGCGTGAGAAATTCTCCGGCATTGAGCTGCATCTGATCGGCCCGCTGCAATCCAACAAGACAGCCGAAGCCGTGGCTTTGTTCGATGTGATCCAGACCGTTGACCGCGAGAAAATCGCCGCAACAATTGCTGCCGAGACAAAAAAACAAAACCGCAAGCTAAAA
>NZ_JAAPBB010001017.1:0-255 GCF_019730395.1 Ochrobactrum sp. SFR4 | reverse complement strand
CGCTCATAACAAACTCCTGTCAGTTATATTGTGAACGCATATGGGTGTCGAGAGTTCCGCAATCTACAGCTTGAAACAAAAAAGAAAGCATTATTTCGGTGTGATTTATTCGTATAAAATCGCGCTGCGAACAGAGTGAACCAATGGCAACCGACACTCTCAGGAATGAGTTTTATAGTGTTCATCATTTCACTTGTCGTCGTCATTTTTTTATTCAAATAAAACCCCCGCCGTAGCGGGGCTTCTTCCAAGCGT
>NZ_JAAPBB010001016.1:0-255 GCF_019730395.1 Ochrobactrum sp. SFR4 | reverse complement strand
ACTTAAAGCGGCTCTCGCCGGTGCTTTTGCACTTTTAGCTACCTTGCCAGCTTTCGCGCTGGATATTCAGGAAGTCACCTCACCAAAAGGCATCAAGGCCTGGTTGGTAGAGGAAGACAGTGTTCCGCTGATTTCCGTGCGCTTTTCGTTCAAGGGCGGCAGTGCGCAGGATCCTGCTGGCAAAGAAGGTCTGGCCAATCTGATGACCGGTCTGTTCGATGAAGGTGCGGGCGATATGCCGTCTGATGCCTATCA
>NZ_JAAPBB010001015.1:0-256 GCF_019730395.1 Ochrobactrum sp. SFR4 | reverse complement strand
CTCGTGTTGTGGTGGCTCCAGGTCAGGATTAGGCAGCAAGGTGACCAGATTGTCCCCAACCGGTGGAGAATCTAGTCTATGGCAGATGACCAGTGGTCCCATCCTTTGGGACATTCTATTTAAAGGCAAAACATCAGCCACTCTACCACAGTTTAAGTCCTGGCTCGGGTAATAATTGTTAGTGCCCAACTGGCAGGAGTGATGTGTTCCAAGCAGAAAAGCACTAAGACATTCATCTCCAAGCATCAGTTACTGG
>NZ_JAAPBB010000116.1:0-545 GCF_019730395.1 Ochrobactrum sp. SFR4 | reverse complement strand
GGTGAGGCGGCTCCGGAGAACCGGGCGCCGGCGGAAAAGTGAATAAGTCAATCCCTTCCTGCACCGCCAACATTACAGACTCGGGAAAAATCTGCGAAACCGCCTCCTCGTTGGGATCTTCGGGGGCCGTCACGTCTAAATCATACAGTTCGTGAAGGGTAGGTGGTTCAAAATGGCTAGGAGGTGGAAGATTATCAGCCAGTACCTCTTCGATCAGCTGGTCCAAAAGACTGGCGGCCATTTCTTCGGTAATAACACCTCCGTGGCAGATAATATGTCTCATTTTCAGTCCCGGTGTCGGAGCGGCTCGGAGGAGAAAACTCTACTCGCTGGCACTCCAAGCTCGGGATCCGGGATCTGGCAGACAAGACGCGCGGCGCGGCTTCGGTCCCAAACCGAAAGCAAAAATTCAGACGGAGGCGGGAACTGTTTTAGGTTCTCGTCTCCTACCAGAACCACATATCCCTCCTCTAAGGGGGGTGCACCAAAGAGTCCAAAACGATCGGGATTTTTGGACTCAGGTCGGGCCACAAAAACGGCCCCCG
>NZ_JAAPBB010001014.1:0-256 GCF_019730395.1 Ochrobactrum sp. SFR4 | reverse complement strand
AAATTAGATTATACTTTGAATTGGCAATTTGTGTTACCTGCAATAAAAACGACACCAGAAACGGACAAAGAATCGGGAGCATGATGTGGCGGATTATATTCTTGGCATAGATGGCGGCGGTACCGGCTGTCGTGCAGCGATTGCAGACACATCCGGTAAAGTTCTGGGGACAGGTCAGGCAGGCCCTGCCGATATCATGACCGATATGGATACATCTGTCGTCAATATTCTCGCTGCAACAGATGCTGCCCTTCTT
>NZ_JAAPBB010001013.1:0-256 GCF_019730395.1 Ochrobactrum sp. SFR4 | reverse complement strand
CAACACCACTTGGCGGCAGCACGGTTCCGCCGGTCTATGCAGACAATCAGCCCGACTTCCCGCCGCATGATAAAGATGACTGGTACGTCCCGTTACGCCACCGGCTGTCCAGCAAATTATTGCTGATGATCATTCTGGCCGTGCTGATTGCGGAAGTCATCATTCTTGTTCCGTCGATCGCCAATATGCGCACGCAATGGCTGACCACCAAACATAATATGATTGCGACATCGAGCCTGCTTTTGCTCGATAGCAA
>NZ_JAAPBB010001012.1:0-256 GCF_019730395.1 Ochrobactrum sp. SFR4 | reverse complement strand
CGCAGGCCTTCATAATCCTGACAGGTCATACAGCAGATGATCAGGTTGAAACTTATCTGATGCGACGTGAGCGTGAAGGGGCGCTGACAGGATTGGTAGGTGAGGGAAGGGGGCTCGCCGCCATGGCTGGCCAAACCTTGTTGCACAATCAGGTGATGCTATGCCGTCCGCTTTTATCGGTGTGGCGGGAAGAATTACGTGATCTTTTACGCGTGAAAAACATTGGCTGGGTTGATGATCCGAGCAATGATAATCA
>NZ_JAAPBB010001011.1:0-256 GCF_019730395.1 Ochrobactrum sp. SFR4 | reverse complement strand
CGGTGCTGGATGGTGGCAGGCTTGTCGGTATTATTGATGAAAGTGATATTCTGAAAGCTGTGGAAGGGCCGCCGGAAGGGCGCTGGTCACGCTTTGCCGCACAGGTATCTACGGCCATGACAGGCCAGCCACGCGTGTTGCAGGTGGATGCGCCTTTGAGTGCTTTGCAGAGCTTCTTTGATCGGGACGAAGTGGCACTGATTGTTGATGGTGAAGATTTTATCGGGCTGATCACGCGCATCGATCTGATTAATCA
>NZ_JAAPBB010001010.1:0-256 GCF_019730395.1 Ochrobactrum sp. SFR4 | reverse complement strand
ATGGCGCTGCAATCCCCGCAGCATCATCCGCATGGTATTGCCGACAGTGAATTTGATGCGCTTTTCACTACTGACCGTCCGGTGATTTTCGCCTATCACGGCTATCCGTATCTGATCCACCGTCTGGTTTATAAGCGCAATAACCATCCGAATTTCCATGTGCGTGGCTTTATCGAAAAAGGCACCACCACAACGCCGTTTGATATGGCTGTGATGAACGAACTTGATCGTTATCATCTGGCGATTGAAGCACTTA
>NZ_JAAPBB010001009.1:0-256 GCF_019730395.1 Ochrobactrum sp. SFR4 | reverse complement strand
CTTATCTCGGTATTGGTTATTAAAGTAAGTTATATCTAGAGACAACTCCTCATCAAAAAAGCGTTTTTCGATACCAATATCCCAACCCAAATTATGCTCTGGCTTTAAATCTGGATTGCCACGAAAATTAGAACCGCTGAGAATACCAAACTGTTCAATAAAGTCAGGATTTCTTACACCTGTACCGACAGAACTGTGTAACCGTACGTCTGTTTCAGGAACCAGCCAAGCGGCACTGACAGAATAAGTTGTTGCA
>NZ_JAAPBB010001008.1:0-256 GCF_019730395.1 Ochrobactrum sp. SFR4 | reverse complement strand
AGCTCATGCATGGTGACCGGAAAACCTTCAAGCGGAACCTTTACATTCGCACCGCTGCCATGGGTAATACGGGTACCATTATTGAGCTTTACGCCTAAAATCTCAGCAGACATTTTGATATCCTCTGGTTCTTTTATTGAGCAACCTGTCCTATCACTTCCTCCGGTACAGGGCAGGGCATTCTATCTGTTTCGCGCGGTCAGACCGTGGCAAGAAACTGTTTTTCCATTTCTTTGCGCAAGCGGATGGTGACGTC
>NZ_JAAPBB010000115.1:0-547 GCF_019730395.1 Ochrobactrum sp. SFR4 | reverse complement strand
GTGATGTCGATGTCGAAAGACAGCGTTGCGAGATTGCCGGTCAGGTTGTCGGTTTCGGCGTCGAACTTGATGAAGTTTACGAGGTCAGACATTGCGCGATCTCCTTTGCTTGCGTTGTCGATGGACACGGGTAAGGACCGGTTAGAGACCCTGCTGCACCCGCAGGGCCGCAGCGAAGCGAAGGGCGGGATTTAGGATCGATTTTGCTGCGCGAGGAGCGCCGCAGGCGCGGGGAAAATCGTTCCGTTTCCCGTTGCGGCGGGGTCGGCCGGTTCTAGTGGCCTATCGATCGACAACGCGGCCATGCAAAGGAGATATATCCGCTATGTCTTTGGCTCCGAGATATTCATGACTCGACCGCACTGAACGGCCTGATTGACACTCACAACTTTCCAGCCGCCATCATTCAGGTTCGCGCCTTCTGCAGACGCACCCCGGCCTTGGCGCCGATCATCGATGCAGGCTCCCTCCCTGCACTGCTGCGTCAGGCGGCATCTGACGGAAGAAAACTCGATCGCGCGGCAAATGCTCCCGTCACCATCGACCA
>NZ_JAAPBB010001007.1:0-256 GCF_019730395.1 Ochrobactrum sp. SFR4 | reverse complement strand
ACGGTCCCGGATATGGGTCTGAACCGGAATGGTAAAATAGCGATCTGGCCGGTGTGAGAAATCCTCAGCACGCAGATGGCGCAGGATTTCGGCGAGATAGTCGACAATGAACCCATAGCCAGATGTGAACATCTCACCCCGGATGATGTCGACCTCCCATCCAGGCAGATAGGCGTGCAATCGATCGATAAAGGCGCTGTCGTGGAACTGCGGCGGCAAAGCTTCGAAGAGGTCGGTATTTTTCAGCATCCAAGGC
>NZ_JAAPBB010001006.1:0-256 GCF_019730395.1 Ochrobactrum sp. SFR4 | reverse complement strand
CGGGTCCGGAAGATTCATTCTACCTGTTCCGTCGCTTCATCAACCTGATCCGCGCACGCAAAGGTCAGGAACCATTGCCGGAACGCGACGCGGCTTAATTTAAACATTACACAAACAATAAAGGCCGGTGATTTTCACCGGCCTTTTTCATTTCTTCTTATTTTTCTATCAAGCGCAACATTGTATTCGGGATGATGGCGTAGCGAAAATGGTGATTTTCGAGAACGGAGCGCAGCGTACCCTGCATAATCCTTTC
>NZ_JAAPBB010001005.1:0-256 GCF_019730395.1 Ochrobactrum sp. SFR4 | reverse complement strand
AGCAATCAAATAGCAATCACTTTTTTGAAGTCATACTGTAGCGCGCAATTTCGCGTGGCAGCGAACGCAAGATCAAGTGGCAACAGATTTGTAAAATATAATTGCCACTCAAAGTCTCTTTAATGGCTCTTGAAGCCAAGCATTTACCCACTTGTTATAATCAGCTCTTTAGCCTCAGTGCCTTTGCCTGATACCGAGTAGGTCAAACCGACTTCACGGAACACAAAATCACTGAACAGTTCACGTATCTGCGGTA
>NZ_JAAPBB010001004.1:0-256 GCF_019730395.1 Ochrobactrum sp. SFR4 | reverse complement strand
CGCAGCACCAGATGACAGAATCCCAGAATGGCATTCATCGGCGTGCGGATCTCATGGCTCATATTGGCAAGGGACATGCTTTTGGATTTGCTTGCCGCTTCCGCTTCCATTGTCCGCTGTTCCAGCGCTTCATTTTTGGCAAGAATTTCATTCCGCATGTCATTAATGCGATTAAAACACTCGACCAGCATATCGCCGAACCACACCAGAACGGCTGCCTGAAACGCAACAATCACCGCATGAAGCAAGACGCGCA
>NZ_JAAPBB010001003.1:0-256 GCF_019730395.1 Ochrobactrum sp. SFR4 | reverse complement strand
CCAAGTCGCTGCCAGATTTCCATCACCAAATATGTCCATTGTGCATGTATGAAAAACTACAGTGGTCGTATCTGTATGGTTCCAAGTCACATGTGTTCTGGATGATGGAAAGTGTGCAGTATCACCTTCATTCAAAATTATTAAATCGCCTTCCAGCTCCAGCGTGAGTGAACCGCGAACTATGTAGAAAATCTCTTCCCCTTCATGCGAAGTTGGTTCACTGCGATGACCGGGGGGCTCATGCATCAAAGTTGAG
>NZ_JAAPBB010001002.1:0-256 GCF_019730395.1 Ochrobactrum sp. SFR4 | reverse complement strand
ATGCGCGACCGCATTTTTAAAAGACACAATACCGATATAAAATTTTGGTACATGCTGTTTTTCGCGTAGCGTTATTTTTTGCTGATTTTTTACTCTCATACTGAAACGGTTCTCATGCAGCACATTGACCCGTCCCAAAATATCGATTCAGAAAAACACATTCGTGAGGATGTGTATGATGAGGACGGTTCTGTCAGTGAAGCACTGGTTACCCGTATCGAGGAGGCGCTGGACGCCCGCGATGCTGATAGTGTGC
>NZ_JAAPBB010001001.1:0-257 GCF_019730395.1 Ochrobactrum sp. SFR4 | reverse complement strand
GGCGCTCTAATTTTATGAGATATCAAAAAGGCCGGTTTTCACCGGCCTTTGTTTTTGCGCATGTTTTTTATCCCAAAATCGGTGTCCACTTTTGGGAGACATGCTTTAGCGCTTAACGATACGCTTATCGACTTTTTGTACCAGACGGTCACCGATCCACTGGATCAGGCAGACAATCACAATAAATACAGCCACAACAGCCGCCATAATCGGGTAGTTAAAGCGCTGATAGCCATAGCGGATAGCAAGGTCGCCCA
>NZ_JAAPBB010001000.1:0-257 GCF_019730395.1 Ochrobactrum sp. SFR4 | reverse complement strand
ACAGAGGTCAAATGTCAGTCCTGTGCCCTGGATTCGCTTGATGTTCTCTCTGAAGAGGGGATTTTCCGACAGGTCATCGGGCATAACATGCAGAACGCGGCGGAATCCTTTTACAAACCCGTTCTTTTGCTGCTGTTGCAGATAATCCGGAAAATCATCATCCTCAGGGCGGCAGGAAACCATCGCCCCCTTGATAAAGTGACCGGATTGCTGTGCTGTTTTTTGGATATAATCCGTTTCTGCGTGCATCAGATCAG
>NZ_JAAPBB010000114.1:0-548 GCF_019730395.1 Ochrobactrum sp. SFR4 | reverse complement strand
CATATGATAACTTTCCGGGCTTTGCTGTGTTCGGATTGCCAACAGCCTTCACGATTGTTTTGCGTGGTAATCCGGTTTGTTTTGTCAGAGCGCGGATAACCTGTGTTTTTGATCGGTTACCAACCTGATTGACAATACGCGGCACAACCTTGGGAAAACGCTCCTGCAATCTTTCAAGCTGCTTTCCGTATTTCTGAATATTATTATCCGCCCATCGAGCGCTGATTATTGTCATAACCATCTCCGAGAGCCAAAAACGCAAAAACCCCGAACACGCGAGTGTCGGGGCTTTATTGTTAGAATTTTGCATCATCAGTTGTATGTCAAGTAACTGCCGCAAGTCAACAGGGGGCAGAAAATTTTTCTCGGACAGCACTTCGGTTTGTTTGGTTGAAAGAAATCCCAATCCCGTCATACCCTTCAAGCCAAGGGGCAAATGATAGATCGGAATAGACTAAACGGTGGTCGATTAAACGGGTCATTAAGTTTTTCTCAAGGCGCTTAAGAGCGGCCACCCAAACCTGATAATCAATCCGCCCCATGATGTC
>NZ_JAAPBB010000999.1:0-257 GCF_019730395.1 Ochrobactrum sp. SFR4 | reverse complement strand
CGGCCAAATTAGATTTAAACAGCCTGATCCTGAATACGTCCGAGCGCTTCTTCGCGGCCCAGAACCACCAGAACATCAAAAACGCCCGGCGATGTGGCACGGCCGGTGAGGGCAGCACGCAGCGGCTGGGCAATCTTGCCGAGCTTCAGGCCGGTTGATTCTGCATGGGCGCGCACAACAGCGTCGAGCGCTTCCGCAGTCCATTCGGCAGCTTCAAGCTGTGGCAATACGGCCTTAAGAATAGCACGGCCTTCCTC
>NZ_JAAPBB010000998.1:0-257 GCF_019730395.1 Ochrobactrum sp. SFR4 | reverse complement strand
ATAAAATATTGCGAAAGGTATAACTTCAGATTATGCACAGACTCCGTTCGCTCATCCCATCGGCCAATTATCTGTTCGTCTTTGAAGCCGCTGCACGCCGGCTGAATTTTACGGCTGCCGCTGAGGAACTGAATGTCAGCCAACCGGCAGTCAGCAAGACCATCAAGCTGCTGGAAGAAGCAACTGGGCTGAAACTGTTTCGCAGAGAGCGCAGTCGTCTGGAGCTGACCGCAGAGGGTGAGCGGCTCTATAAAGAA
>NZ_JAAPBB010000997.1:0-257 GCF_019730395.1 Ochrobactrum sp. SFR4 | reverse complement strand
CGGATGTTTCGCCTTTTTTCCAAAGCGATTTGCGTGAGCGAGACCAGTAGTGGGCAATGCCGGTTTCCAGTGTCAGGCGCAATGCCTCTGCATTCATATGCGCGACCATCAGCAGTTCATTATCATCCGCACTGCAGACAACAGCTGTAATCAGACCTGCGCTGTCAAAACGCGGTGCAAACACAGAACCTTCCTCGGTGCTGTGCTTGTCTGTCTGCGCTGGAAATTCTGGCGGCAGTTGTGTCATGAACCACTCC
>NZ_JAAPBB010000996.1:0-257 GCF_019730395.1 Ochrobactrum sp. SFR4 | reverse complement strand
GCAATCACTCTGCCCTGACCATCAAAACTAACAAGCCCTTCATAGAGATCCCGTAATATGTAACCTTCATTCACAGTTGTTGTATGATGTTGATCCAGTGAGGCCGGATCAGTGCCACTATCACGGTTGAGAACAGTATCCGCTAGAGCATTTGCAGCGAGTGAGAACAAGCAGGTGCATGCAAGTAATAAGCGGCGATACATGGAATCCTCCTCTATATGATGTGGCTTTTTTGAAAAAGCCGTAGGATGATTTCA
>NZ_JAAPBB010000113.1:0-550 GCF_019730395.1 Ochrobactrum sp. SFR4 | reverse complement strand
CTCCGCTGGTAATTCGCCCGTATGGTTCTCACTTTCCGGTGACTTCAATAATTTCCTCGTGGAAATGAAAGAAATGCGCAGAGCTTTGGCGAAAAATCCTGACAAGAATGAAATGGATTTTATGGTCTCCAAACTTTTGAAAGAATACAACCATATGATCCGTAATTATAATATGATCGGTGCCACGCGTTCCTGATCAGACAGGGGGAGTGTATGCTTGCGTATTACTTCCCTCTGCCGCTACAAGTATAGCGCAAACATAACCCTGTTTTTGTTAAGAGGAAAAGACTGTGGATCTGGTGGTCAAACACATAGGCGATAATGTTTATCAGGCCGAATTTGGTGACAAAAAATGGCGTTGTGCAGTCGGTCCGAATGGTATCCGTTCAGACAGTTGTGAAGGCAGCGGTAAAAGTCCTGCCGGTCGCTGGCCGCTGCGTCAGTTATTCTATCGCGCAGACCGTACAGAAAAGCCGGTCAGCCACCTGAAATCCACGATCATTGCCGAGGATATGGGATGGTGCGATGCCCCTTCTGATCCTGAATATAA
>NZ_JAAPBB010000995.1:0-257 GCF_019730395.1 Ochrobactrum sp. SFR4 | reverse complement strand
GCCCGCAGCATTTGCCTGCCATGCACTACCGTCAGGCGCTGTCTTTTCTGAACGGATACGACGCTGGGTTTGACTGACAACCAATGCGCCGAGCTCGTCCAGAAATGCGCCTGTCAAAGTCTGCCAGTGCTGCGATTTTCATCTGCGCAATATCAATGCCATCGACCACAATACGAAAGCTCATCAGAGGATCTCCGTATCGCGGGTGAAATAGCGTTTCGGAGCAATGACCATCACACCTTTAGAACCAGTCGCAC
>NZ_JAAPBB010000994.1:0-257 GCF_019730395.1 Ochrobactrum sp. SFR4 | reverse complement strand
CTTATCCGCATCACAGCTATCGATATGCTGGCGACGGGTTATTGCCGCCGCATTTGGCCGCCTTTCATGCAGCGCAGCCAGGGATCGAATTGGAAGTGATCGTTTCGGACACTCCCTTGGACCTGACCCGACGCGAGGCCGATGTCGCACTGCGCATCGGCAACGCGCCGCAGGAAATATTGGTCGGTCGGCGCGTCGGCCGGCTGGCCTTCGGAGCCTACGCCTCGGCAGACCGTACCACCCGGGGGATCGATGAC
>NZ_JAAPBB010000993.1:0-257 GCF_019730395.1 Ochrobactrum sp. SFR4 | reverse complement strand
CTGGTTATAGCGGAAGAAGTCTATGAGCGGGGCATGAATACTTATATTCCGCCGGATTCATATTGCGCTTCAGCCTGCTCCTTTGTGTTCTTTGCAGGCAAAAACCGTGTTGCCGATGGCCGTCTTGGCGTTCACCAGATTTCCGCACCGGAACTCAGCGGCGAACAAGCGCAATTTGGTGTGTCCGATATTGTCGCGACCTTGCCCAAGTATGGCGTATCGGCCGATGTGCTGGGTATTATGTTCAGCACACCTGC
>NZ_JAAPBB010000992.1:0-257 GCF_019730395.1 Ochrobactrum sp. SFR4 | reverse complement strand
ACGAACGGAAAAAGCAGTGCCAAGCGCTGTGGTGTTCACATGCATCGCGCTGACCGTAAAGGGACGTGCACTATCCGGAGTAACGTCGAAAAACGCCTCGCCGGCGATAAGTTTCACCAGACGCTTCTGCTCTGTGAAATGAACTGTAACCGAGCTCGCTGACGACAATCGCAGCTTCGATCCGTCAGGCAAAACCGCGGCTTCTACCTTACCGGTTGCACTATAATAATCTGGCCGGTTTACACTGAATTGATAGT
>NZ_JAAPBB010000991.1:0-257 GCF_019730395.1 Ochrobactrum sp. SFR4 | reverse complement strand
CCGTACCGGCGCGCAGACGCGTATCGGATACACGCTCAACCTCACCAAAGCCTTTGGCAGACAAACGCACCACGAAGCCCGGAATGCCGCCTTCACGCACCAGAAGGTTAGAACCGATACCAACAGTCATCACCGGAATTTCCTCCGGTACATTTTTCAGGAATTCCGCCAGATCATCTTCATCGGCAGGCTGGAACAGAACTTCAGCAGGGCCGCCTGCGCGGAACCATGTGATCTTATCCATACCTGAATTTGGC
>NZ_JAAPBB010000990.1:0-257 GCF_019730395.1 Ochrobactrum sp. SFR4 | reverse complement strand
TGAAACGCCGAACAGATTGGCAGCGCCAAAGGCCACACCAAGCGCAATGGCCAGCACACCAAGACGGAACAATTCACGCGAGCCGCTGGCGGAGATAACTTCCAGAACCCAAGGCACAACGCGCTTGCCAACCACCAGCATCAGAGCGATGAAAAGCGCGATCTTGATCAGGGTCAGCATAATGATGCCGGTAATACCAAGCCCCAGATATGAGGCAATCGGATCGGACGGCACAGTGCCGGAATTGCCATGCAACA
>NZ_JAAPBB010000989.1:0-257 GCF_019730395.1 Ochrobactrum sp. SFR4 | reverse complement strand
ATTACCTCAACCGTTACTTTTAATAATGAGGGCTATAAATATCAGGTCTGGCAGAGTTTTGACCGGCTTGATGAGGAAGCTGAACTGGAAGCTGGCGTTCATATCGCCAAAGGGGATCAGGATGTTGCATCCTTTACTTGCCAGCGTGACGCTCAAACCAAGATTGCCCCGCTATTCGCGCTTGAGGATGCCATGGAACAAGCCGGATGGTGCTACATTCAGGATCGTTTCGAATGGCAGCAATGCACTGATAAAGC
>NZ_JAAPBB010000988.1:0-257 GCF_019730395.1 Ochrobactrum sp. SFR4 | reverse complement strand
AAACCACGCGATTGCGTGGCTTTCTCGGTAGTGTTTTCCGTGCAGCGCGTTGAAATAATTACACCATATTGCGTTGGCTGCGCTGCATTTGCGGCGGATAGGCCGGCATATCGGGGATACGAATCTCGAATAAAGCGCCTTCCGTGTAGTCTTCGCGCAATTCGATGGTGCCGCCATGGGCGCGCACCAGTTCCTGAGCAATCACCAGCCCCAAGCCGGTGCCGTCGCTGCGGGTAGACCCGCGAAACGCGGTAAAG
>NZ_JAAPBB010000987.1:0-257 GCF_019730395.1 Ochrobactrum sp. SFR4 | reverse complement strand
CAAAATCCGGTACCGAGCTAAATGCGAAAACCATTCTTCATGCCGCCGGCCTGTCCTATGACGATCTGGGCAAAGTGGAATATCTGCCATTCGCAGAATCTGTTGAACTGATGAAAAACCGCCAGCTGGATGCCACTTTGCAATCCTCCGGTCTCGGTGTTGCATCATTGCGCGATCTGGCCAATGCGGTTGAAATCAATGTGGTAGAAGTGCCTGCCGATATTATCGAAAAAATCGGTGCACCATATCTGGTCAAC
>NZ_JAAPBB010000112.1:0-553 GCF_019730395.1 Ochrobactrum sp. SFR4 | reverse complement strand
GAAAGCCAGACAAAAATCATTACCGAAAATCATGATTCGATTTTCAATGATGCCAATGATGCTGTTTACGGCAACCCGAAGGGTGATGTGACTATTGTTGAATTCTATGACTATAATTGCGGCTATTGCAAACGCGCTATGCCGGATATGCATGAGCTGATCAAAGCCGATCCGAATGTACGTTTTGTACTGAAAGAATTCCCGATTCTCGGCCCTGATTCCATGCGCACCCACCTCGTGGCACAGGCATTTAAGCGCTTAATGCCTGAAAAATATATGGAATTGCAGCAGGCTTTGATGAGCGAGCCAAAAAGCTCAACCGAAGAAAGCGCTTTGAAAATCGCTGTTTCTCTGGGCGCTGATGAGGCCAAACTGCGCGAACTGATGAAAAGCAAAGAGGTCGTAACCTCCTTCCAGAACGCTTATACCGTTGCACAGGCGCTCAATATTTCCGGCACACCATCCTATATTATCGGCAATGAGCTGGTTCCGGGTGCTGTCGGTCACGATGTTTTGAGCGAAAAAATCGCTGAACAGCGTCAGTTAAATGCTC
>NZ_JAAPBB010000986.1:0-257 GCF_019730395.1 Ochrobactrum sp. SFR4 | reverse complement strand
AATTAAGTGGGTTGAAGACTTTCTCGCGCTTGCTCATACTTTGAATTTCTCCAAAGCGGCAGATGAGCGGCATGTGACACAGTCTGCCTTCAGCCGCCGTATCAAGCAGCTTGAAACATGGCTTGGTACGACACTGATTGACCGGGCTACCTATCCGTCGCGTCTGACTGAGGCGGGTGAGAAATTTATTCCGATTGCGCAGGAAACACTGAAATCACTCTATCAGGTGCGTCACGGTTTTCAGGCCAATCAGACAT
>NZ_JAAPBB010000985.1:0-257 GCF_019730395.1 Ochrobactrum sp. SFR4 | reverse complement strand
CTATATCGCAGAGGACAACCCATTCGCCGCCGAACGGGTCGTGGATGCGATCGAGGACGCCGGGAACAAGCTCGGCGAATTTGCGACCGGCCGGCCGGGGCGGGTGAGCGGAACCTATGAAAAGTCCCTCGCCCGTCATCCCTACATCATCGCCTATGAGCTGCGGGACGTGGGGGGCCGGGAAAGCGTCGTGATCGTGCGCGTCATCCACACGTCGCGCGACTGGCCGGCCGAGGAATGGCCGCACTAGCTTAAAG
>NZ_JAAPBB010000984.1:0-257 GCF_019730395.1 Ochrobactrum sp. SFR4 | reverse complement strand
GATAGATTTTGCTGGAAGCGTCAAAAGCCTGCTTCAGCATACGGTCCAGTTCTTTATTATCAACTTCGCTCATAACTAACCCTCTTGCCGAGCCGTTTTTCCGGCTCAAATTGCGATGAACGATGATCGGCAGAAATGCTTCCGGCGATTATCTGAACCCAGATTGGCAAATGCTGAAACTGAAATGAATTGGTATTTTGCCAATTATTATTGCGTCTGGTGCATAAATGATTTTCTATGCTGTCTGGCTCGGGAGA
>NZ_JAAPBB010000983.1:0-258 GCF_019730395.1 Ochrobactrum sp. SFR4 | reverse complement strand
ATGGCAGGAATAGCGGCACATAAACAGGCTGGTATCTTCAGCCAGCTCCGGCCATGGCGTGAGTTTCAGCGGCTGCGTATCCGATAATACGGGGGAATATCCGTCAGCTGCCAAGGCTTGCCCCGCCGTCAACAACAATATCCTGCATGGTCACATGCCCCGCCAGATCAGAGGCCAGAAACAGCACGACATTGGCAATATCATCCGGCACGGCAATTTTGCCGAGCGGTATGCCAAGTTTGAATTGCGCCGGGAGGC
>NZ_JAAPBB010000982.1:0-258 GCF_019730395.1 Ochrobactrum sp. SFR4 | reverse complement strand
ATACAACAAAACAGCCGGCGGTTACGATGGCAAACTCTGAAAACGACAAAGCTTCTACCTCCCGCAGTGAGGCACTGGCATGGTTCGTTACCATCAATTCCGGCCATGCAACCGATGCAGAACGTCGTGAGCATGCTGCATGGCTCGCCCAAAATCCTGATAACGAGGCTGAATATCGTGCCCTTGGCATTATTTGGTCGGATCTTGATGTGATCGGCGATCCCCGCCCAAAAATAATAACATCTTGTACGACACCCA
>NZ_JAAPBB010000981.1:0-258 GCF_019730395.1 Ochrobactrum sp. SFR4 | reverse complement strand
GAGGCGGCGGGCACGGGCGACTTCGACTTCGAGCAGGTCGGACAAGGAGTTGACCACAGAAACACCAACACCATGCAGACCACCGGAAGTCTCATAGGCTTTGCCGTCGAATTTACCACCAGCATGAAGCTTAGTCATAATCACTTCAAGCGTTGATTTGCCCGGCACCTGTGGATGAAGCTCAACCGGAATACCGCGTCCATTATCACTGACTGTCAGGAAACCTTCGGCATCAAGATTAACATCAATGAAATTGGC
>NZ_JAAPBB010000980.1:0-258 GCF_019730395.1 Ochrobactrum sp. SFR4 | reverse complement strand
AATGGTTGTAACACCCTGCGGATCGGGAATTGTCACCGGCCCCGCCACCAGTCGTACATCCGCACCAAGTCGCGCCAGAGCCGCAGCAATCGCATGTCCCTTCTTGCCGGAGGAGCGGTTGGCAATATAACGCACCGGATCAATCGGTTCATGGGTCGGGCCCGATGTGATGATGATCTTCTTCCCAGCCAGCGGCAGATACTGAGGCGGCAAAAGTAATTGTTCAATCTTAGCGACGATCTGCAAAGGCTCACTCAT
>NZ_JAAPBB010000979.1:0-258 GCF_019730395.1 Ochrobactrum sp. SFR4 | reverse complement strand
AATAAAATATTAATATAAAGGGTTACTTGGTGGTTTTTCCGTTAACTGATTCTATTTACTGTATGTTTTTATGAGGTTTTATTGCTGAGGTCTTTTCATCGCAAAAAAGCCGTATATTTCATGAAGGCATTTAGAATAGAGCGCTACAGTATCGCTATGTTTGCTGTAAATTTCCGTTATATTCATTTGCCTATTTGTACGTAATAAAGATACACATCGTCACCAACCAGACTGCTTAAAGCTTAGGTTTATGGCTGA
>NZ_JAAPBB010000111.1:0-555 GCF_019730395.1 Ochrobactrum sp. SFR4 | reverse complement strand
ACCGCTCGACCGGTGGCCTGCTGATCGGCGCGGATGGTCTTTTCGGCGACTGGCGTCTTGGCGTTCTGGCCGGCTACAGCCATTCGCATTTCGATGTGAAGGATCGCGCCTCATCGGCCAAAAGCGACAATTATCATCTCGGCCTCTATGGCGGCACGCAGTGGGACGATCTCGCCTTGCGCGCCGGGGTCGCTTACACGTGGCACAAGCCCGACACCAGCCGGTCCGTCATCATCCCCGGCATCTCCGAAAGTCTGGGCGCGGACTATCACGCCGGAACTGTTCAGGCGTTCGGCGAACTCGGCTACGCCTTCGCAACGGGCGCTGCCCGCTTCGAGCCTTTCGCCAATCTCGCCCATGTAAGCCTGCACACCGGCGGCTTTGGCGAAGGCAGCGGCATCGCCGCTCTGTCCGGTCAAAGCGACACCACCAGTGTAACCTTCACCACATTGGGTCTGCGCGCCGAACACGCTCTGGCAGGCAATGCCACCCTGCGCGGCATGATTGGCTGGCGACATGCCTTCGGCGATGTCACACCTGAAAGCACGCTCGCCT
>NZ_JAAPBB010000978.1:0-258 GCF_019730395.1 Ochrobactrum sp. SFR4 | reverse complement strand
TGAATAATATGCAGTTTTTTTGATATATTCAGACTATGACTTTCATAGGGTTTTTTGCAAGTAAATTTGCCGTAATTATCGACGAGATTTCAAAATATTTCATATAAAACAGTTAATTAGTGGATTTCATACGTTTTTGATAAAGTTAAGGACACCTTTTATAATTGTTTCGGCGTTTGTATTTCTTGGTTTCCTGTAATTTACATATTAGTAACCATAAATGTTTCCTCCATATCGTGTTGCAATATTGTTACAGCA
>NZ_JAAPBB010000977.1:0-258 GCF_019730395.1 Ochrobactrum sp. SFR4 | reverse complement strand
CGATGCTGGGCCAGGTGGGGCTGCCGGGCGGCGGTTTCTCGTTCGGCCACGGTTCGATGAACGGCGTCGGCAATCCGCGCGTGGATACGCCTGCGCCGACCATGCCGGTAGGCGAAAATCCGGCCGGGCTGGCGATCCCGGTGGCGCGCATCTGCGACATGCTGTTGCACCCCGGTGAGGCCTATCAATTTTGCGGCGAGACGCGGCATTATCCGGATATCCATTTGGTGCACTGGGCCGGCGGCAACCCGTTCCATC
>NZ_JAAPBB010000976.1:0-258 GCF_019730395.1 Ochrobactrum sp. SFR4 | reverse complement strand
ACGCTCTATTCTTCAAACAACCGTTTCCCTGGTGATGGCGATATTGCACAGGCCATGGGGCAGATGCTGGCGCGTGGCGGCCTGAAAGTAAACGGTGTTAAAACCCAGCCTTATAACGTCTATGCGGCGGCTGCGACCAAGGGTGAATTCGGCGCGTTTATTTTCTCGCTGGGTGCGTCCACACCAAATTCGGAAGCCAATCTGCGCTCACTGTTGCAGAGCTATAATAAAGATGCAGGCACCGGCGGTTTTAACCGG
>NZ_JAAPBB010000975.1:0-258 GCF_019730395.1 Ochrobactrum sp. SFR4 | reverse complement strand
GAATGGGCAACTTTACAAGGAACCTTTTAAATGAATGACATCGTTGGCACAAGCCCTAACAAAAACACTGGTTCTACATGGGAGCGGCCGCTTGTCGGCCCAGATGCAAAACTTAACAATCGCACAGCACAGGATATTGAACTGTGGTGGGAACTGATCGACCGCGTGATTGAGGTAGCGCGACTGAACAGCTGGACGAAAACCGAAGTAGCGCGGCGCATCGGTATGGCGGAAGGCACATTCTCGCAATGGTTTTCC
>NZ_JAAPBB010000974.1:0-258 GCF_019730395.1 Ochrobactrum sp. SFR4 | reverse complement strand
TGCCCGCAGATACGATGTTTCACAAACAGGCACTGACCACCTATGATACAGCCATTTGCATGTATCATGATCAGGCGCTTATTCCGGCTAAAGCGCTGGCTTTTGACGAGACTGTCAATGTTACGCTCGGTCTGCCATTCATTCGTACCTCACCTGATCACGGCACAGCTTTCGATATTGCAGGGCGTGGCATTGCCAGACCCGACAGTCTGATCGCCGCACTCAAACTGGCAGCAGAACTGGCCGCCAATAATCAAA
>NZ_JAAPBB010000973.1:0-258 GCF_019730395.1 Ochrobactrum sp. SFR4 | reverse complement strand
ATATAGGGTTTTTGTCGCGGCCACATTTGGGCTTTAGCCGGCATCATGCCGCCCTTGCGCAAATTACAAGGCGAACAGGCTGCCACCACATTTTCCCACGTCGTCTCACCACCGCTGCAACGCGGTATCACATGATCGAAAGTCAGATCATGATGCGCACCGCAATACTGACACTCAAAGCGATCACGTAAGAACACATTAAAGCGGGTGAAAGCCGGATAGGTCGGCGGCGCTATATAGGTTTTCAGACTGATAACG
>NZ_JAAPBB010000972.1:0-258 GCF_019730395.1 Ochrobactrum sp. SFR4 | reverse complement strand
AAACTCATGCGCCTGCGCGGCTTTTGCAGCGGCTTCAATATCTGCGTCACTCGCATCCGGTCGCCCGAAGGCAATATTCTCACGGATGCTGGTAGCAAAAATCGTCACATCCTGTGACACCAGCGCAATATTACCGCGCAGATCATCCAGCGATAATTGACGCAAATCTGTGCCATCCAGCAGGATTTTACCTTCAAGCGGATCATAATAACGCAACAGCAGAGCAATCAGTGTTGATTTACCGGCACCTGATGCGCC
>NZ_JAAPBB010000110.1:0-558 GCF_019730395.1 Ochrobactrum sp. SFR4 | reverse complement strand
CGCTGACTAATTGAGATGCATGCTTTGCATACTTCTGCCTGCTGGGGAGCCTGGGGACTTTCCACACCCTAACTGACACACCTTCCACAGGGTCGACCCGGGTCGACCCGGGGATCCCGAACCACACACGCAATCACAGGTTTACACCTTATGGCCTGGGGCGTTTACAGCTCAAGTCCAAAGGTTGCCCAGGCTCGTTAAGCAAGTCCTCGATACATTCCACAGCCTGGCGACGCCCACCAACTCTCACGGCAACTGGTTTAATGGGGCACAGCGGGACCACCGGGTGTATCTCAGGAGGTGTGTTAGAAGGACCGGAGTCACAGCTATCCGTACTACTATTGCATTCTCTAGACACAGGTGATGTCGGGCGTCTCAGGATAGCAGGCACCAATTTAGGACGCCGGGTAGGTCTTGCAGGCTCCGGTTCTGGCTCGGGCTCAGGCTCAGGTTCAGACACAGGACCCTCTTCATCCTCGTCGTCACTGGGTGGAAAGCCAGCCTCGTGGCAGGTAAGATCGATCACCTCCGGCACAAGGTTTGGCATAGAAACCGGAC
>NZ_JAAPBB010000971.1:0-258 GCF_019730395.1 Ochrobactrum sp. SFR4 | reverse complement strand
GCATCTGCATCGGCGTCAGCATCAGCATCTGCATCGGCATCTGCATCGGCATCAGCATCGGCATCTGCGTCCGCATCAGCGTCGGCATCGGCATCCGCATCAGCGTCAGCATCGGCGTCGGCGTCTGCATCTGCGTCGGCATCAGCATCAGCATCTGCATCTGCATCTGCGTCGGCATCAGCATCAGCATCCGCATCGGCGTCTGCATCAGCATCAGCGTCAGCATCGGCATCAGCGTCGGCATCCGCATCTGCATCT
>NZ_JAAPBB010000970.1:0-258 GCF_019730395.1 Ochrobactrum sp. SFR4 | reverse complement strand
CGTCGTGAACGCGAACAAAAGGGTCAACCAGATAAGTGTAGCGGGAGGAGAAATCAGCACGATACTTAAGGCTGTCTTCAGCAGAAACACCGCCGGTGTCGAAGATAGCAACGGCCTTCAGCTTTTCGGAAACTTGTTCCAGTGCATCAGCGACCGGATTTTTCGCATCATCAATGCGCTTGGCAGAGTAGCCCGGAACGATAAGCAGATCCGGCTCAGCGCCTACATGCCCTAGCGCATAAGACAATGCGTGAACAC
>NZ_JAAPBB010000969.1:0-258 GCF_019730395.1 Ochrobactrum sp. SFR4 | reverse complement strand
GATTAGACAGGACGCGGTTGCCAAAAATAGACCGCATGAAGCCGGACATCTGATTTTGCGGACCGTCGTTTGGTTCATAGCGAGTGATCAGATAGCGCATCCAGTCATATTCTGTATTGCCCCCTGCCCCTTCGACCACAGCCAGCAAATCTGATGTCATGTGCAAAAACTGCGACATAGACATAACATCCAGCATTTGAGGATGAACGGTGATCAAGACGGATGTCGCTGCACAAAGAGCAGACAAGGTCAGAAAGC
>NZ_JAAPBB010000968.1:0-258 GCF_019730395.1 Ochrobactrum sp. SFR4 | reverse complement strand
ATCGAAATCTGTACTGATCCCGCGTTTCAGCAGCAGCGGCTGCGAAGCGTGATCTTCGAAATGGCTGGTCTTACCGATGCGTGTTCGCAGCTTCAGGAAGACTGTCTGATTGTTATAAGCGTCTGCCGCCTTGGACAGCAGGAAGCTCCGCGACAGCTCACGCTCACGCGGGTTCTCGGACGCGAAATCGAATTCCAGCTCGGCTTCGTCAGAGATGAGCGTTCCATCGTCCGCAAAGATGGCAGCATACACCTGTCG
>NZ_JAAPBB010000967.1:0-259 GCF_019730395.1 Ochrobactrum sp. SFR4 | reverse complement strand
AGGGGTCGGCTTACGCGCGCGTGCCGCCCTCGGGGATTCGGAAAAAGTCCGAACGCCCTCGGGTGATTGCAGATCCGGTCAGACACTTCGGGCGCCTGTCGCGCGGGGGATGGTCCCCCGCCTCCAAAGACAGGAGCCGGAACCCATGTCCTATGCAGATGCCACCGCCTTCGCCGCCAGCCTCGCCACCACGCTGATGGTTTCGATCGTTGTGTTCCAGGCCGGAGACGGCACCCACGCCGCTTGCCCCGCCGCCGAG
>NZ_JAAPBB010000966.1:0-259 GCF_019730395.1 Ochrobactrum sp. SFR4 | reverse complement strand
ATCCATGTCACTTTTCAGACATAATAAGGCCGGTTTTTTTCCACGGTGCTGCATTTCTGCTGCCGCAATCAGGAGTCATCTTTTGCTGTGTCAGGCAATCTTCTTTCTCTGAAACGAAAATGAGGAAAGAAGGTGTCTGGAGCATTCAGTTTTATCTGCGGCTTTAGAGAGCGGAGGTAAGCTGAAAGACAGTTTTATAAATTTATAAGGACAACCTGTATGCGTATTATCAAATCTATGGCACTTGCATCTGTTGCGC
>NZ_JAAPBB010000965.1:0-259 GCF_019730395.1 Ochrobactrum sp. SFR4 | reverse complement strand
CCCACGGATACAGCGGACAGTTTGTCCGGATCAAACATTTTCAAACAGTATTTATCTGCAGCGCCGCCTTTACAAGGGTGCGTCGTAAAACTGCGAATAAATGCCTCCCTGATTTTTCAGGCAACAAGATTGCGAACGCCCCTGCAGCTATTTTGAGGCTGCACGGCTTTCGCCCCCGTTTCGTTCAGCTGATTGCGGGCTGTTTCTGCCCGTGCGCTGTTCAAATATTCCTGTTTCGTTATCACTCCGGCATTTTGCC
>NZ_JAAPBB010000011.1:0-107734 GCF_019730395.1 Ochrobactrum sp. SFR4 | reverse complement strand
GGAATATCGCCCGCTCAATTCGAACAGATAACCGCCGAAACGAGATAAAGAGGCGGAAATAAAACGGGACAAGTCCAATGTGATCATGCCGCAGCTCATCCGCGTCGCCCTGCCGGCAATGGCAACCTATGCCATTGGTCTTTTGAAAGATTCTGCGATTGCCTCAACAATCGGCGTTTCTGAAATGACCTTCTATGCCAACCAGTCATCCATGGCGACCTATCGCGGTCTTGAGGTCTTCAGTTTTGTCGCCCTGCTCTATATCGCCCTCAGCCTGCCGGTTGCATGGATGTCGCGCGAGATTGATGCACGCATGCGAAAGAAGGTGTCCCGATGATCCCGGTTTTGGCGGAACAATTTCATAACTGGCTGCCGCAAATGCTCAGTGGTCTGCGTATCAGCCTGATTATCACCGGCATGAGCCTGCTGATCGGTATTCCGCTGGGCTTTTTTCTGTCACTCGGGGTGATGTCAAATGCAAAACCGACACGTTGGGCAGCACTGACACTGGTTGAAGTGGGGCGTGGCGCACCATCACTGGTTCTGCTGCAATTTGCCTATTTCGGCCTGCCTTCTGCCGGTCTGACACTGACCTCCTGGTCGGCCAGTATTGTGGCTCTGAGCTGGACAACCGGTGCCTATACCAGTGAGATCATCCGTGCCGGTCTGCAATCTGTCCCCGCAGGACAGCGTGAGGCAGCGCAGGCGATCGGTCTGACACCGCTGGATATGATGCGCTTTATCGTTGTGCCCCAAGGTCTGCGTATCGCTATTCCGGCTTTGCTCGGCTTTGCGATCCTGATTTTCCAGACCACTTCGTTGTGTTTTGCCATTGCCCTGCCGGAGCTGACAGCCCGCGCCTATGAAATTGGAACCAATACATTCCAATACCTGCCAGCCCTGATACTGGCTGGTCTTCTCTACCTGCTCATTTGCATTCCGGCGACGCTGATTGTCGGCGTCATCGAAGCCCGTGCGCAGCATTAAATAAACAATAAAAAGGGGAAATCATGAATAAGTTTTTTGCACTCACACTAGCTGCCGGTCTTAGCAGCACTTTTCTGGCAGGTGCTGCTTTTGCACAGGATTGTACGCCGCAGCATAAAATCACTACTGTTGAAGCCGGTTATCTGACCATTGCAGCGCCGACTTTCCCGCCCTTCTCCATTCCTAAAGGCGAGAGCGATCTCAGCGGGGTGGATGGTGAAATCGTCAAGGAAATTGCTGCCAAAGAATGCCTGAAAATCAAAATCGCACCGGTTGAATATGCAACAGCCATTCCGTTTGTTGTTTCCGGTCGTGCAGATATTGCTATCGGCAATTATTACCGCACCGATGAGCGTCAGAAAGTGGTCAATCTTTCCGCTCCGCTCTATCTCGATCAGATGGGTCTCTATTCCAAGGAAGGCGTAACCACAGTAGCCCAGCTTGAAGGCCGCAATGTCGGAACCGTACAGGGCTATCTCTGGGTCAATGAGCTGAAAGCCATTCTCGGCGATAAACTCAGCCTCTATAACAACTATGTTGCGCTTTATCAGGATCTGGAAGCCGGTCGTATCGAAATCGCTATCGATGGTGTTGCCGTGGGTACTGCCGCGCAGCAAGGCGGTGCGCTGAAAGATGTTCAGATTAAAGTTTCAGAAAAAGACGAGCGTGTACAAAGCTCTGTCTATCCGGCGCAGGCCGGTCTGCCGCTTTCCAAGAACAATCCGGATCTGCTTGCTGCTGCTGATGATGTAGTCAAAGAGCTGCATAAATCCGGTCGTATGATTGAAATTCTCAAACAATACGGCCTGTCAGAGAGTGCTGCTGATGTCGGTGAAGCCCGCCTGATTAAATAACAGGGTTTATTGATAACTCCCCTGCTTTTCTTGTCAGCGGGGGAGTTATATTTAACTAATTGATATTATTATATAATTTAATCATCGTCTTCCGATTTGGGTTTGCCTTCATACCGGATCAGGAAGATGGCCATGCCTAAAACCATCAATGCCAGTGAAAACCACGTCAGTGCATAGACCAGATGATTGTCTGCAAATTTAACCACTGTCAGACCGCCTTCAGGCCGGTCGGCACGGTTTTGCGCACCATTCACATCAATGAAGTAATCCGGCACATTCTTCACATCAGCATGTTTAGTAAAAGCCTCAATATCGCGGGCATACCAGATATTCTTTTCCGGCTCATTCTGGCGTAGGAAAAAGCCTTTCGGCTCTGTCAGGCGTAGCAGGCCGGTGACTGTTGTTTCGTCTTCAATCTGACCGCTTGTGCGGTTCACAGGATCGCGCCTGGCACTTGCAACATAACCGCGATTGATAAAGACGGTCTCGCCGTTATCGCGCAGAAAAGGCGTGACAATCCAATAGCCGGAGCCCCGCTCTGTCAGTGCACCGACGGCAATTTCCTTATCATTGAGATAATGACCGGAGAGCGTTACAGCGCGATATTCATAAGCTTTCTTATCAGCATTTTGCCATGTATTTATATCGGGGGCTGACACAGGGGCCGCATTGATATTTTGCTCGACACGGGCAATCAGATCATGTTTCCAGCTTAAACGCTTGACCTGCCAGATACCAAGAGCGCTCAGGCCGGTGATTAGCAGAGCGGCAATCAGAGAAATCAGCACGATTTTCTTGTGTTTTGATCCGGGTGAACGGGTCTGATTTTCTGCCATGAGTTTAACTTCTTTATGCCTGTGTGTGATGCAGATTGTCTCTATGCCTTATCCGTCTTCAGGCAAATAAGAATTTATGTTGCGCACAAGAGTTTGAACGTGCTGCTGTTATAAAAACGGAGTGTGTCGGTACCATGGTCATTATTCTAGTGCTTTGTATTTGATAAGGCGCGTAAAGTCGGTTTTACGCAATATTGGCCGTGTTCTGCCTGCTGGGTTAATTTTCGCAAATATCCACCGGCAGAGCGTATTTTATCTGAGCGTTCAAGGATTGCTGCAAGTGTAATCGCTGCATTGATCTCTCCCATAATTTCACAAGCCTTTTGCCATGCAGAAGCTGTAATCCCGAGCATCGAACGAATATGCCCTGCTGTAAGGATTAAATCACGCCATTGATGAATACCATGCTGTGCGTAATGGCTGATTTGCGGACAATGTTGTAAAATTTCCTGAAGATCAGGGGTTAGTGTCCGAGTATATAAATCAGGGTTTCGTCGCATATTTTTTGATATTGGCTCCGGTTTATTGTTTTCGTGCTTTTGAACCTGTTTGTTATCAAAAGATTCTATATTTGAATTCTGAATGTGGTGCTCATTTTCGCATACATTGCCGCTCATTTTTTGTTCTGAAACCTTTGAAAGATAAAGATTTTCCACGTTATGGCGCAAAATGCTCAAAGCCTGTTCGCGTTTTCCTAAATTATCAAGCGTTCCGTTGCGTTCAACGCGGCCGGAAAGTGCCTGTAACTGATCATAAAGAGCATTCCAGTCCCCTGCTCGTCCCTCACTGAGGGCAGCCAGAATGGTTTTGGAAATATCCCGGAGATGAATGGTAATGTTGAAACGCAATTGCTGCCGGATACGTGCCTGTTCACGCAATTCAGTAGCATGGGTTTCAATTTCTGCTGCTTTAAATGTCAGTGGTGACAGGTCAAAGCCGAAGGCCATGGCAATTCCACCATTGCTGTCACGGCGTACAAAACGCTTACCATTGGGGCTGTCACGGCGCAAAATGAAACCAAGTTCAACCAGAATGGCAATATGCCGGCGGATTGTCGGTGCTGACATTCCGCGCAAGCGCATGGAAAGCTCGTGATTGGACGGAAAGACGATCAGCGCGACACGGTTGTCGAGTATTTTATCGGGGTAGAAACTCAGCAGAGCTTCGAGAACAGCAATCGTGCGCGAAGACAGCTGATAGGCTTCACGGGCTTCTGTTAAAGCACGCAACAGCTTCCAGCGATCAATGCTGTGATGATCCTGCTCAGTTTCACTCTGTTTCTGACGCAATTCTTTCTGTTGTTGCCGAAGTTTTTCGTAACTCAGAAAATGCGCAGCATTCATCATTCGCCCGCCAAACGGGGACGTCGCAAAATGCTCAGTCATTTGTTACCTCATTTGAGGCAAGCAAAAACACTGCCGGAACATTGCCGACTCTTGACTTTTGATCGCGAAAGTGATTCTCTCTAATTGCTACATCGAAAGAGGGCTTCCGGTTCGGTAACGTTCAGGGGGCCTTTTTTCTTGCCGTTTTTTCCTATCTGTTAAAACTGGTTTTGTCGTTTTCGGGGCTTTTGATCTGGTAGCGCCCTTCTCACTCCATAAACCGTGTGGTTCCTTCATTTATGTTGTTGATAATTTCAGTCTGTTACTTCTGAAATTATTTGCAACGCCTGATACGCATTACTAACGCACAGAGAAAAGACGGGGATAGATTTATCCGTTTTTCGTCTGCTGAAATCTTTCATAAAGTTCAGCCATTTCACCGGCCAGATATTCGGCAAAACCTTCCGCATCGTGGCGTTGCAGATCAAACTGCGCCCTGCCCTGTTGTAAGCGTAACAGGCCCAGACTTTCGCCATTGCGTGTTTGCAGCTTTTGTTCTGCCGGTTTGCCGGGCTCCTGTTTCTCAGTCACTGTGAGCTTCTGCAGCAGATGCTGAAAGCGGAGATCCGTTTCAGCATTCTTGAAGTCGTTTTCAGTGATAATGCGCTGCGCTTGTTTGAGCTGTAACTTATCGCGTAAAATATCTGCCAGCTGCATCCAGCGGGGTCTTCCGACTTTTGGTGCAGGGCCGATTGCACGGATGATCAGTTCCGGAATGGCTGCTGCAACCTGCAGGAAACGTGTCATTTCCGCTTTATGCAGCGACAGTGCATCCTGAACAGTTGATCGTTCAAAACCGCGTTCAACTAAAGCCTGAGCAAATAAAGCACGTTCAATGAAAGACAGATCACGGCGCTCGCTGTTTTCTTTACCTTGGGCAAGAACAAGTTCTGCATCTGTCAGAGGTTTGATGAGTGCTTTTACCGGTAATCCGAGACGGGCTGCAGCACGCATACGGCGGTGACCATAGGCGGCCTGAAAACGCCCTGCATGATCGGGATGCGGACGTACCAGAATAGGTACTTGCTGGCCATGCTGATGCAGGCTTTGCACCAGAGTGAGAAACTCCGGATCATCGGTTTCCTGACGGGTCAGGCGATCCTCAACAAAAGAAGCATCAATCAGGGAGGCATCTAGTTCAACAACCTGATCGCCTTTGGCAAGGCTGTCAGAGAGTTGCTTGGCATTCTCGAGTTCACGCGACATATCAGCCAGAGACAAACCCATAGCTTTGACGGCACCGGAACGGCTGGCTGAGGGACGTACAAGCGGATCGGGTGCTTTTTCCGGCATTGATGCCGGAGCTTCGGTTTGTGATGATGAGACTGAAATTTCAGGGATTTGTTGCTCAGTTGCTGCCGGTAAAGGCGCACCGAACAGAGCTTTCAGCTGATTTTTGCGGCTTGAGCTGTTCATGCCTTGCCTCCCCTCGCCGGACGGTTCCAGGCGGAATAGATCAGTGCTTCAATCTCACCGTTGACAGCTGTCAACGACTCCATCGCCCTGTCATAAGTAACACGGCTGAAATTTTCACGGCCAACCTCGTAAAGTGTTTGTTTGGTCAGGCCCGCATCGGAAACAGCTGTTGATTTGACCATTGGTGCTGTGAGCACACGTTCACCAAACTGGGCGCGCAGAAAACCTGCGATTTGCGCTTGCGGACCGTCATTTGGCTCATAACGTGTAATCAGGTAGCGCAGAAAGTCGAAATTGAGAGATCCGCCGGCCTCACGTACCACTGAGAGCAAATCGGAGGTCATGAACAGAAACTGGCTCATGGAAGCAACATCGAGCATCTGCGGATGCACGGTGACAATCACTGATGTTGCTGCACATAGTGCAGACAAAGTCAGGAAGCCGAGTTGAGGCGGGCAGTCCAAAACAACGACGTCATAATCGTCCGCAACCGATTGCAAAGCAGCCTGAACACGGGTGAAGAACATATCTGCGGCAGGGCCGCGACGCTCTGCGAGAACACGCGGTGTGGTATGTTCAAATTCCTGCAGTTCCAGATTGCCCGGCACAAGATCGAGACCGTCAAAATAGGTTTTGCGGATAATATCGCGCAGAGGGCGCTGTGCCTCATCATAACGGATAGCACCATAGAGGGTATCATTACCGCTGAGATCCAGTTCAGGCTGATAACCGAACAATGCAGACATGGATGCCTGCGGATCGAGATCAACCGCCAAGACGCGCAGGCCGGACAGAGCCAGATGCTGCGCCAGATGGGTGGTGGTTGTGGTTTTGCCTGAGCCGCCCTTGAAATTGGTGACAGCAATGACCTGCAGATGCTCCCCACGTTCTTCGTCGCGCCATGGCAGATAGTTGCGGCTCTTATTGGCATTTTGCTCGGTCAGCAAATGGCGCAGCGCATTAATATCTTCCAGCGTATAGAGACGGCGTCCGCCGGAGCCGGTTTCCGGCTGCGGACCTTCGCCTGCAATGGATAGCTGACGCAGATAGCTGTCGGAAACGCCAATAAGCTTGGCTGCTTCACTGCTGCTGAATTTGCGCAGGATCTTGTTGGATGCAGGAGCAAACAGACGCTCGCGCATTGCCTGTAACTGTGCAGATAAAAGCTCTGCATCCGCAGCTATCGCGCGGTCTGCCGCCAAAGGCGCATTTGCGGCTTTGCTTGTGCTTGCCAAATGCTGCTGTGCATCAGCAACAATATCTGCCCAATTCGTCGTCAATTTATTCAACCTTTATGCGCACTGGCCGTGTATAGTCATAAACCACTGCTTTTCTTTGCCCATCATGCTACGATTCGGACAAAATTACTAATCTGTTAACGCAAGTGCTTAAATCAACACTGGAAAACGCAAATAACAGATGCGATGGCGAGTAACGGTAAACCGGCAAGATTTTGTAATTTTTCGTTAGAAGAGTGTAAAATCCTGCAAGGAAAGTCAAATTATTTATAGTTAACGAATATTAACCGATCTGCAACGCAGTTTTCATTGCCCGGAAAGTATAAAGGCTTTCTCGCATCTAATATGAAATATCTGTTTTGGGATGTTTTTATGTGAGTGACGGGCTGAGAATGCTGGTGGTTTTGAATGCTTGTCAGATTGCAGTTGCGCCTGACCTGTGATCCGGTTGACAGCTGTCAACACGATTGACCGGTTTTAGAAACTCAGATCTTCTGCCTTGTCAGCAATCTGAATTCTGCCTGCCGTTATATCTGTGAGCATACGCAGCACTGTGTCTTTTTGCTGTGACGGAATTTCCAGGCGCAAATCCGCTCCGGTATTGTGAAATTCCTCTGATGTGATTGTCAGATGTTCGATACCTGAAAGGCGCGCTTTAATTAAAGCCAGCTCTGAAAAATGTGCGCGGATATAACTTGTCTGAGTGGGGATAATCTCAATCAGCTCGGAAGCGCGCAGACATAAAGCTGCGGTGCCACCATAAGCACGGATCAGACCGCCGCTGCCAAGCAATGTTCCGCCAAACCATCGCGTGACCAGCACCACAACATTATCGAGTTCCAATCCGTCAATAGCTTGCAGGATTGGTTTGCCCGCTGTGCCGCTTGGCTCACCATCATCATTGAAACGATAATTTTGCCCCATACGCCACGCCCAGCAATTATGATTGGCATCACTATAAGATTCACGCGCAATGAAATCTTTTGCAGCCTCTTCATCTGCAACGGGAAGTGCAATGGCAAGAAAACGGCTTCGTTTGATTTCCTGCTCAAAAACTTCTCGTTTTGCTAGCGTAAACATGGCGTCTCAATTTCTGCGGATGAATGCTGTCTGGCAATGCGCATCGTTTTAAACGGAGCGTATATTGCGATTGTTCTGATAGCAGATAATGCCGGCAGCGCCAAATCTGTTACAGGTGATGTCTGTAAGAATGGCGCTGATGAAACTGATCAAGCTCACGGGCAGAGGGCAGGGTGCCGGAGAATATTGCGACATAAGACGGCACACGCTGCATTCGTACTGCTACATCCTCATTTGTATTGAGGCTGATATAACCGATCTGGGTCAGATAAAGTGCTCTTGAGCGGACATCCGCCAGCAGAGGCTCACAACCGTGACGAATAAACATGGATTTGATGGCTTCAAGCCGGGTAGCGTCAGCTTCACTTAAAGCCAGCGCGACAGCAGGTGACTGTACACCCCAACTGCGCACAGCATGTTCGAAGCTGCTGTCAAAAACATCGCGATCAAGCCAGCAGTCAAACAAGTTGAGGGTGGCTTCGCTCAGGCTTTGTGCATCTGTACCGGCCTGCCGGAGCAGGGCAGTGGTGTTCTTTTCCTGCCAAAGCTGCAACAGCGCTTCAAGTAAGGCCTCGCGGTCTTTAAAAAACCAGTAGAAACTGGTGCGTGATAATTTCAGCATTTTGGCCAGCGTCAGAATCCGGACATTATCAACCCCGCTTTCCAGCAATACCTGATAAGCAGCGCCCAGCCAAAGTTCTTTGGAACCACGCCAGCCGCTGTCTGTATCCGTTGCAATTGTTGTCATCTGTTCTCCCGCACAGAGTAAAATTCTGTTTAATCAGATATTTATCGCCTGCCTATTTTATAAGGTTACTGTACCTGCGATAAAATGTACACTGCTGTATATAAAATTGACAGTAATGTACATTTTAATTAGGCTTCCTCAAAAAAGGGGAATACCATGCATAATGATCCGCTCTTACAGCCATATCAGCTTAAACATTTGCGGCTTCGCAACCGTATTATCACAACATCCCATGAGCCTGCTTATCCTGAGGATGGTATGCCAAAAGATGCCTATCGCGCCTATCACGTGGAACGCGCAAAGGCTGGTGTGGCACTGACAATGACAGCGGGATCGGCAACTGTTTCGCGTGACAGTCCGCCGGTTTTCAATAATGTGCTTGCTTATAAAGATGAAGTTGTGCCGTGGATGAAGGCCTTAGCTGATGAATGCCATGAGCACGGCGCGGCGGTGATGATCCAGCTCACACATCTTGGCCGACGTACCCGCTGGGATAAAGGTGACTGGTTGCCAGCTGTCACCCCGTCTCATGAGCGGGAAGGGGCACATCGCGCTTTTCCGAAACGTCTCGAAGACTGGGATATTGAACGGATTATCAAAGACTTTGGTGATGCGGCAGAGCGCATGCAAGCAGCTGGTCTCGATGGTATTGAATTGCAGGCTTATGGCCACCTGATCCAGCAGTTCTGGTCACCGGTAACCAACGATCTCGACAATGCCTATGGCGGCTCATTGGATAATCGTCTGCGCTTTACCTTTGATGTGCTGACAGAAATCCGCAAACGGGTGGGGTCGGAATTTATTGTCGGTATTCGCTACACCGGTGATGAGATGATGGAAGGCGGACACGGGGCAGAAGAGGGGATCGAAATTTCCCGCCGCCTTAAAGACAGCGGTATGATTGATTTTCTCAATGTGGTGCGCGGTCATATTGATACTGATCCGGCAATGACGGATCTTATTCCTATTCAGGGTATGGCCGGCTCTCCGCATCTGGATTTTGCCGGAGAAATTCGTGCGGCCACGAACTTCCCGACTTTTCACGCAGCTAAGATTCCGGATGTTGCAACAGCGCGCCATGCTATTGCCTCCGGCAAACTCGACATGGTGGGAATGACCCGCGCGCATATGACTGATCCGCATATTGTACGTAAAATTATTGAGGGCAGGGAAGAAGATATCCGCCCTTGTGTCGGTGCAAATTATTGCCTCGACAGGATTTATCAGGGCGGTGCAGCCTATTGCATCCATAATCCGGCGACAGGGCGTGAACTGACCATGCCGCACACGATCAGCAAAGCACCGGTACGGAAGAAGATTGTTATTGTCGGTGCGGGACCTGCCGGTATGGAGGCAGCCCGTGTTGCCGGTGAGCGTGGCCATGAGGTCGTGGTTTTTGAAGCCGCTGACAGGGCAGGTGGGCAAATCCGTCTTACAGCACAATCACCGCGCCGTCGTGAGATGATCAGCATTATTGACTGGCGACTAGCGCAATGCGAACGCTTCGGTGTGCAATTCCGTTTCAATACATGGGCAGAGCAGGCAGAAATTGATGCCGAAAACCCTGATGTCGTGATTATTGCCACCGGTGGTATGCCGCATGTTGAAATGCTTCCTGAGGGCAATGATCTTGTTGTTTCCGCATGGGATATTCTCTCCGGTGATGTCAAAGCGGGCAGCAATGTGCTGATTTTTGACGATGCGGGCGATCATGCGGCCTTGCAGGCGGCAGAAATGCTGGCAAAAGCAGGGGCAAAAGTGGAGGTTATGACACCTGACCGCAGTTTTGCGCCGGAAATCATGGCGATGAACCTCGTGCCTTATATGCGGAGTCTGCAGAAAGACGGTGTAACTTTCACCGTGACCTATCGTCTTGATAGAGTTTCCCGAAACGGCAATAGCCTCACGGCACATATCGGGAGCGATTATGGCGGCGTGGATAAACAGCAAGATCATGATCAGATTGTGATTAATCACGGTACAAGACCGCTGGATGATTTGTATTTTGAGCTCAAACCGCAGTCCAGAAATCTGGGATCAGTCAATTATGATGATCTGATCGCCGGAAACGTACAGCAAGCCGATAAAAACGAGAGCGGCCGCTATCAGCTCTATCGTATCGGCGATGCTGTTGCCGCACGCAACACCCATGCCGCGATTTATGATGCGCTGCGCCTGATGAAAGATATCTAGAACGTGTCGCGTTTAATTGTATCCGCTACACTCACTCTATCTCTTTGTTTTTTACGCATGTCGTTACCAGAAAACCGGTGCCCACTTTTCCGCGACATGCTCTAGAGCATTTTACAGTCAAGTTGGATCAACTTGACGGCAGTGATAATGCGACCAAATAAAGAATCTAGAGCGAGCGCTATGATCCAATCTGGACGTAAACCGCTCTAGTCTCTCAAAGAGGGGAGGGCTTTGATAAAAAGACCCTTAAAAAAATTGCCCCCTCCCCTTCTTGTCGGAAGGGGAGGGGGCAATTACTAAGCCGGATAAAGACAGGTCAGCCTTTTTGCGCGGCCAGAGCCTGTTCACGCATCGCGCTCAGACTCATTTTCGGTGTGATCGCTTCCTGATCAATCCGGATTTCAATCAGCGCCGGTTTACCGGAGGCAACACAACGTTCAAAAGCCGGTACAAATTCGTCCGTGGCTGCAACTGTTTCACCATGCAGACCATAGGCTTGTGCCAGCGCTGAAAAATCAGGATTAGCGAGGCCGGTACCGGAAACACGCCCCGGATAGGTGCGTTCCTGATGCATGCGGATGGTGCCATACATGCCATTATTGACGACAATAAAGATCACGCGTGCATCATATTGCATCGCTGTTGCCAGTTCCTGACCATTCATCAGGAAGCAGCCGTCGCCCGCAAATGCGATGACAGTGCGGTCACGGTCAGTCAGTTTGGCAGCAATCGCTGCCGGCACACCATAGCCCATTGAGCCGTTGGTCGCACCGAGCTGGGTGCGGAATGTCTTATACTGGTAAAAACGATGCGGCCAGGCGGTATAGTTACCGGCACCGGTGGTCATAATCGTATCTTCAGGCAGATTTGCACGCATCCACTGCATGATTTCGCCCATCTGTACATCACCCGGAATTGGTGCATGTTGCAGATTATCGTTGTAATTCCTGTTCAGCTCAGCTGTCCATGATGCCCATTTATCAGAACCGATCTTGCCAAGACCGTGCAACTGCTTGGCAAAAGCAGCCATTGTCGCATTGATCGGCAGGGTAGGGTAATAGACGCGTCCCAGTTCTTCCGCGCCGCTATGCACATGGATCAGTTTCTGGTTTGGCACCGGAATATTGACCATTGTATAGCCTGCACTGGTCATTTCACCAATCCGTGCGCCGATCACCAGCAACAGATCGCTGTCTTTAATGCTTTGGATCAGTTTCGGGCTTGCCGATGTGCCAAGTTCACCAGCATAGTTAGCCAGCGCATTATTATAGAGATCCTGACAGCGGAATGATGTTGCTACCGGCAGATTATTTGCTACGCAGAAGGCTTCCACATCGGCTACAGCCTGTTTATTCCAACCGCTGCCGCCGAGCATGACCACAGGACGCTCTGCCTGTTTCAGCAGATCAGCCAGTTCCTGCAATTGTTCCGTACCTGCAGAGATTTCGATCTTTTTATGGGACGGAACATCGGCGACACTGGCATGGGCGGTCAGCATATCTTCCGGCAGCGCCACTACAACAGGGCCCGGACGACCGTTGACTGCACGGTGAAATGCCTGCGACACCAATTCCGGAATGCGGGTAACATCGTCAATCTGTACCACCCATTTGGCCATCTGGCCGAACATGCGGCGATAATCCACTTCCTGAAAGGCCTCGCGTTCAACCTGATCGCTGGCGACCTGCCCGATAAACAGGATCATCGGGGTGGAATCCTGAAATGCCGTATGCACACCTACAGATGCGTTGGTTGCCCCCGGTCCGCGGGTGACAAATGCAATTCCCGGTTTGCCGGTGAGTTTGCCATAGGCTTCCGCCATATAAGTCGCACCGCCCTCCTGACGGCAGACAATCAGCTCAATATCCTCTTTTGCATCATGTAATGCATCCAGAGCTGCCAGATAACTTTCACCCGGTACGCAGAAAGCTCTGTCCACGCCATTGATGCGCAAAGCATCAATCAGGATCTCTCCGCCTGTCCGGTGATTATTTTTATGATTCATAGCCGACATTTCCTCAATAATGTTCGCCTGCAGTGACCATAACCGTACCGGCATCCCCCCGGACACCTTGTTTACGGTTAACTGCCGTCCGGAGCACAAAGTGCTCCGGCTTTGTTTGCATGCCGGTATCAAACAACCGTTTTTCGGTTTTTCGCGGCATGTTCCTAATCCGTCTCCCACGGATATAAGATCACAGAAATACAGTTTGAAAATTGAGCTTAGTCAACAACAAGCACAATCATTTGTGATGAATAGTAATCACATTGTGCAGCTTATTCATCATTTGGCCGGAAAGCGGCTGAAAATCAGCAGATGAAGCGGAATTTTTGAGATTTAACGGGCTTTGACACGTGCATGAAGGCGCAGGGCAAAAACCGCTGCCAGCAGTGAAAACCAGACCTGCCCGCGCGGGGCAAAGAACGGCGACTCCAGATTGGCATAGAGCATCATGAAGACCCAGATGCGCAGATACATGATAGCGAGTGCCGGATCATTACCGGTTTTCTGAGCGCGATGATAATCCAGAAGCGGGCAAAACAGCATCCAGACAGCAAAAAGCGCTACGCCGATCAGTCCTGTTGTCATCATCAGATTAATATAGCCATTATGGGCATGGCCGGCCCTTGCTGCCCAGGTCTCTATCTCGTAGCCGCCATTTACCAGATATGACATATTCCAGAACGTATCGTAGCCGAAGCCGATCCACGGATGTAACCTTATCTGTTCGAAGGTGAATTTCCAGATATCAGTACGCCCTGTAAATGTCGGGTCTGCGATCAGGCCGCTGACGAAGTCTGCTATCGACGGGTTCAAAACCGTTCCGACAGTCAGGACGGCCATTAATCCGACGGGAATAATAAAAATCAGAAATTGCAGCGGCAATAAACGGACACTGCGGATCAACTGCGCCACGAGTAAAGCAATGGCGATCAGGCCGATTGAGGTTTTGTTATTGGAGAAAATCAGGAAAATAACGGCCAGAACAATATTCAGAGCCGGTATCATAAAGTCGTCTTTTCGCAGCAGATACAGATTATAAATAATCAGCACGATCATTGCGGGGCCGGCAATATTTTTATGTGCAAAATGTCCGCGCCACGATCCGGCATTCACGAGTTCCAGCACTTCAGCTGTGTTATGAATAGATACTGCCGGCATGAAAATCACGCCGAAATAAGACAGCAGCAAGATAAACAGGCAGAGATATTTCAGCATTCTTTGGAAATGCTGCGTATTCTCCGGCAAGATGGCCCATGCCATAGCCATGGCGATGACCGTTATACTGTAAATATACCGGCGAAACGCAATGTCCGAATACTCAGATGTAAAAACCGTAATGAACTGCCAGCACAGCAGGATTATCAGTAAAGGCGAGAGCATTTTCAGCGCGAGATGCCAATTTGCCAGCAAAAACAGGCATGCGATGAAAAACAGGGAAAGGGAAATAATTTGCTGAAGGCTGTTGCCCTGTTCTTCCGCAAACAGAACCGTAGGATCACGTAAATCTGTAAATGGTGTCACTGTGACCCAGAACAGCAGGAAAATCAGCGTAAACAGGATAGTTCTGCCTGTCCGGTTCACTGATTATCCTTTCAAGGTGAGATGCGATGCGCTTAAAGCACATTTTTGAAGCAGAAGTAAACTATATACAAGTATAAGAAGAATTCTTTAAAATTTTATAATTTGAAATTGGATTTTAGCTGTAGCTAATTCTGTCGTTGTCTTTCGAGATTTATTCATTATATTCAGGAAGCGAAATATAAGATCGCTTCCTGTTTCCTGTTTCATTTGATAGCCACAAAATTAATTAATGGAATTGAGAAAGCTTTCCCAGCTTTCTGCCCAATGTTGCCGGCTTTTCTCATCCGCAGAGCGGATGTTGCAGGTTTTCAGGTCGCTTTCCGGTACGTCTTTCTTCGTAGCTTCGCAGGTCCAAACGTCATCTTTCTCCGGTGTGAAAGAAGAAACAAAGCTTACAATTTTATCGTCTTTGATGCCGAGCAGAATATCGAAGTCTGACTCTTCATTGTTTAAAGCCCACGAGCACAGCTTGTCGAAATCCGGACGATTTTCAATAGGCGCATCACAGGCAGTGACCCCTTCAGGTTTCAGTTTTTCCAAAAAAGCTTTACCGGCTGCCGAGGTTACCACAAGGTCTGCATCCGACAAGGCGCTGATTGCTTTTACAGCCCATTCCGGTGATGCCGGTTTTTCAGCGGCGGCAGCACCGGCCGCCATGACGCCTGCAACCAGAATGACAGAGCGAAGAATTTGAGACGATTTTTCAAACATTTATTTGCCTTTTAGCAATATTGTGACTGAAAATGAGTGCAGAGATTAGCATTCAGGAACGCGGCTTTTGCCTTCGAGTTGGAAACGCCCGTCAGCACCGCGTTTGTAGGTTTCCTGAAAGTTCTCTGATCCGCTGTAAGAAACGGTGATACTCTGACCTTTGTCTGCTGCAACAATCTCACCATCAAAGCTGACGGCTTTATCTTCACTGCTGGCATCGGACATATGCAGCGGGATACGCGCGATCTCGACAGGTTCTTTGGCGGTGAGTTCTGTCAGGATAGCAAATGTACAGGAGCGTCCCTGCCATGTCCCGCCTGCTTCAGTGTAGAGAACCGGTGCGTCCGCAATATCTTTGCTCCAGCCCCAGCGGCTTGCGGGATTACCCATAACGCCGCTCATACCGACATTGAGCCACTCGCCTTTAAGCGTAAACGGATATTGTGGCTCTCCTGCGGAATGCTCCAGATAATGCACACTGTTTGAGCCTGAACATGCCTGACTGGTGCAGTCGCTGGCGCCGGTGCTGACCAGTGCAACCTGAGTGTCGGAGAGGGGAATGAATGCTAAAGGAACAAAGCTGAAGGTGTTTTTACCGATTTTGCGCTTTGCTTCGCTGAATTGCGCATTCGGGAAAGCAACCTCAAATGCGGCCGGTGTGCCGGCCGGTACAACATCGCGATTAACATCATCCGCATTGAACAGCGATTTCTCTGAGGCTGCTAAAGCCGGCATTGCGGCAAGCAGGGACAGGCTGCAGGCAAGCGCGATATTGTGATATTTCATTAATGTCAGCTCCAAAATTATTTGGTTTTGATCGTAATTTTACAAACTTCGGATGGAATAAACAGGGTTCACTGCCTAAGCGCAATAAAAAGATGTATCGCAAGTTTAATTTTGACTAGAGCGCCGTGTGCCATACTTGGCACACAAAACTCACTCTAACACTTTAAAATTGGAGCATAACTTCACCTTAAACTGATCCAGGTTTAAGGAATTATGCTCTGGGATCAGTCTTTTCTGTGTCTTAAGCGGAGGTTCACGCCCAGCGTAATTCTGCTTCCATACCTTGTCTGTCTGTGCGGTTGCGCAAGGCAAAGCTGATGCCCAGCCTTTTGGCCGCTGTTTCTACAATTGTCAGGCCCAGACCGGTACCGGTCTGGCTTTTATTGCTTCCGCGATAGAAACGGGTGGTCAGAAGCGCAATTTCCTCTTCTGCAACACCATTGCCGCAATCGCGTACCACAATACCGCTACCATTCTTCCGGCTTTCCCAACGGATGGTTTCTTCCGCTGGCGAATAATGTGTAGCGTTTTCATAGATATTACGCAGGATCAGGGTCAGACTGTGGCGATCCGTCTGCAAATTGTGTTCATACAGAGACGGATCAATATAATTATTGATTTTGCGACCGGCGACAGTGTTCTGCGCGATAATTTCTTCGACCAGTTGTCCGAGATTAACCTTTTCCGGTGTAACCGGTGAGGCATCCGAATCCAGCTTCGCAAGCGCCAGTAACTGACGCACCAGACGCGTGGTGCGGTCAACGGAAAGCAGAATTTGCTGCAAAGCACCTTCTTTAATGGCCGGATCAGCCGCGGCCAGTGCAATCTGCGCCTGTGTTTTGAGACCTGCGAGCGGTGTGCGCAATTCGTGAGCGGCAAAAGCAGTCACCTCGCGCTCATGACGGCGGGCGGCTTCCACTTTAATAAACAACCCGTTCAGAGCATCCGCCAGCGGTTTGACCTCAGAGGGGATATTCTCTGCCTCTAACGGGCGCATATCATCCGCGTCTTTTTGCCGGACTTTATCTGCCAGTTCATGCAACGGCCGCAGACCACGGCCGAGACTGACCCAGATCAAGAAACCAAGCAAAGGCAGGATCAGAATAACAGGGGCAAGAAGCCCTTTGACCAGATCGCTGACGAGACGGTCACGCAATGCCAGCCGGTCTGCAACGATAATCCGTACACCTTTCGCGGGGTCAACGATTGTATAGACGCGCCATAATTCGCCCTGGACAATTTCATTGGAAAAACCGGTACTATTGCCGGTGATTTTAATATCAGGAGCGCCTGTTGAACTGCCGACCAGTTCTCCGTCCAGTGACCATATCTGGCAGGAAAGATAGCGCTCATAGCTGCCATGTTCATGCGGCAGGCTGATGGCTTTGGTTGTGTTCATACCCGTGGAAGCATTGCCGAGCAGGGAATGCACCATGCGTGCGGCTTCCTGCAGTCGTGTGTCGAGCACTTTTTCCAGTTCATTGCGGCTGTTGAAATAGGTCCATGCAACAGCACAGGCCCAGATAATGCCTGTGGCAGTTACAAGAATGATGAAAAGTCTTTTATGCAGAGATGTCATTATGTTACCCGCATCCGGTAGCCGAGGCCGCGCACGGTTTCAATAGCATCCCTTCCGACCTTATTGCGCAGATTATGGATATGCACTTCTACAGTATTGCTTTCCACTTCCTCCTGCCAGCCATAGAGTCTTTCTTCAATATCACTCTTGGAGCGGATAATTCCGGGTCTTTCCATCAAAGCAGCCAATACGGCAAATTCCCTGCGTGACAGCGGTACCCGTTCGCCTTTCACTTTTGCATTGAGGCTTGAAGGATCGAGTTCGACATGACCGGCAATCATGACCGCGCGGGCACGTCCTGCACCACGGCGTGCAATGGCCCTGACCCGCGCCGCAAGTTCATCCAGATCAAACGGTTTGCCCATATAGTCATCAGCACCGCTGTCCAGACCCGTAATACGGTCTGCCGTTTCGTCCAGCGCTGTCAGCAATAAAACCGGCGTCTGATCTTTATCGGCGCGAATTTTCTTCAAAACATCAAGGCCGGAGCCGTCCGGCAGCATCAGATCCAGCACAATTGCATCAAAGCGTGAGCAAGCTAATGCGGCCAGCGCATCTGCACAGGTAGCGACCTGATCCACTGTTGCGCCTGTCAGACCCAGCCCGACTTTAAGGCCGTTGGACAAAACAGGATCATCTTCCACTACCAAAACCCGCATCTTATTCTCCGGAACATTCCCGCTTTCAGGAATGCACTTTAACCATCAATATTGTTCCGCTTAACTTTTGCGGTCTATTATCTGCAAGACTGACTTTTTTGCCTTAAGGCTGACTTAAGGTCATAAGATAGTATGGACATTATAACAGGCATCCGCCTATCTGTGTGATATTCGGGTGTTTTATTATGGTATCGCATACAAGATTCCAGAGCGTGTTGTGTTTAATGGCACTCATAGCACTCGCTCTGGCTTCTTTCATTTGTCGCATGTTCGCGAACGCTAAATGAATTCATTTAGCTGCGACATGCTTTAGTTTTTGCAGGATAATATGATCCGACATTTTTACCGACAGCTTTTCAGTCTGCTTTTTTTCAGCATCGTATTATCTGCTGCCTTTACACCTGTGACCGGCATTCAGGCTGTTGCGCAAACCATGCGCTCCGCTGAAGAGGTTATGCAACTGAGTGTCACGCGTGATGAAAAAAACGCGCTGCAATTCCAATGGAATATTGCGCCTAAAATTTACATGTATCGCGACAAGATACAGGTCGAAAAACCGGACCGCACAGTACTTCCTGCTGATGTCAGTGAAGGTGTCATCAAGGATGACATGAATTTCGGCCGCACCGAAGTTTTGTATAACCGCGCTTTTGCACAGGTGTCTGAAAATGCACTGCCGAAAGAGGGACATGTTCTGGTGCGCTGGCAGGGCTGTGAGGAAGACAGTATCTGTTATCCGCCGGTGACACGTTCGCTTGATCTGCAAACACTGGCGCTTTCCAAAGTGGCACTGGGTCTGGGAGGCCTGTCACAAACGGAACTTGCTGCACCTGATTTGTCACTGACCGATGATACCGCACCTGCGCAGGAAACCGCAGCACCGGCTGAAACCGGATTGATTGCAAGCCTCACCGATGTCAGCACGGAAGAAGTAACGGCATGGCTTGGTTCCAATTTCGCCTTCATGCTGGCCGGGTTCTTTGGTTTTGGTTTGCTTCTGGCGCTGACGCCCTGTGTTTTCCCGATGATTCCGATCCTCTCAGGAATGCTGGCAAAATCCGGTGAAAAACTGTCATCCGGCCGCGGCTTTGTTTTGTCGTCGGCTTATGTCGTAGCGATGGCTGCAGCCTATGCCGTGCTTGGCTTTGCCGCATCCTGGTCCGGCTATAATTTGCAGGCCGCTTTGCAAACACCTTATGCGCTTGGGTTTATGGCATTGGTGTTTGTCGCACTCGCTTTTTCAATGTTCGGTTATTATGAATTGCAACTGCCGCAAGGCTGGACAAGTTTCTTCAGCCGCAACACATCCGGCAAAGGCGGCGCGATCAGCGGCGCTCTGGTGTTAGGTTTTGGTTCTGCGCTGATTGTCGGGCCTTGTGTGACCCCGCCGCTTGCCGCTGCATTGCTCTATGTTGCGCAGACCGGTGATGCGGTACGCGGTGCATCTGCTCTGTTCGCTCTGGGACTGGGCATGGGTGTACCGCTGATTGTTTTTGGTACATTTGGCGCAAAATATCTGCCGAAATCCGGCCCGTGGCTTAACACAATCAAACAGATTTTCGGCGTCGTCTTTCTGGGACTGGCGATCTACATGATCCTGCGCCTGCTCTCTGATGAAAATGCAATGTTGTTGCTGGCGCTCACAGCATTGGCTTGCGGTGTTTTCCTCGGTGTGTTTGACCGCCTGAACGCTAAAAGCACCGCATGGATGCGCCTTGAAAAAACTACCGGTATTGCCGCTCTGATCTACGGCACCTTACTGATGGTCGGTTTTGCAGGCGGTTCAACGGATCCGTGGCAACCATTGGGCTTTTTACAGGGCAGCACCCAACAGATTGCACAGACTGCAACGACTCAGCCGGTCAGGATTGTTAAAACTTCGGCTGAATATGATCAGGTACTCAATCAGGCGATTGCGACAGGTAAACCGGTGCTGGTGGATTTCACGGCAGACTGGTGCACAACCTGTAAGACTAATGAAAAAGTGATGAAAAAGCCGGAATATGCAGGCCGTTTGGGCAATCTCACGCTGATTAAAGCGGATATCACCGATTATAATGATGCCAGCCGTGATCTGATGCAGCGTTTTAACGTTGTCGGACCACCAACGCTGATGTTCCTTGAGGCACAAACTGCAAAAGAACAAACGCAAAATCGCATCATTGGCGAGTTGACACCGGACAAGCTGGACAATCGTCTTCAGGCGCTCGGCCTCTGAGCCGCCCCAACCTTATTTACCTATTGCCTTACAGGAGAAGCGTATGCAACGCCGCCAGTTCCTTCAACTCTCATCCGGTATTACGCTGAGCACTGCTTTTCTGCTGAGCAGCAAGCATGATGCGTTTGCACAGGAGGTTGATGTCAACGGGATTCTCTATGATCCGGAAGCGCCTGCCGGCGGCAATCCCAAAGGCGATCTGACCATTGTCGTTTTCACCGATTATAACTGCATTTACTGCAAAAAATCCGGTGTTGATCTGGCGCGTATTGTCAAAGAAGACGGGAATATTCGTCTTGTTTATAAAGAGTGGCCGATCCTGACGGAATCGTCGGTCTATGGCTCCCAGCTGGCACTGGCAGCGCAATATCAGGGTAAATATGAAGTCGTTCATAAAGCACTGATGTCAATTCCGGGCGGTAAAGTGTCTAAAAAAATGATGCTCGACGCGGTTAAAGCCTCCGGTATTGATATGCAGCAATTGCAGGCTGATCTGAACAAAAACAACGGTAAAATCACTGCGCAGCTGAAACGTGTCATGTCGCAGGCGGAATCGATCGGTGTTGAAGGCACGCCAACGCATCTGATCGGCCCGTTCCGGGCAATGGCACTGGATTATAACGGATTCAAAATGGCAGTGGCTGATGCCCGCGCCCGTGAGAAAGCGGCGAAATAACAAGGCAGCGCGGTTTTACTACCCTTTGGTATAAAATCGCTCTGAAATTTACTGGTACTGCCAATATTGCCTGTAAGCGCGAATGGCTTGAAAGTCGTGGTTCTTTGACCGGAGTTTTATGATGAGTGATCCGCTGACACATAATCGCTATAGCAAGTCCGGCGAACAGCGGGTCGTTTACCATAATAATGGTGCTTATATAAATGCCGCCCCAGATGAAACAAAAGCCTATATGGCGGCATTACTCACATCCCTGACCAATCATGTGCAGGCTTTATCTGCGGGGTGTAAATCAAAACCGGCTTTTACCATCCGTGTTGTCTGCCACGGCGCGGGTCTGGATCTGTTTCAGATTGCGGAAGCCGATGATAATCTAAAAAAGCGTTTTGATAATTTATGCGAACAGGGTGTTCGTTTTCTGGCCTGCGCCAATACTATGCGCGCGCGTAATCTCGATATTAAAAGCCTGTATCGTCTTTCAGAGGATGATGTGGTGCCAAGCGGCGTTGCAGAACTTGCATATCTGCAAATACAGGGCTTTGCCTATATCCATCTTTGAGTGTTGAAGATCAGCAAATTCAGGTTGCTAAAAAAGTAAACGCCCGATGCTGGGAGGAGCATCGGGCGTTACGATGAATGACCGGTTGGGAGGAGGGAGACCGGTCTTCGATCAAACCTGAGTTGGGAGGAGGAGGGAGGCTCAGGTTTGATATCTCTGTAATTCTTATTAGCGCTGAGCTGCCTTGCGAGCTACAAACGGAATTTCTGCAGGCAGGATGCCGAGATCGTTCAGTTCGCGGGTTGAGAGGCGGTTCAGTTCGTTTACTGTGCTGCGGTAACGGCGCCAGTTGTTGTAAGAGCGGATCAGGTTCATGTTTCTCACCTAGAAAATTTTATGTCGTTGTTTGTTGAGTTGTATATAGCCCTAATGATCCGAAATGAGCAGAGACAAATTTGCATAGCAGCGTTGCTTATTCGGATTGGGAAAACGCTCCGTCAGGCATTAAATTGTCATAATCATCATTTTAAGTGAAAAACTTGCCGCAAAAGCGCTCAGTGCAGCCCTGAAGCGGTCACAATCCCCCTGAAATTCAGATAAGACCTGCTTTTTTGAGGGCAGCGCGCATAGCTATGCAGGACTGAGGGAAACTGATCCGGTTTAACGGGTCTGAAATGACTTCACCGCTCAATACGTGTAGAGAGAATAATAGAAGACATGGTGCGTTCAACACCTTCCAGTGCACCGATCTGATCGAGCACACTGTCGAGCTCACCGATTGATGGCGCTTCAACAATAACAATCATATCAAAATTGCCGCTGATCGAATGAACGGATCGCACAGACATCATGGTTTTGAGACCGATCTCAACCTTTGGTGAAAATTTCGGCAGGGCTGTAACCAGTACATGCGCGCGCACCAGATGGCTTTCATGTTCTGAAGACAGTTTAACGGTATAGCCGGTAATGATGCCGCGTTTTTCCAGCCGGTCGATACGGCTCTGAACCGTTGTACGGGAAACGCCGAGCCGTCTGGCAAGAGTTGCTGTCGATGCGCGGGCATTCTCGCGTAAAAGAGCAATCAGGGCCATATCGGCTTTCGTCGTCATTTTGAACCTCGTTAACGTCACTTCGTTCAAATATATAGCGTCATTCCGTCATTTTAGATACTTCTTTTTGACGAAAATTCTGCGACTCTATGCCATCATTTCTCGGGACTGAATCAAACCTCCCGGAAATAATACAGTATTATTAAAGTGTTACATTTTTCTTGTTGCGCAAGCACAGGCAGTGGCACTCAGGCAATATAATAAAGGGTCAGTCATGAAAGACGTCGTCGTCGTTGGTGCCGGTAAGATCGGTGTAACAATTGCACAGCTTCTGGGTAACACCGGTGATTATAATGTAACGGTAACAGACCGTGCGGAAGAGCAGCTGAAAGCGCTTGCCGGCAAAAAGAACATCACAACGAAGGTTGTTGATATTGCTGATGAAAGCGCACTGGCAGCTGTTCTGGCCGGTAAATTTGCTGTTCTCAGCGCTGCACCTTACCAGATGACAATCCGTATTGCTGATGCAGCTGCAAAAGCCGGCGTTCATTACCTCGACCTGACTGAAGACGTTGCAAGCACACGCCACGTTAAAGAACTGGCGAAAACCGCTAAAACCGCTTTCATTCCACAGTGCGGTCTGGCTCCGGGCTTCATCTCGATCGTTGCTTACGATCTGGCCAAGAAATTCGACAAGCTGGAATCCATCGGCATGCGCGTCGGCGCTCTGCCACAGTTCCCGACCAACTCCATCACTTATAACCTGACATGGAGCACGGACGGCGTTATCAACGAATATATCGAGCCATGTGAAGCCATCGTAAACGGCAAGCTGACACTGGTTCCTGCTATGGAAGAGCGCGAAGAATTCTCGCTCGAAGGCGTTCAGTACGAAGCTTTCAACACTTCCGGTGGTCTCGGCACTCTGGCTGAAACTCTCGAAGGTAAAGTTCGCACCCTGAACTACCGCACCATCCGTTACCCTGGCCATTGCGACATCTTCAAAACTCTGCTGAACGACCTCGGCCTGCGTCACCGCCGCGATGTATTCAAGGATATTCTTGAAACCGCAGTTCCGGGCACCCAGCAGGATGTTATCGTTATCTTCGTAACCGTAACCGGCTACAAAGACGGTCGCCTGACTCAGGAAACTTATGCGAATAAGGTTTACAACCAGACTCAGGATGGTCTGGAAATGACCGGTATTCAGGTTACCACTGCTTCCGCTATCTGCGCTGTAGTTGATATGCTTGCTGACGGCAGCATCCCTGCACAGGGCTTCATGAAGCAGGAAGATATTGCGCTGGATAAGTTCCTCGCAAACCGCTTCGGTAAAGTTTACGCTTAATGGCGGGATGAATACGTATCTACATGATGCGTATTCAGAATATCTTGATGAAATGAGAAACGGGGCAAGGGCTTTCCTTTGCCCCGTTTTTCTGTTTAGCTGCCCGCGGAGAATGATTTTCACGACATAATGAGGGAACTATGCGTAAATCAGTTTTATTCGCCGGTCTGGTACTGGCTGCTATTGCGACATCGGCGGGCGCAAAAGAATGGAAAGAAATCCGTATCGCCACTGAAGGTGCTTATCCTCCGTTCAACTTTGTTGATGCTGACGGTTCGCTGAAGGGCTTTGACGTTGATATCGCCAATGCTCTTTGCGAAGAAATGAAAGCCAAGTGCACCCTCGTTGCCAATGATTGGGATGGTATGATTCCGGGCTTGCAGGCAGGCAAATTTGATGCGGTTATCGCATCGATGAGCATTACCGAAGAGCGCAAGAAACAGATCGACTTTACCAATAAATATTACTCCACCCCTTTGGCTGTTGCGGTTCCAAAAGACAGCCCGATTAAAGATGTGAAGCCGGAAAGCTTCTCCGGCAAAACAATTGGTGCGCAGGGCGGCACAACACAGGCGATTTACGCGGAAGATGTGCTGGCTAAAGCCGGTGCTGAGGTTAAACTCTATGTGAGCGCCGATGAAGCCAATGCGGATCTGAAGACCGGCCGTCTGGATGCAATGATCTCCGACAAATTCCCTGTCGTTGACTGGCTGAAGACTGAAGCCGGAAGCTGCTGCCATATTCTGGAAGATGTGCCGGGCACACAAACAGAAACCGGCATTGCTTTGAAGCAGGGTAATGATGATCTAAAAGCCCAGTTCAATGCGGCAATTGACGGTATCCGCAAAAATGGTACCTATGACAAGATTATGAAGAAGTATTTCGACTTCGATATTTATTGATTGCAGCGGTTGTTAAAACCATTTGATGAGCGCGCAGCCTTGCGCGCTCATTGTCTTAATCCTGTTCCTTCGTGGCAAGCTGTTGGTCGAAACGTTCCGGCCTGTAGTCATGACCCGTATTATCCGGCCATAACATGCGTAAATTCGATACAATCATTCTGGGTGCAGGCATTATTGGTGTCAGCACTGCCCTCCACTTGCAGGCTCGCGGACATGCCGTTTGTCTGATTGACAAAAAAGACCCAGGTGAGGGGACGAGTTATGGCAATGCCGGTTTGATTGAACGCTCCAGTGTTATTCCTTATTCATTTCCGCGCGGGCTCGCCAATCTGATTAAATACGGGCTGAATAACCGTACAGATGTGCGTTATGATCTGGCCTATATGCCGAAGCTGGCACCATGGCTGTTTCAGTTCTGGCGTCATTCTTCACCGGCCGGCCTGGCAAAAGCAACGGCTGACATGCTGCCGCTTGTGGAAGCCAGCGTGACTGAACATGATTTTCTGATTGAACAGGCTGGTTGTCAGAATCTGGTGCAGGACAAAGGCTGGCTGGAGGCGTTTTGCAGTGAGCAGGTTTTCGATGCTTTTGTGAAAAACCTGCCATCGCTGGATCGCTTTGGTCTGAATTATAAAGTGCTCGACAGTACCGGTTTTGCAGCAACAGAACCATCCATGCGCAATATTGCCGGTGCTGTTCATTGGCTCGACCCGAAAACGGTGAGCGATCCAGCGGGGCTGGTCAAGGCCTATGCAGCTTTGTTTACACAGCGCGGCGGCGTGTTTCTGCATGGCGATGCTGCAACTTTGCAGCAGCAGAGTGATGGCTGGTCTGTCCGTGCATCTGAGCAGGTCACAGCACGCAATGTTGTCGTAGCTTTGGGGCCGCAGTCACATCTGATCTACCAGCAGGCTGGCATCAAACTGCCAATGGCGGTTAAGCGCGGCACGCATCTGCATTTTTCGATGGAAGATGATACGACTCTCAATCACTCGGTTGTTGAGGTTGAAGGCGGTTATGTCATGGCGCCGATGCGTCAGGGTATGCGCCTGACAACCGGAATTGAATTTGCTGCGCCGGATGCACCGGCCAATCGTATCCTGCTGGATCGCGCCGAGAAGCGCGCGCGTAAAGTATTACCGTCATTAGGCAAACCGGTTGAGGCACAGCCATGGCTGGGCCTGCGTCCTTGTATGCCGGATATGCGTCCGGTTATCGGTCAGGTGCCAAACAAGCCGGGATTGTGGATGAATTTTGGCCATGCCCATCATGGTCTGACACTGGGGCCAGCATCCGGCCGGTTGCTGGCAGAGCTGATGACGGGAGAAAAACCGTTCATTCCGGCAGAGTCATATTCTGCAAGTCGTTTCATGTAAGATGCAACCTTGTCAACCTTGACAACAACAGCAAGCTTGACAACCAGCCTGTGCAGTATCATCTTTAAGTTCAGGAGATGAAAATGGTACAGACAACGCAGAATACACCGAAGACTGAGAGAGCACGGCAATCTCCTGCAGCAAAAGCAAAGTCACGCGCTACGACAAGTCGCGCGAAGCGTCAGACTGTGCCGTTAACTGCAGGTAAAGCGGTTGCCAAAGACGCATACCAGCCGGATGCTCGTGCTCTGGCCTTGCTGCGTGGTGTTGAGATCGCTCAGCAGGATCTGCGGGCGGCGGGCGGTGCCTATACGCTGGAACAGGTACGCCTGTTATTACAGGGTATTTCCCGTCAGGCCGTGGATAAACGCGTACAGGATGGTTCATTGCTTGCAGTTCCGGGACCCGGTAACCGCCGTGCCTATCCGACAATCCAGTTTCTCAATGATGGCAGCATTGTTGCCGGACTGAAAGCTGTGCGTCAGGCGCTTGGCAGTGCCAGTCCTTGGTTTTTGCTGAACTTTCTGAGCAGGCCTGATGAACGCCTCAACGGCAAAAAACCGATTGAGTTGCTGCGTCGCGGTGAAACAGAAGCGGTGCTGGAAGCTGCACGGCTCAATGGTTTGCAAGGCGCGTGAGCGGGCCGCAGCCACCACATAATCTGGCTTCCCGACAGCCTGAGCTGATCACTCTGGCTGCGGGAAGTAAGCTTTATCGTTTCTATACTGCTGCCTTTGAGCCTGTTTATTTTGATCGTTCAAGAATGGGCAGGCTCAACGCGCCGGATGCATCCTATGGCGTGCTATATACAGCCGCTGCACGCGAGGGTGCTTTTGCCGAAACATTCTTACGCGAACCCGGGCGGAGTTTGATTGATTTACAGATTCTGCAAAAGAAAGCACATGTAGTGCTGGAGCTGATGGCTTCGTTGAAACTGGCCAAACTTGCAGGACGCGGGCTTGCCATTCTTGGTGCAACGGCAGAGATTCTGCATAGCGGTTTGCCCTATGACACTGCGCAACACTGGTCAAAGGCGCTGCATGATCATCCGGAAAATATCGATGGCATTGCTTATTATGCCCGCCATGATGACGAGCAGCTTTGTTATGCTCTGTTCGATCATTGTGCAGAACACCTAACAATCCAAAAGAGACAGGAAGATCTCGACAAAGACTGGTTCTGGCAGATTGCCAATCATTATAATCTGGGTATTGCCCCGTACTGAATAATTATAAGGGAACTGAAGCCATGCCGGACAAAACTGCCAAAATCCTCATCACGAATCATCTGGAGTTGCGTCTTGATGCACATGGCAAGCATCAATGGAATGAAATTCGCCGCTACATCGAAGACAAAGGCGCGGTCTTTCACGATCATGCTTTGCAGGCAGTCTCGGCACTCACAGCCGGAAAATTACATTTTTTCTATTGCCCTGATCTCAGCACTGAAGAAGAGCTGATCGCGGCTGCGGGACAGGGGCAATATGATGCGGTTATTGCTGCTGCCACCCGCATTCCGCCGCAATGCCTGTTTGTTGAGGGTGGAGTACGCATTGGTGCAGGCACCGGCAACATGCAATCACAATCATGGGTTTCCGGCAAATCCCCTTTGATGAATACACCGGGCATCAACAGCCGTATTACCGCGCAAATGGTGCTGAAAGCGCTTCTACAGTTTCGTCCCGATCTGGACACCGCCACTCTATATAAACAGGTACTGGAAGGTAGCTTTGATACCGGCCGCGATTTGGCGCGTTTCCCGAGCTTCGGACTTGAAGGCCGCAAGATTGCCATTCTCGGCAGCGGTAATATTGGCATGGAAGTGGCAAAACTGGCGAAAGCCTTTGCTATGCATGTCACTATTTATGCCCGCGAACATCATCGTCAGTGGATTGAAAGTCAGGGCTATGCCTATGCATCAACACCCGAAACCGCTGCGCAAAATGCTGATGTGCTGAGTGTGCATCTGGGGCTTGGCGCGCTGAACAAGGAGACAGGGCGCTACAGCAATCAGGGACTGGTCAGCCATACGGTACTGTCTGCAATGAATGAGGGTGCTATGGTTATCAATTATGACCGTGGTGAGCTCGTAGATATTGTGGCTTTGGATCGTCTGATGCAGAGCGGTTATATCCGCAATGTTGCGGTGGATGCTGACCTGTTTGAAAAAAACGGCGTGCTGTCAGGGCCGCTAGCGCCTTACTTACCGCTGGCTAAAAAATATCCGGAAGCCATGTTGTTACTGCCACATGCGGCGGCAGATACCGACCACCCGTCACGACTTGCAGGGGCTAAACAGGCGGTTGATCAGATATTCGCAGCGATTACCGAGCGCCGTGTCATCAATGCGGCGGGGGCAATACCTGCCGGTTACAGCGATGGCGGCAGCCAGTTGCCGCAGGGCATCGGACGGGCACAGATTAAACTGAAACAGGGGCAGGAACGGCAATTCCTGCAATCCCTGTTTGACACTGCGGTTCAGGCGGCTGATCCGCTGCATTGTCTCAAACCCTATTTACCACAAGCGCCAAAGGGCAGAACCATCGTCATCGGCGCCGGTAAGGGCTCTGCACAAATGGCGCAAGCCTTTGAGACTTTATGGGTTGAGGCCGGAAATCCTGCGCCACGGGGCGTGGTTGTTACTCGCTATGGCTATGGAGCGGAATGCGGTTTTATTAAAGTGCTGGAAGCCGCACATCCGGTGCCGGATGAAGCGGGACTGGAAGCAGCAAAACAGTTGAAAGCTGCGTTGAAAGACTTGCATGAAGACGATCTGGTGGTGGCATTGATCTGCGGCGGCGGCTCGGCTCTGTTGCCTGCGCCACCGGAGGGACTGACACTGGCGGATGAGCAGGCAGTCAATGCCGCTTTGCTTGCCAGCGGTGCGCCGATCAGCGTGATGAATGCTATCCGTAAGCATGTCTCTACGATTAAAGGTGGCAGGCTTGCTGCTCTTGCAGGGCCTGCCCGTATGGTCAGCCTGATTGTCTCTGATATTCCGGGGGATGATCCGGCGCTGATCGCTTCAGGGCCGACGATTGCCGATCGCGCAACCCGTCATGATGCGCTGAAATATATTGACCATTACAAGATGCAATTACCGGAAACGGTCATGGCACATTTACAAAGCGCTGCAGCCGATGCACCGCAGCTGGATGATGCAATATTTGCCCGCCACAGCCACCATATTATCGCCAGTGCAGCACAGTCACTGGCTGCCGCAGCAAGATTGGCTGAAGAACAGAGCGTTGAAACACTCATTCTCTCCGATGCGATTGAAGGTGAAGCAAAAGACATCGCACTGATGCATGGGGCAATGGCACAATATCAGGCGCGTAATCGTCAGGCAGGACAACCTTTGTTGTTGTTGTCCGGCGGCGAAACAACGGTAACGCTCGGTTCCGGTGCTAAAGCCGGTAAAGGCGGGCGCAACAGTGAATTCATGCTGGCATTGGCGCTGAATATTGCTGGCTCTGAGAATATTCACGCTTTGGCTGCGGATACTGATGGCATAGACGGTTCGGAAAATAATGCCGGTGCTTTCGCGGATGGAGGCACAATTCAACGCATGACAGAGCTGGGGCTGGATGCGAAGCAATATCTTGCAGGGCATGACAGCTGGAGCGCATTCCATGCAAGTGGCGATCTGTTTGTGACAGGGCCGACCGGTACAAATGTCAATGATTTCCGTGCCATATTAATCAGCTAATCTTTCAGGTGGTGGACAGGTAGTGCCTGCTCTGCCATAATAGCGATCAAAGACAGGGGCGCCCGGATGATACCGGCTGAGAAGTACCCTTTGAACCTGAACCGGATAATGCCGGCGGAGGGAGTCAGATTAAAGGGCGCTTATCGCAAGGCGAAATAGTGGCACCCTGTATCAGACCCTCACCGTGGCGGAGGGCTGATATGAAAGATCTACCGGATTTCGGCATTGTGCTGGAAACCATGCGACGCCAGAAACCTCTCATACAATGCATCACAAATTTCGTAGCGATGAATACGGCCGCCAATGTGGTTCTGGCTGCCGGTGCTTCTCCTGCCATGCTGCATGCGCAGGAAGAAGCCGGAGAATTTGCCAAACTCTGCGGTGCGGTCACGATTAATATCGGCACGCTCTCTCCGCTTTGGGTGCAGGGGATGATTGCGGCGATCACATCCGCTAATGCGCATAATATTCCGTGGGTTTTTGATCCCGTAGCTCATTTTGCTTCCACTTTCCGCAGAGAAGCGGCGCAGACCCTGTTGGCGCTGAAACCAACAATTATTCGCGGTAATGCGTCTGAAATTCTGACCCTTGCAGGTTTTTCCGCACGGGGCAAAGGGGCAGACAGCGGCGATGATGCCGGTAGTGCGCATCATGCGGCACAACAACTGGCACAGCAGTATCAATGCACTGTTGCAGTGACCGGCGCTTATGATCTGTTGACCGACGGCCACAGCACTTTGCGTATTGACGGCGGCTCAGCGCTGATGCCGCAAGTGACAGCACTTGGCTGTGCGCTGACCTGCCTGACCGGTGCGTTCGTTGCTTCTCATAAGGCTTCCGCTTTGGAAGCGACCGCAGCCGCTCTGGCCATGTATGCGGTGGCCGGAGAACAGGCGGCATTGCAGGCGCAGGGGCCAGCCAGTTTCCAAATTCACTTTATCGATGCGCTTTATGCGCTCACACCCGCACAATTCCAGTCTCAGGCAAAGGTACGATTCTATGAAACAGTTTGATTTGTCGCTCTATCTCGTTCTCGACCGTGAGCTTTGCGGCAGTTTTGGCATGGTGGAAACCGTAATTGCAGCTGTGCGTGGCGGTGCCACAATGGTGCAGTTGCGTGACAAAGATGCCAGCCAGCAGGAGATGCTTGAAACGGCCAAAGCGCTAAAAACAGCGCTTGAAGGTACCAATGCCAAGCTGATTATCAATGACAATGTTGAGGTTGCGATTGTTGTCGGCGCTGATGGTTTACATATCGGCCAGCATGACGGTTCGCCGGAGCAGGTGCGTGCTAAAATCGGGCCGGATATGATCCTTGGTCTGTCTGTACAGACTGCAGAAATGGCCACCAAAGCGGATAGTGTTGTGGTGGATTATCTCGGCATTGGTCCTGTTTTCCCGACAGCAACCAAAAAGAATTGCGCGCCTTCCATTGGTTTTGACGGATTGAAGCGGGTTTACTCCCATAATGGACTGCCTGCGGTCGCCATTGGTGGCATTAAACTGCCGCATGTGGATGATGTGCTGGCAACCGGTGTTAATGGTCTGGCTGTTGTTTCAGCAATTTGTGGTCAGGATGATCCTGAACTGGAAGCACGTGCATTCCATGCGGCAATCGCCGGTTTTCGTGCTGCAAAGGGATAGGCAATGAAAAATGTTCTTTCCCTTGCCGGTTCTGACCCGTCGGGCGGAGCCGGAATTCAGGCTGATCTGAAAACATTCGCTGCCCGCGATACGTATGGCATGGCGGCATTAACCGCACTGACAGCACAGAATACGCAGGGCGTTTCCGGTGTTTTTGCTGTGCCGGCAGATTTTGTGGCGCAGCAGCTCATAATGATTTTCAGCGATGTGCGGGTTGATGCGGTTAAAATCGGCATGATTGTGAATGCGCAGATTTCCGATTGTGTGGCGCAGATTTTGCAGGAGCAGCTGATTAAACAGCCGGATTTGCAGATTGTGCTTGATCCTGTGATGATTGCCAAAGGCGGGGCGGCGTTGCTCGACCCGCAGGCGGTGGAAAGCCTCACGCAAAAACTACTGCCGCTGGCAACCTTATTGACGCCCAACTTGCCGGAAGCAGCCGCTATTCTTGGCGTGCCTGTAGCTGAAAACCGTGAGGATATGGAGCGTCAGGGTCAGGCTTTGCTGGCTAAAGGTTGTAAGGCTGTGCTGATGAAAGGCGGGCATATGACGGGAGAGCATTGCCCTGATCTGCTTCTAAGCGCGGAATATAATCTGTGGTTTGAAGCGCCGCGTGTTGAAACGCCCGATACGCATGGCACAGGCTGCACGCTTTCCAGTGCTTTGGCTGCTGAATTAGCGAAAGGCAATTCATTGCCGGATGCGGTGCGCGAGGCGAAAGCCTATCTGTTGCGGGCAATCAGTGCCGCACACCGACTTGAAGTGGGTATGAAAGATGAGACCGGCCGCTCACTCGGCCATGGCCCCGTATTTCACGCTATTGACCAAATCAGAGCGCTGTGAATCATATTTGGCTCACAAAGGTCGCTCTGACACTTTAAAAGTGCCGACGAATGAAGGCTTCCTGATTTTTCAGGAAGCCTTGACTTTACGGGCAATTAGCATGCCGGCAATCATCGCCGGAACAAAGATCAATGTGCCGGTTGCAGCCAAACCGACTGTGGTAATCGCTGGCCCCGGGCAAATGCCGCCAAATCCCCAGCCGATACCGAACAAAATAGCACCAATAACCAGTGATCTGTCCGGTTTGCGGTTGGCAGGCACATCAAAATTTATAGCGCAGACCGGTTTCTTGCGGGTAAAAGCCATGCGAAAGCCAATGAATGTGGTGACAACTGCTGCGCCCATGACGAGAGCTAATGACGGATCCCAATTACCGGTAATATCCAGAAAATTCAGTACTTTTTCAGGATTGGCAAGACCTGAGATCACCAGTCCAAGCCCGAAGATCAGGCCAATAATAAGATTGATCAGAAATGACATTGCTATCCCCTTTACCCGATCAGATGGCGCATGATGTAGACGGTGATGAAACCGGTTGCCATGAACAGTGCAGTTGCGAGGAGGGAGCGCGGGGATAGCCGTGAAATTCCGCATACGCCATGACCGGATGTGCAACCGCTACCCAGAACCGCGCCGAAACCAACCAGTAAACCGGCAACAATCATCAGCACCGGATCAGAAGAAACACTGATGACCGGTGTGTGACCGCTGAAGAGCAAGTAAAGGAAAGGGGCAATCAGCAACCCCAGTACAAAGCCTGCGCGGGATAAAAAGCGATTATCGCCATAGGGCGGGAAAAGCCGACTGACAATACCGCTGATACCGGCAATTCGCCCTTCAAAAAACATCAGCAAGACGGCCGAAAGCCCGATCAGCAATCCGCCGCCAAGAGCAGACCATGGGGTGAAATTTTCCATGATGTTATGTCCTTATATCCGGAGCGCAAAACAGCTGATGCATTGTACGGATGAAGATTTTCACCCGTTCATCTGCAAGAGAATAAAATACGGCTTTGCCTTCCTTGCGGGCGCTGACAAAACCGGCTGTGCGTAGCTCTGCGAGTTGTTGGGAAAGGCCGGGTTGACGAATACCCAGCATATCCTCCAGTTCCCGCACGGATTTTTCACCTTCAACCAATGCACAAGCCACCTGCAAGCGGTCCGGATTGGACAGCTTTTTCAGGAAGGCCGAGGCTTCGTTGACCTGTTCGCGCAGTTCAGCGGCATCGGGAGCCGTGGCCATCGTCAGGTCGGTGTCATCGATAAGAGTGCTCATGGCTTATTCCCAAGGTGCGCCGTCAAAACGGCCGAGAGGAATTTTGAGATAACGCTGTCCGTTGCTTTCAGGCTCAGGCAGACGCCCACCGCGAATATTCACCTGCAAGGCATGGAGCATCAGTTTCGGAATTGGTAAAGTTGCATCCCGCGCCTGACGTGCCGTGACAAAACTGTCCTCATCACGATAGCGGCTGAGATGGATATTATCCTGTAACTGCTCACCAATACGGGATTCCCAACGCACTTCACGACCGTTCGGCCGGTAGTCATGACCGGTGAAAAGGCGGGTATCTTCCGGCAGTTGCAGAATGGTCTGGATACTGTTCCATAGTGCGGTTGCATCGCCACCGGGGAAGTCGGCGCGTGCGGTGCCGCCGTCCGGCATGAATAATGTGTCGTGGATGAAGGCTGCATCGCCGATGACATAGGTAATCGAAGCCAGCGTATGCCCCGGAGAGTGAATAACCCGTGCATCAAGATTGCCGACTTTGAATGTCTCACCGTCTTCAAACAGATGATCCCATTGCGAGCCGTCACAGGCAAGGTCCGGCCAGTTATACAGCTCAGACCAGATTTTCTGGACTTTTTTCACTTCCGCGCCAATTGCTGTCGGCGCGCCGGTGCGGGTATGCAGATAATGAGCGGCAGAAAGATGATCAGCATGAGGATGCGTGTCGAGAATATGTACCAGCCGGTAGCTGCGGCGTGCGATATAATCCAGCATCTCATCGGCGTGATGAGTGGCCGTCTGACCGGATTTTTCATCATATTCCAGCACCGGATCAATAATCACGCAATCCAGTGTTTCAGGATCGGCGACAACATATTGCATGGAGCCGGTGCGCTGATCATAAAATGTGGCAATGTCTGGTTTTTGCATGTCATACCTGCTTTCTATATTTTTAATTAAGTATAATTGATTGCAAAAAAATGCAATCATAAAAATTTATTTGTAATATTGATTTTCAAACCCGTAACGCTTCATAGGAACCATAAGTTCCCTATGAAAAAAGCCGCCCTGAAGATCAAGGCGGCTTTTCTATACGAAATAAGAAGTAATGTCAGATGCTTATGCAGCCTGAATTGCCGAGAGTTTCCAGTCTTCGATACGACCATTGGCAGGGCGTACGAATGTCCAGACTTCAACGCTTTCCGAAATATCAGTGCTTTCGCCCTCGGCCAATTCGCCGGTGTCACGGTCTGCCATGTAGTCAACGCTTTCATACCGCATGGCAACGGTGGCGTAGTCTTTGCCTTCTTCGCTCCAGCCTTCTGAAACGTCACCCTGCAGCAATTTCACTTCGCTGACATGGTTACGCAGACCGTTGGTGGCGTTTTCACCGAGTTCTTCGGCGAGGTAGGACATAGCTTCCGGTGTTGCGAGCTGGCGCAGGGTACCGTAATTTTCCTGACCATAGGCTGTCTGAACTTCGGTCAGCATTTTTTCGAAATGCTCGAGATCTTCCTGTGAGACAGTCAGTGGCTTCTCTTCCACAGCAGGCTGCATCATGTTTGCGGCAGCAGCACTTGCTCCCGCACCGAAGCCGGCTGACGGAACAGATGTGGATGAGCGCGCATTGGTGTTCTGTGCCTGCGCATCACGCTTGCCGAACTGATTGCCAAAATTCTGTGCTGTTCGTGCAGAACCGGCACCGGCAGCAGCCGTTGCAGTTTTATTGCGGTTCGCAAAGAAGCGCATAGCCAGCATCGCCAGACCGGCGAAGAGAGCAACCTGCAGGATCAGGCCGAGGAAACCGGCCATACCGCCGAGACCATTGCCAAGCAGCATACCGATCAGACCACCGACCAGCAGACCGCCGAGCATGGAACGACCGAAATTATTGAAGAAGCCAGGCTTTGCCGCATTCGCTGCCGCAGCACCCTGTGCCGGACGTGTCTGCGCACCGGTATTTGGCGTCATCGAACGCTCAATCGGTGCTGCAGTGTTTGGTGCTGTGCGGGTTGGCGCAGGCGCCTGATAGGTCTTGCTGCCACGGCTGCCAAAGCCGCCACCGCCCGCCCGTCTGGCATCGGCAATATCCATCGCCGAAAGCGATACAACGAGCGCCAGTCCCAATGCGATTGTGAACTGGCCTAAACGAGAGGTGGCACGCAACATATGTGTCTCCTGAAAAAGTGCTTTGTCTGCATATAGGAACGGGATTTTTCAATTGTAAGTGTTTTCGGCAAGAAAATCCTATGATTTACAAGAATTTATTCTGTCAGATGAACATACTGCGCTATGCACTTATAAAATGCGCCATTGCATTGATTTTTGTAACCGGCCCGTCGCATAGTCAGCGCAACGACTTTAACCTGATTTTTCAGGAGCTGATTTGACCTACCGTTTCATTCATGCGGCAGATATCCATCTGGATTCACCGCTGCGCTCACTGGCTTTGCGTAATCAGGAACTTGCGACGCTGATCGGTAATGCGACCCGTCGTGCTTTTGAGCGCATTATCGATCTGGCACTCAGCGAGCGCGTGAATGCGCTGTTGATTGCCGGTGATCTTTATGACGGTGATCAGACTTCAATGAAAACCGCACGTTTTCTGGCAGAGCAGCTGCGGCGTCTGGATCAGGCAGGTATTGATGTTTTTATTATCCGCGGCAATCACGATGCGCTGTCGAAAATTACCAAAGAGCTGATCCTGCCGGAACGGGTGCAGATTTTCGACCGCAAGGCCCGTGTGATTACAGTAACTGCACCGGATCATGAGCAGCCGGTGGTGTTTCATGGTCTGAGTTTTGCCAAATCCCATGCGCCGGACAGCTTGTTGCCCAATTACGGATTGCCGGTCAGCGGTGCCGTCAATATCGGGCTGATGCATACCAGCCTCAACGGTGCCGAAGGGCATGATCTTTATGCACCGGTCAGCGTGGCTGATCTGCAATCGCACGGTTTCCATTACTGGGCTTTGGGGCACATCCACAAGCGGGCGGTTTATGTGCCGACAAGTGCGTATAACAGTACAGTCGTGATGGCCGGTAATCCGCAGGGGCGGGATATTAATGAGGCCGGAGTGAAATCCGTAACACTTGTGACTATTGATGATAGCGGCATCGTTCATACGGAAGAGCGGCTGACGTCAATAGCGCAATTTGAGCGTGTGCATGTCGATGTCACAGAGTGTGAGGACTGGCGCGCACTTGTTCAGGCAGTGCATGAGGCGCTGGAAGCCAAGCGTGAAGCGACGGCCAGTGAACATCTGGTTGCCCGTCTGCATCTGACCGGTTCGACAGCTCTGGCATGGCAAATGCGTCGTGATCATGATCTGCTGCTGACGGAAGCAGAAGACAAAGCAGCACAAACCGGCGATTGCTGGATTGAAAAGCTGGAGATTGAATGTACCCCGCCGCGTAAAGCTCACCAGCAAAATGCCATTCTTACAGCTGATCCGCTGCATGAACTGGGCAGGCTGATCAGCGATGAACTGGCTGCCAATGTTCAGTTTCAGAGCGGCCTCGCAGAGCAAATGGATGCGTTGGTGAAAAAATTACCTGCGGAAATCCGCAATATGTTCGGCGGAGATGAAACGCAGGCGCAGGCACTGATTGCTCTCTTATTACAAAAGGGCAGCGAGGATGTGCTGGCAGAATTGAGTGCGGCCGCGCAGGCAGAGGAACAGGCATAATGCGGATTAATCGTCTGGATCTCACCCGCTATGGCCGCTTTACCGACCATGTGCTGGATTTTGGTGCGGCAGATCAGGGCAAACCCGATTTGCATATTATTTACGGGCCGAATGAAGCAGGAAAATCAACCACGTTTTCGGCGCTGCTCGATCTGCTCTTCGGTATTGAGCATAAGAGCCGTTATGATTTTCTGCATTCCTATTCAGCGATGAAAATCGGGGCTTCCCTGCAGTTACAGGGTATCACGCAGGAACTGGTGCGCACCAAGGCTCGTGTCAACAGCCTGCAGGATGATGCAGGCCGCGCTTTACCGGATACACTGATTTCTGACGAATTAGGTGATATTGATCGCAATGCCTATCGTATGATGTTCTCGCTGGACGATGACACATTGGAAGAAGGCGGCGATGCGATCCTTGCCAGCAAGGGTAATCTTGGTGAGTTGCTGTTTTCGGCCAGTGCCGGTCTCGCGGGTATCAGTCAGAATCTCAATTTGCTGCGCAGCCGCGCTGATCAGTTTTATCGTTCCGGTGCGCGCAGCGGCGGGCTGGTTGATCTCAATGCACAATTGAAAGAGCTTGAAGCTGCAAAAGCCGAGCTGGATGCGAAAAGCTCGGCGCAAAGCTATGGCAAATTGAGCGACAGTTTCCGGCAGGCTGAGGCTGAATATCAGCAGGCTCTGACTGCGCATGGGCAAATAAGAGGCCGTATTGCTGAGATTGAGGCCATGCTCAATGCATTGCCGCATTATCACCGGCTGCATCGGCTGCGTGAAGAACTGGCCGCTTTTACAGATATTCCGGCGGTGCCTGCCGGTTTTGCCGATGAGTTGCCGCGATTGATGATTGATGATGCGGAACTGCGCGTTCGTGTTGAAAATCACTCGGCAGAGATAGCGCGACTGGAACGGGAAATTGCGGAAATCCATCCTGATGAAAATGCGCTGAACCTCGCCGGCACTGCCGGACAGTTACAGGATTTGCAGGCACGATTTGTGACGGCAGAGAAGGATTTGCCGGAGCGGGAAGCTGCGTTGCGTGCTGAGCAGAATAAAATTGAGGTGCTGCTGATCCGTCTGGGGCGGGATATCAAGGCTGATCCCCGCACATTGCTCATTAAAATTCAGACAGAAACAGCATTGCGCAGTCTGATTGAACAACGCTCCGGTATTATGGCGGCCTTGCAAATGACCGGCAAGGAATTGGCTGCTGCGGAAGAACGGCTGAAACTTGCGCAGGATAAGTTGAAGCAAAGCGGCATCACGCAGGCACATTACGATCCTGCATCAATGCGCTACCTGCATGATCTGCTGAACCGTTTGCGCGGTGAGGACTTGAGTAGTTCCTTGCGGCTGGCTGATCAGGCTGCACGCGAAGAAGAAGCGCAATTACGGGAAATCTGGCAGGCGCTGCCTTACCGTCAGCATGATTTTGAGACTGATCTGCAACTACTTGCCGCCTTGGCAGTGCCGGATGGTGCAGAAGTGGAAGCAGCAGGGCGGGAGATGCAGGCTCTGCACAACCGCTGGCAACAGGCACAGGATAATCAGGTCAAAAACACTGATGAAATGGTGCAATTGCGCGCGCAATTACAAGCTGTGCAGCAAAATAGTCTGGTGATTACGCAGGAACAGGCCGCGGAACTGCGCCAAAATCGCAATGCCGCATGGCAGCAGCATCGTAAAATGCTGAGCAGTGAAAGTGCAGATGCGTTTGAGCAATATCTGACGCAAGACGATCAGGCCGTGCATAACAGGCTGACACAGGCTGCAGAATTTGCCCGCGCCATGCAATTACGGGAACGGCTTGCTGTGCTTGAGGCACAGAATCTGCATCTTCAAAATTCCGGTGCCGCGGCGCAGGCCGAATTGCAGGCGGCAGAAGCACGTCTCGCCATGTGGCAGCAACAGCTTGTACCGGCCTGCAAAGAGAACCTATCCGCAGGCAGTTTATTGCGCTGGATGGAAAAGCGTGAGGCGTTACTGCAGAAGCGTCAGTTGTTTTTACGTGCCTGCCGGTTGCGTGATGAAAAACTGGCACAGATCAGGCAGGCGGAAGCTGATCTGACCACTGCATTACAACAAACGGGTGTGGCTGTTGCGGAAACTGGTTTGAGTGCACTTCAGACGCAGGCCGTCACTCTGCATGACAGTTTTCAGCTTTATGCCGGTTTGCAGACCGAATTGGCGGAGCGGGAGCAGGAATTGCGCCTTCGCCTTAAAAATGCTGATGAGGTTCAGGCGCAGGATACGCAGTGGCAGAATGATTGGGCAAGCACTTGTCAGGCCACATGGCTGGGGCAGGCGGATGCAGTTCCGGCGCTGGATGAAGTGCGGGAAATTCTGAACTTGACGGCAGAACTGACACCGGCACTGGAGCGCAGTCATGATCTGGCGCAACGTATCCATGCGATGCACGACGATCAGACAGCCTATCGCCGTGAGACGGAAGCTTTGGCGAAGCGTCTTGGTCTGCCTGTGCAGACATCGGCGGGTGAGGGTATTCCGGTCGCTGAGCTTGCTATGCATAGCGCGCAGCGCATTCGTAAAGCAGAGGAAGAACACAAAAAACTGCAAGAGCTGCAAGGTCGTCTGGCGGAAGCGGAACAGCTCAGGCTGCAACTGAACCAGAAAGCCAGTGAGCTGAATGCCAGAAAGCAGGCAATGCTCACGCAATTGCAGGCGGATACGCTGGAAGATGCCGGTTTTAAAATTCAGGCCGGTGCTAAAAAAGCGCAGCTGGAACAAATGCTGACGGATGAAGAGCAAACGATTACTCATTTGCTGAAACTTGCACATCCGGCAGTAGCCGAAGACCTGCTGGCGCAAGCCGATAGTGCTGCGCTCAAAGAGCAATTGCTGGGTCTGCGTGAACAGGATGAGGCACAGGACCGGCATAAACAGGAGCAATACCGCCTGAAAATGCAGGCTGAGCAGCTTTTGCGTGAGGCGCAGGCCGGTGATGACAGTGCTGCAAAGCTGGATGAAAAGCGCCGTACCTTATTGCTGGAGATTGAAGAGAAATCGAAACAATATCTACGTCTGCGCTTTGGCATCAGTGCGGCGGAACAGGCTTTGCGCCTTTATCGCGACCAGCATCGCTCATCCATGATGGCGCAGGCCTCGGCGGCTTTTGCCGCGATCAGTCAGGGCAGTTATCGCCAGCTGACAACGCAGACCGACAAGGACAGTGAAATTCTGATTGCTGTGGCTGCTGATGGCAGTTCAAAAACGGCGGATCAACTGTCTAAGGGCACGCGGTTTCAGCTTTATCTGGCTTTGCGTATCGCCGGTTATTATGAATTTGTGTCGCGCCGTCCGATGCCGTTTATCGCCGATGATATTATGGAAACATTTGACGATGACCGCGCGCGGGAAACTTTCCGGCTGTTCACACAAATGGCCGGTCAGGGGCAGGTGATTTATCTGACCCATCACCAGCATTTATGCGAGATTGCGCAGGATGTGTATCCGGATGTGCGTCTGCATCAGCTCTGATACGCAATGAAGATACAAAAAAGCCTGCATCCGGAGATGCAGGCTTTTTGTTTGATTTGTATTTTATTTGTTGGCTTCGACTTTAACGCCAAGCACAGACCATAGTTTTTTCGGCTCAGCCATACCAACCGCTGTCAGAATACCGAAGGTCACCGGATTTTCAGGCTGGATTTTAAAGCTGATTGATTTCGGCGCATCCAGATATTCGCCCATAGCCTTAGCGGCCTCAACAACGAGCGGCTCATTTTCAAAATAAGCAACGCCGATCTGCAGCTGGTCTTTCATTTCCTGCACGAGAGCTTCACGGGTAATACCGCGTTCTTTTGCCTGATAATCCAGCACCTTACCGAAGAAATTTGCATCATCGTAGCGCAATTCCATATTGCTGATAGACAGGTTCTGCAACATGCCCACGGCTGCAATTTGCATGGAAGTGTTGTCGCCACCGTCTTCCATCACACTGGTCAGCAGATCCTGCACGGCTTTGATGAATTTCAGGTTATAACCGCCCATAGCGAGCTTATAATTATAAGTACCGATATTCTGACCGCTCAGGGTCATCTGATCGACAGTATATTCGCCGCTATAAGGTGACCAGGTGCCCTTACCATTCATGGTCAGATGAATTTTTTCCAGTCCGAGCGCACGGATTGCTTCCATATCCATGTCACCGGTATCTTCTGCCAGTTCTTCCGCGGTGCTGCTTTCTTCAACAGTCTCGTCAGTATTGTCTGTTGCAATATCTGTATTTGTATCGGCTTCAACTGCAGCATCTGCTTTATCAGCAGGTGTTGCATCATCGGTTGCCGGAGCAGCATTTTCAGTGGCCGCTTCTGCAGCATCTGCTGCTTCTTGCGCAGCTTCTTCTGCCGCTTTCGCGGCTTCCTCTACAGATTTCTGAAACTCAGCGGCTTCTTTTTTCTTCTTTTCCTGATCGATGCGGTTCGCTTCTTCAAGGTCAACTTTCAGCGCTTCAATGCCCCAGCTGTAATTGCTGGCTTTTTCTTTGCTGAAAGGTTCCTGCGCGAAATGTACGCCGTTCATTTCAAAAACCGGCTTGCCTTCCACTGTGACACTAATGGCACCGACATGAAAGCTTTCGGCATATTGCATACGGCCGAGCAGATCGGTTTTTGGATCTTTGGTCAGTTTAACATTGTTGAAGCGGATATCAGAGGTGGTGAAAACGCTGTTGTCTTCAACGATTTTGACATCATCAAATGCAGCTTTTTCAACGAGATAAACATCGCCTTCACCCTCGGTAATATTGCTCAGCGTAATCTTGCCGAGATTAACAGGGGCATTGTCTTTCTCGTCCTTTTCCACTTCTTCTGTTTCATCAGTCGAAGTTTTAGGCAGAGCAAGCTGTGCTTTTGCATCATGCAGAATGACATTTTTGCCATCGGTTTCTGCTTTGGAGAATGTCAGCTCCACCATTTGTTCTTTGAGCAGAGCCTGCAGGCGCTTTGCAACATCATCACCCGTCCATGCCAGTGCAGTGCCTGCCCAAAGCGGCGCGATCACAGCAGTCAGAACGAAAGTTTTGGCAAAAGCAGAGCGGGACATATTCAATGGCATGAGTAACCTCAGTAAAAAGACGGGCAATATTAATTTTGACCGCAGGATGATTGCTGCCGAACTTATTAAAAAACAGAACGACCTGAAGCGTAATAATTTTGTAAATCCCTATAACAATTCAGAGCCAATTCCAATAAACATAATCTCACAAATCAAGGGGAATGAAATGCAAAGCGCTTCTGTCCGGCAGTTACTGCTGGAAAAACTATCCGGTCTTCTCGGTAAAGACATTCAAATTGGTTCTGATCTTGATATTTCGCATCTGAGTGACTGGAGCGACGAGCAGGGCGGTACACCGCTGGCTCTGGTTTTGCCGCGGGATACACAAACTGTTTCTGAAATTCTGAAACTCTGTAATGAACACCGTATCGCAGTTGTTCCGCAGGGCGGACTGACCGGCCTTGCCGGTGGTGCGGTGCCGGTTCAGGATTGTGTGCTGTTATCCTTACGCAATATGAACCGCATTGAGACAATTAATGCGCAGGCCGGAACTATGATTGTTGAGGCCGGTGTAATTTTGCAGAATATTCAGGAAGCAGCGCGCAATGCAGGTATGAATTTTGCGCTGGATCTGGGCGCGCGCGGTTCCTGCCAGATCGGCGGCAATATTTCCACCAATGCGGGCGGCAATCGGGTGATCCGCTATGGCATGACCCGTGATCTGGTGCTGGGTTTGGAAGCGGTACTGGCAGACGGCACAATTCTCAGCATGATGAATGAAATGCCGAAGAACAATGCCGCGCTGGACATGAAACATTTGTTTATCGGTGCGGAAGGTACAATGGGCGTTGTGACCCGTGCGGTATTGCGGTTGCGTCCGGGTGTGGGTGGTGCCAATGCGGCGGTTGTTGCGCTTGAGAATTTTGAGAATGCCCTGAATTTGCTGAATTATGCGCAAAAGCGTCTTTCCGGCCGTGTCAGTGCTTTTGAAGCGATGTGGGGTGATTATTATAAAACTGCTGCAAAATATGCCCGCGCACCACTGGAGCAGGGCTACCCGCTTTATGTGCTGATGGATATGCAGGGCGCAGAGCCTGATACCGAGGCCGAACTATTTCAGTCTGTTCTGGAGCACGCATTGGAAGAGGGCTGGATTGCCGATGCCGCCATTGCACAGTCCCATCGTGAGGCCGAAGAATTCTGGACAATGCGTGATGCGATTGCAGAAATCATGACCCATGAAGGCCCGTGTATCGGCTTTGACGTATCTGTACCGCAAACGCAGATTGGCGCAGCCGTTGATGCCATTCAGGCAGCACTGCAGAACCGTTATCCGGGCATAACCAGTCTGTTTTTCGGCCATGTCGGTGATTGTAATTTCCATATTGATATTACGAAATATACGGATTTTACTGAGAATGACCGCGCGGTTGAAGATATTGTCTATGACATTATCCGTTCATTCAAAGGCTCGGTTTCAGCTGAACATGGTATTGGCCTGCATAAAAAACCCTGGTTGCATTACAGCCGGAGCGCTGCCGAATTACAGGTTTTGAAGACACTGAAAGCGGCGCTTGATCCGAATAATATTCTCAATCCGAGTAAAGTTCTGGACTGATAATGGAAAAGGCCGGAGCTTCAACTCCGGCCTTTAAAATTTTACGCTCCGAAGCGTTTCTCACTCATCGAGGCCTGCATCAGCGCTTTAGTGTAATCCTCACGCGGTGCATCAAAAATCTGCTCGGTCTGGCCTTCTTCAACCACTTTTCCGGTTTTCATCACCAGAATATAGTCGGAGAGGGCGCGGACAACCGCAAGATCATGGCTGATAAACAGATAGGACAGGCCGTATTTTTCCTGCAGATCACGCAGCAAAGTGACGACTTGTTTTTGCACTGAGCGGTCAAGTGCACTGGTCGGCTCATCCAGCACAATCACTTTCGGTTTCAGGATCATCGTACGTGCAATCGCAATACGCTGACGCTGACCACCGGAGAATTCGTGCGGATAGCGATTGCGCATCGAAGGCTCAAGGCCAACCTCTTTCAGTGCTTCACCGGCACGCTGATCGCGCTCTTTGGCTGAAAGTTCCGGCTCGTGGATCAGCAGCCCTTCGGTGATAATCCGCCCTACTGTCATACGCGGGCTGAGCGAGCCGAACGGATCCTGAAATACCAGCTGCAATTCGCGCCGTTTCGGGCGCATTTCCTGCTGGTCTGTCGGCAGTTCTTTGCCGAGATAGGCAATACGTCCGTCTGATTTCAGCAGGCGCAGAATAGCACGGCCAAGGGTGGACTTTCCGGAGCCGGATTCCCCTACAATACCGATCGTCTGTCCCTGTCTGAGATTGAGTGAAATGCCGTCCACAGCCCGCAAATAGGTTTGCGGTTTCAGCCAGCCTTTTGCCAGATTAAAGGTGACAGATACATCATCTGCTTCAATCAGCAAGGGTGCAGTTGCGGGAGGTGCTGCCTTGGTACCTTCCGGCTCTGCATCCAGCAGCATTTTCGTATAGGCATGCTCAGGCGCAGAGAAGATTTTCTCCGTTGTGCCGCTTTCTACCACTTCACCGGAGCGCATGACGCAAACCTGATCGGCAAAGCGCTTCACAATTCCCAGATCATGGGTAATGAAAACGATGGCCATGCCGAGACGCTTCTGTAAATCGGCCAGCAGCTCCAGAATTTGCGCCTGAATGGTCACATCCAGAGCGGTGGTTGGTTCATCCGCAATCAGAATATCCGGATCATTCGCCAGTGCCATGGCAATCATGACGCGCTGGCGCTGGCCACCGGATAGTTCATAAGGATAGCTGTCGATACGACGTTCCGGCTCAGGAATACCAACCAGTTTCAGCAATTCCAGAATACGCGGACGTGCCTGCGCTTTGTTCATACCACGGTGAAAACGCAAAGGCTCGGCCAGCTGGTCGCCGATTTTATACAGCGGATCAAGCGAAGTCATCGGTTCCTGAAAAATCATGGTGATTTTGGCACCACGGATTTTATTCAGCTCTTTGTCGGACATGCCGACCAGATCCTGACCACGATAGAGTGCCTGACCGGTCGCTTTACCATTTGAGGATAGCAATCCCATGATCGCCATGGTCGTCTGACTTTTGCCGGAGCCGGATTCACCGACAATCGCGACGGTTTCACCGGATTTCACATCAAGGCTGATACCGCGTACCGCATGAACCGGCCCGTCATTGGTTTCAAATGTCACGCGCAGATCGCGTACAGAGAGTACTGTTTCTGCCATCTTAACGGTCCTTCGGATCAAGGCTGTCACGCAGGCCGTCGCCCAGGAAGTTCAGCGCAAAGAGAATGAGTGTCAGGGTGACTGCAGGGAAAATCAGCTGCCATGAAGCGCCACGCATATTCTGCGCCCCTTCAGAGATCAGCAGGCCGAGCGATGTCATCGGATCCTGAACACCAAGGCCGAGGAAGGACAGCAAGCTTTCGAGCAGAATGGCTTTCGGTACCAGCAGGGTAACGAAAACAATCACCGGCCCCAGCGCATTCGGAATGATGTGACGGGTGATAATGCCTCGTCGCGTAGCTCCAAGAGCTTCTGCCGCCTGCACAAATTCCTGCCGTTTAAGACTGAGGGTCTGACCACGTACAATACGGGCCATATCCAGCCATTCCGTTGCACCGATGGCAATGAAGATGATGATAATCGACCGCCCGAAGAACACCAGCATCAGAATAACGAAAAAGATGAAGGGCAGGGAATAGAGAATATCGACAATACGCATCATGATATTGTCGGCACGGCCGCCGAGATAACCGGAAATCGCGCCATAGCTGACGCCGAGAACCAGTGCCATCACGGAAGCCAGCAGGCCGATCGCGAGAGAAATACGCACACCGATAAAGGTGCGGGTCATCATATCGCGGCCGAGATTGTCGGTGCCGAAGAAGAAATAATTCCGTGCCACATCAAGTGAGAGTTTGCCGCTCAGCTTGTCGGTTGCCAGTTCCAGTTTCGGATTGCTGAACAGATCGGAACGTTCGAAATAGCGCAGTAATCGCTCATCCAGCTCGCGACCTGCGCTTGAGGTGACATCAACAGTCAGTTTTGAACCGGATAGTTCCGGTTCTCCGCCTTTAAGACGGGCGCGCGCCATTTCCCGCTCAAGGCCGGGAATAATGGTATCCGCACGCGGGTAAGCTTCAATGCTTGGTGCCACACGTACAAATTGCGGATAGATTTTCTCATAAGGATGCGGGCTGACCATCGGCCCGAAAATCCCGATCAGCGACAGGAAAATCAGGACAACAGCACTGGCCACGGCAGCGCGGTTACGGCGCAGTCTGATCCATGCATCTTGCCAGAGTGAGCGGCCGGCAACAGCAGTGTTGCCTTCCGGTGCGCCGTGAGACGGCAGATTGGTTGAGATATCAGTCATAGCGCACCCGCGGATCAAGATAAGCATAGATCAGGTCAACAATTAAGTTGAACAGCACGACAAAGACCGAGATGACCACAACAGTGCCCATCACCAGTGTATAGTCGCGCCCCAATGCGCCTTGCACGAAATAACGGCCGATGCCCGGAATACCGAAAATGGTTTCCACTACCACCGAACCGGTGAGAAGAGCTGCGGCTGTCGGCCCAAGATAGGAAACGGCAGGCAGAAGGGCCGCACGTAATGCATGAACACCAACGACAATACGGGCAGGCAGACCATAGGCACGGGCTGTGCGCACATGGTTGGCACGTAAAGCTTCAATGGTGGAGCCACGCACTAAGCGGGCAATCACTGCGACCTGCGGCAGTGCCAGTGTGGTGATCGGCAATATCCAATACAGCATATTGGCTGATGACCAGCCACCGGCAGGTACCCAGCCGAGAATAACACCGAAGAACAGGCTAAGCAGCGGTGCGACAACGAAATTGGGGGTGGTAATGCCGAATGTTGCTACAGCAACAATCGTATAATCGAGCCATGAATTCTGGCGCAGTGCTGCAAGCGCACCGAGCAGAGTGCCGAGGATGGCTGCCAGTGTAAGTGCAAGACCACCGAGCAGAATGGAAACCGGTAAACCTGATGCAAACAGATCATTGACCGTAAAGTCACGACGGGCAAAACTTGGCCCCAGATCGCCTTTGAGCAGATTGCCTAAATAAATCAGATATTGCTGCCATAAAGGCGCATCCATATTATAGGCTTTTTTCAGGTTTTCGAGGATCAGCGGGTCAATCGGGCGCTCAAGGTCAAACGGGCCGCCCGGAACAAGCCGGATCATGAAGAAGGTCAGCGTGATGATGATAAATATCGTCGGGATCGCGCTGGCCAGCCGCCGCAGCGTATAGCTCAACATATAATTTTCCTGACTGCAGCCTTCATAAAAACAATGGCTGCGGCAAAGTTAAAATAGTTTGATATGCAACAGGCTGCATAGGTGATTATGCAGCCTGCCAGTAAAAATACTTACTGTTTGAGTGACAGCCAGCGGGTTGCGTGTGCATCCAGCAGATTGTCATACCAGCCTTCGATATTCTCGGAGACCAATGAACGTGATGAATAATACAGCACAGGAATAACGCCTGTTTCTTTCAGCAACAGGCGTTCTGCATCGGCGAGAACTTCTGCGCGAGCCTTCAGGTCTGTTGTGGCTTCAGCTTTAGCCATCAGAGCATCGTAGTCTTTGTTCTTCCACTTGGAATAGTTAAAGCTGACATCGCTCTGGGTCAGGAACAGGAAGTTCTGCGGATCATTATAATCGCCGATCCAGCCTGCGCGGGCAATGTCAAAAGGACCATCTTCACGCAGGAAGTTGAAATAGGTTGCGCCCTCAGTTTCATTGAGTGTTGCTTTGATGCCGATATTGCTCAGCATATCCGCAATCGCAGCCATTGTATTTTTGTGGTTTTCGGATGTGTTATAGAGCAGTTCGATTGATAGGCTACCCGGCTCAACACCGGCTTCTTTCAAAAGCTCTTTGGCTTTATCTTCACGCTCCAGCATGTCTTTATCGGCATATTCAGCCTTCACGCCGCCTTCAACATAATTGGCAATGCCCGGAGGAACCACAGAATAGGCCGGAAGCATAGTGCCCTGCCAAACCTGCTCTGCCATGAATTCACGGTCAATCGCCATGGAGATGGCTTCACGAACACGCGGGTCTTTCAGCTTGCTGTCGGCAACCTTGCCTTTAACCGGCAGATAATAGGAGCCGAGATATGGAGCAATACGGAATTCTTTAGCTAGTTTGCTCTTCACATAATCCATCTGTTCGGATGGCACGTCGGAGCAGATCTGCACTTCTTTGGCCTCAAAGCGGCGCATGCAGCTGGCGCGGTCTTCGAAAGGAATCCAGTTAACAACATCGATCTTGACCTGATCGGCGTCATAGAAGTTCGGATTCTTTTTCATGACGATTTTGTCGTTTGGCGTAAAGCTGACCAGCTGATAGGCACCATTGGTGACCATTTTGCCCGGTGTTGTGAATTTATCGCCGTTTTCTTCAACGCTTTTTTGATGCATTGGCAGGCCGGTCTGGTGGGTCAGCAGTTCAAGGAAATACGGTGTCGGGCCTTTCAGGGTGATTTTGAGGGTCAGATCATCGACCGCTTCAACGCCCAGATCTTCAAGCGGTTTTTTGCCGGCAACGACATCTTCGGCATTTTTGATCGGGAATAACATGCTGGCATAACCGGCAGCGGTTTTAGGATCCATAATACGACGGAATGTGAACAGGAAGTCTTTGGCTGTTACCTGATCGCCGTTTGACCATTTGGCATCGTCACGCAGATGGAAAGTATAAATCAGGCCGTCTTCGGAAATGTCCCAGGATTTTGCCGTTGCAGCAATAGCACCGCCCTTGGCGCTCTGACGGACAAGACCGTCATAGAGATCGGCCATGATGCGGCCTTCGGAAACGGTGGATGTGCGGTGATGATCCAGTGTTGCCGGATCGGTGTCGTTACCACGGTTCAGAACGACTTCAGCGGCAGCAGCACCGGCAAAAGCGCCGGTCAGTGTGAGTGCGCAGACACCTGCGAGCAAAATTTTACGATACATATAACCCTCCCTGTTAAAGTACAGAGCCGGATTCTAGTATGTGTTTTTCAGGCAGAGTCAAATATCTATTTTCAGTTCTCAGCCTTACGCCTTTAGTTGAAGGAGATTATTTTAAAACAAAAGAGAAACTTTGTTATTTCTAGCAATATTATTGGCTAATTCTAAAATTTTATTACAAAGAACGAAACTAAAACAAAATGCCAGAAAATCATATTATTCAATAGGATAAAATATTTTATCAACATTGGTAACTTAAGTAAAATACAATAAATGTGGCTGATGAAAAAAATCTGTCTTTATGTGGATAAAAACCCTGTCATTTCAGCGGACAAGACCTTCATTCTGCAGGCAAATCAACCAAATCACGAGTCAGTTTTGTAACGGTAACATGTCATCGCCTGTTCTGCCGGATGATCAGTCAATAAAAAGGCCGCTGAAAGCGGCCTTCTGAAGTACTGTTTTTGGCTTATTTTTGAGCGTTTAATTCCGCCAGAATTTCCTCTGTATGCTCACCTAAACGCGGGGAGCGCAGACCTGTTTTCAGCTCTGCATTGGAGAATTTCAGCGGCGTGCGCAGCCCCGGAACGCCCTGATTATCCACCCGCATCTGACGGGCGATAAATTGCGGATCGCTGAACACATCGGCAATCGTATTGATCGGTCCTGCCGGTACTGCGAGCTTTTCCAGTGCCGCAAGCAGATCATCCCGCAGCCAGAGACTGGTCTTTGCTTCTAGCAGTGCTGTCAGTTCATCACGATTGCGAACACGCGCGGCATTGGTGCGGAATTTCTCATCGACGGCCAGTTCAGACAGTCCGAGAGCACCGGCGAGCTTGGCAAACTGCCCGTCATTACCGCAGGCAATAATGAAATAGCCGTCTTTCACCGGCAATGTCTGATAAGGCGCGATATTCGGATGGGCATTACCGAGACGTTTTGGTGCTACACCGGAGGCGAGGAAATTCATTGCCTGATTGGCGAGAACGCCGGTCATGCAATCAAACAGCGACATATCAATATGTTGTCCGAGACCGGTGGCCTGTCGATGTAACAGTGCCGACTGGATACCGATAACGCCGTAAAGACCGGTGATAATATCAACCAGTGCCACGCCGATTTTCTGCGGCTCACCTTTCGGATCGCCGGTAATATCCATAATGCCGCTCATGCCCTGAATCATGAAATCATAACCGGCGCGGGCTGCATAAGGTCCGTCATGGCCGAAACCCGTGACTGAGCAATAGATCAGGCGGGGATTGATTGCTTTCAGAGAGTCATAATCAAGGCCGTATTTCTGCAAACCGCCAAGTTTGAAATTCTCGATGACAATATCGGCGTCTTTGATGAGTTTGATAACGGTTTCACGCCCCGCATCTTCACGAAAATCGCAGGTGATCGAGCGTTTTCCACGGTTGCAGGCATGATAATAGGCTGCAGATTGTTCTGCACCGTCGTCAATATAAGGCGGCCCCCATTGGCGGGTATCATCGCCCTCAGGGCTTTCTACCTTAATGACATCGGCGCCGAGATCCGCCAATGTCTGGCCGATCCACGGCCCTGCAAGAATACGTGCCAGTTCAACGACTTTAATGCCTTCCAGCGGCGCCTGCATCAGATTTGCTCCGGATATGAAAAACCCGCTTCCATCGCGCCTGTACCGGACAAATAATCCGTACCGGTACAGGCTGAGAAAGCGGGCGATTATCAGTTATTAAAAGAATGCCTGAAGACCGGTCTGCGCACGGCCGAGGATCAGCGCGTGAACGTCATGGGTACCTTCATAGGTATTCACTGTTTCCAGATTCTGTGAATGGCGCATCACGTGATATTCGATCTGAATACCGTTACCACCATGCATGTCACGTGCCTGACGGGCGATGTCGAGCGCTTTACCGCAATTGTTGCGCTTCATCAGCGAAATCATTTCCGGTGCAAATTTATGATCGTCCATCAGACGGCCAACACGCAGCGAGCCCTGAAGGCCGAGCGTGATTTCTGTCTGCATGTCAGCCAGCTTCTTCTGGAAAAGCTGTGTTTGCGCCAGCGGACGGTTGAACTGCTTGCGATCCAGACCATATTGCAGCGCACGGTGCCAGCAATCTTCCGCCGCACCCAGCACGCCCCATGAAATGCCGTAGCGGGCGCGGTTAAGACAGCCGAACGGGCCTTTAAGGCCGGACACATTTGGCAGCAGCGCATCTTCGCCGACTTCCACGCCATCCATAACGATTTCACCGGTGACGGATGCACGTAGCGAAAGTTTGCCGCCGATCTTCGGCGCGCTCAGACCTTTCATGCCTTTTTCAAGCACGAAACCACGGATCTGGTTGTCATGGGCAACCGACTTTGCCCAGACCACGAATACATCGGCGATCGGGGAGTTGGAAATCCACATTTTCGAACCGTGCAGCTTGTAGCCGGTCGCGGTTTTCTCTGCGCGGGTTTTCATGCCTGCAGGATCGGAACCGGCATCCGGTTCGGTCAGGCCAAAGCAGCCAATCAGTTCGCCGGAGACCAGGCCCGGCAGATATTTGTCTTTCTGCTCTTCTGAACCATAGGCAAAGATCGGGTAGATCACGAGTGAGGACTGTACACTCATCATCGAACGATAGCCGGAGTCGATACGCTCAACTTCACGGGCAACGAGACCGTAGGAAACATAATTGGCCTCAGCCGCACCGTATTTTTCCGGCAATGTCACGCCGAGCAGACCGGCCTGCCCCATCAGGCGGAACAGCTCAGGCTGTACAGCTTCTTCCAGATAGGCTTCTTCAATGCGCGGCAGCAATTCGCTCTTGGCAAAAGCCGCAGCGGAATCGCGGATCATGCGTTCATCATCAGACAACTGATCATCGAGCAGGAACGGATCGCTCCATGAAAATTTTGTCATGTCACTCATTTACTATCTCCCGATAAATTTGGCTCATTCTCAGACGACTACCCTAAAACTGCAAACCCTTATTTGCACTTTAGTCATGAATTCTGCGCATCAACTCGGTAATACACACCTTGGGTAAGTTCAGTTTTATCAGGAGGTTCGGAAGAAACGAGCCTGAATTTCCTGATGAAAATGCCTGTCAGCCTTTATCAGTGCTGAAAACGCGCGGCCAGTTCCAGCCATGCACGCGCCGCATGAGGCAGATAAGCGCCGCGCCGCCACACCCATGCCATATCCCATGAAAGGTCCGGTTCGGTGAGGGTGATATGGCGGACACCGTCGCGCACCCGCTGCTCGGCAATCAGGCGCGGAAGAAAGCCGATACCAAGCCCTGCATAAACCAGCTCGATGATAAAATTAATCTGGCTGGAACGTGCGGCAATGGATGGTGTGAAACCCTGACTACGGCAGGCATTGAGAATGATCGGATTGAGCGCAAAGGCACTGTCAAACAGGATAAACGGCATATCCTGTAATTGTTTCAAGGGAATAATCGGTTGATCGGCCAGCGGGTGCGAAGCAGGGATCAGCACATCAATCGGCTCTTTGCGGACATTTTGCCAGTCAAATTCATCCGGCGCAGGCAAGAGGGATGCACCGAGATCCACTTCACCGTCGCGCACCATATCTTCGAGTTTTTTACTGCCATGTTCAACAAGATGAATATCAATGCCGGGATAAAGACGACGGTAAATTGCAAACATTGGTGCAAATAGTGCGTCACTGCCGATCGGCGGCAGCCCAAGCCGTAGCACGCCTTTGGTCAGTCCCTGCAGTTCCGCCAGTTCGGTTTTCAGATCGTCCTGCTCTGCCAGCATACGCAGAGCGCGCTGGAATACCACTTCTCCGGTATCAGTCATCACCGATTTATGGCCGTTACGGTCGAGCAGGGTTAAGCCCAGTTCATCCTCAAGCTGGCGCACGGCTTTGCTGACGGCAGATTGGGTCAGAAAGACCGTTTTAGCGGCCTGCGTGAAACCGCCTTGCCGGACAACCTCCGTAAATATCCGTAACGTGCGCAGTTCCATCACTATTCCTTTTAGGACTTAATTCTATTCAATCAATTCATTTTTATCATGATTGATCTTCGCGTATAAGGGAGGAAAGTAATTTTGCATGAAAAGAGTGCCATAAAATGTCTCCAGCTCAACTGTCGGGAGGAGTCCGTCATTGGGTGCAAAGCAGCCGGATCGGCCAGATCGCATTGATCGCCGGTTTCTGGGCTTTGGGTGAGGGTATTGTCAGAGTAACGCATATGCCGGTGCCCGGCAGTGTGGTTGGTCTGTTCTTGTTATTTATATTGCTGATGACCGGCGGCATGAATCTGCTGACTGTACGCCGCGGTGCGCAATGGTATCTGGCAGAAATGTTGCTGTTCTTTATCCCTGCAGTTCTTGCCGTGCTCGATCACCATGAGTTTTTCGGGCTGCTGGGCTTGAAAATTCTGGCTGTTATTCTGCTTGGTACTGTTATCGTGATGATTTCTACCGCATTGGCCGTTGAAGCAGGTTTGCGTCTGAGCCGTCATTTGCGAAAATGAGGCATTCATCATGAGCGGGTTAGAAGGTTATTTAACACCTGCACTGTGGATGATGATGCTTTGGTCAGCAGCAACAATCCTGTTCTATGTGCTGGCGAAGAAGCTCTATCGCCGCTGGCCGCGAGTCTGGTTCTCACCACTCATTGCCGCGCCGGTTTTGCTGATCGCTGCTGTCTTACTGTTCCGCACGTCCTATGCCGAATATAACAGTGCCACCCATTGGCTTGTGATGCTGTTGGGACCAGCAACGGTTGCTTTTGCGGTGCCGATTTATGAGCAGAGAGCGACAATCCGGCAATATTGGCCGGTGCTGATGTTTGGCGTTCTGGTTGGCAGTTCTGTGGCTATTTTCTCGGCATGGGGCCTGGCAAGTCTGCTTAGCCTTGATGGCAGTCTGCGCCTCAGCCTGCTGCCGCGCTCGGTGACATCACCTTTTGCGATGGCCTTGTCGGAAGATATCGGCGGTATTCCGAATCTGACAGCTTTGTTTGTGGTTGTTACCGGTGTGATCGGTGCAGCACTCGGTGATACTTTATTACGCTTCCTGCCGTTGAAATCGGGGCTTGCCCGTGGTGCATTGTTTGGTATGGGTGCCCATGGCGCAGGCGTGGCCAAAGCACAGCAGATCGGTCAGGAAGAAGGCACCATTGCCGGATTGGTGATGGTGTTGGTCGGCCTCGTCAATGTTTTCGCCGCACCGATGATCCGCTGGATTTTGCTGTAATAAAAAACCCGCCGGTTAAGGCGGGTTTTTAATGCTTTTATACGCTTTTCTTGCGCATGAGGAAATAAATCACGCCGAGCAGGACAAACCAGACCGGTGTGATCAGCAGCGCTTGCGCCGTGTCAGCCTGCTGTGCCAGTGCCCAGAGAATGAAGGCGAAAAACGCAAATACCATAATGATGGCAGCATAACCGCCCGGCATTTTGAAGTTTGATTTTGCATGGAGATCAGGGCGCTTACGGCGATATTGCACGTAAGATGCTAGAATGATCGACCAGACAAAGATAAACAGCAGTGCCGAGATTGTGGTCACAATTGTGAAAGCTTCAATAATGCTCTGACCTGCATATAGCAGTACAACACCTGCAAGCAGGAATATGCAGGAGAAGAACAACGCATTGACCGGCACTTTACGATGGTTCAGTTTGCCGAGAGCTTTTGGTGCCAGCGCATAGCTTGCGAGACCGAAAATCATACGCGATGTCGAATAAATTCCGGAATTCGCACTGGAAGCCGCAGAGGTCAGCACCACGAAGTTCACCACATGCGCGGCAATGCCGAGGCCTGCGAGCGAGAACATGGCCACAAACGGGCTGCTTGACGGGTCAACCTGATTCCACGGCATCACAGTCATGATGACGAAGAGCGAGCCGAGATAGAACAGAACAATACGCACAGGGATCGAGTTGATCGCCTTTGGCAGATTGCGCTCCGGATTTTCAGTTTCTGCGGCTGCTGTACCAACAAGTTCAATACCGACAAAAGCGAAAACCGCGATCTGGAAACCGGCGACAAAGCCGAAGAAACCATTCGGGAAGAAGCCGCCCTGATCCCACAAATGGGTAACAGAAGCTGCTGTACCGTTTGGTGATGTATAGCCGGATGTCAGCATGACAACACCGGTAATAATCAGCGCGACGATTGCTACGATCTTGATGAGTGCGAACCAAAATTCGATTTCACCGAAATTGCGCACATTTGGCAGGTTCAACGCGACCAGAACGACGATCAGACCAAGAGCCGGCACCCATAATGCCAGTTCAGGGAACCAGAACGACATATAGCCGGCAACGGCAACCACATCGGCAATACCGGTTACAATCCAGCACAGCCAATAGGTCCAGCCGGTAAAAAACTGCGCCCATGATCCGAGATAATCACCGGCGAAATCGGCGAAAGAGCGATAATTCAGATTGGACAATAACAGCTCGCCCAAAGCGCGCATGACGAAAAACAGCATGAAGCCGATAATCGCATAGACCAGCAGGATCGAAGGTCCTGCGAGTGAAATTGTTTTTCCGGAGCCCATGAAAAGGCCGGTACCGATAGCGCCGCCGATGGCGATCAGCTGTAAATGACGGTTTTTCAGATTACGGGCTAGGTGCGGTTCTTCCTCGCGGGAATGCGGCTGCCCCGATGCAGTATCCATTCAGTATGCCTCACAATTCATCTGCCAGAATATTTTCCCTCCTAAATCCAAGAAAATATTCTGTTTTTGTTTTCTGCATGCTTTGCCGGCGCGCGCTGATTCCGCAGCGCTGGCAAACACCCTGAGCGATTACTCCTGTGTGCTTTCAAGGGAAAGCAAAATTTGCATGAGGTTAGACTAATGTCGCATAGGGCGGTGCTATGACGTGTCGGTAAAAGAAAAAGGCCCTGATTTTCATCAGGGCCTTTTTGATTGTTTTAGTCTGTGTATGCATCCATCGGCGGGCAGGAGCAAACCAGATTGCGGTCGCCGCCTACGTTGTCGATGCGTGATACCGGAGCCCAGTATTTGGAAGCCGGATCCATATTTTTCGCAGGGAAGGCTGCTTCCTTGCGGGAATACGGATGCTTCCAGTCGTCGAGCATGGTGTCTGCAACGGTATGCGGTGCATTCGCCAGCGGATTGTCATTCTGCGGCCACTCACCGGCTTCGACCTTAGCCGCTTCCTTAGCGATGGAGATCATAGCGTCGCAAAGACGATCCACTTCAGCCTTGGATTCGGATTCAGTCGGTTCAACCATCAGCGTACCGGCAACCGGCCATGACATGGTCGGCGCGTGAAAGCCGTAATCGATCAGACGCTTGGCAACATCTTCAACGGTCACACCGGCTTTGTCTTTCAACACGCGGGTGTCAACGATGCACTCATGCGCAACGCGATTGTTCGCACCGGTATAAAGGATCGGATAATGATCCTTCAGGCGCTCAGCAATGTAGTTCGCATTGAGAATGGCCACTTCCGTTGCATTTTTCAGACCGGCGCCGCCCATCATACGGATATACATCCATGTGATAACGAGGATAGACGCACTGCCGAATGGTGCAGCGGAAACCGCATTGTCGCTGCCTGCATTCACATGACCCGGCAGGAATGGTGCCAGATGTGCGCCAACGCCGATCGGACCAATGCCCGGGCCGCCGCCGCCATGCGGAATGCAGAAAGTTTTATGCAGGTTCATGTGGCAAACGTCAGCACCGATATCGGCCGGACGAGCCAGACCAACGAGCGCATTGAGGTTCGCACCGTCGAAATAAACCTGACCGCCATTCGCGTGAATGATTGTGCAGATTTCACGGATGGTTTCTTCAAACACACCGTGTGTGGACGGATAGGTGATCATCAGCGCCGACAGCGTATCGCGATGCTGTTCTGCCTTGGCTTTCAGATCGGCCACATCAATGTCACCGTCTTCGAGACAGTTGACAACAACCACTTTCATGCCTGCCATCTGCGCACTGGCCGGATTGGTACCATGTGCGGAAGACGGGATAAGGCAGATATTACGGTTTTCATCGCCATTGGCGCGGTGATAGCGGCGGATTGCCAGAAGACCGGCATATTCGCCCTGACTACCGGCATTCGGCTGCAGGGATACAGCGTCAAAACCGGTCACTTCGCAAAGCCAGGCTTCGAGATTGTCGGTCAGAACTTTGTAGCCTTCCAGATGCGCCTGTGGTGCAAAAGGATGCAGACCACCGACGGTCGGCCATGAGACCGGCATCATTTCGGCAGCAGCATTCAGCTTCATCGTGCAGGAGCCGAGCGGGATCATCGCACGGTCAAGCGCCAAGTCTTTGTCTGCCAGCTTACGCAGGAAACGCATCATTTCGGTTTCTGAACGATAGCTGTGGAATGCAGCCTGTGTCAGGAAATGTTCGTCACGCGGCGCATCCGGCAACAGACGGGCTGCTTTTTCAACAGGCTTCGCACCAAACAATGCAACCAGAGCCAGATAATCATCTTCCAGCGAGGTTTCATCGAAAGTGACAGACACAGTATCAGCATCAATGACGCGGATCAGGCGGTCGCCTGCCAGAGCCTTGTCAGCATAATCCTGTGCTTTGCCTTTAACCGTTACAGTCACTGTATCAAACAGCTGCTCACCGGCGAGTTCAAAACCGGCAGCTTTCAGCGAGGCTGCAAAGCGGGCGGTGATCGCATGAACAGCATCAGCAATAGCCTGCAGGCCTTTCGGGCCGTGCCAGATTGCATAAGATGCAGCCATATTGGCCAGCAGTGCCTGAGCGGTACAGATATTCGATGTCGCTTTATCGCGGCGAATATGCTGTTCGCGGGTCTGCAGCGCCAGACGATAGCTAGGGCGACCATGCGCATCGAGCGACTGACCGACGATACGGCCCGGAATGATACGGGTGAGGTTTTCTTTCACACCGAGATAAGCAGCGTGAGGACCACCATTGCCCATTGGCACGCCGTAGCGCTGCATGGAACCGACAGCAATATCGGCACCCCATGAGCCCGGAGACTGGGTGATGGTCAGTGCCAGAGGATCGGCAACGGCCACAACCAGAGCACCGGTCTGTTTGGCGCTGGCGATAATACGGGTGAAATCGCCGTAAACGCCGCGTGTGTCCGGCCAGGGAATGATCACCGCAGCGGTTGTGGTATCCACTTCGCCGCCAACTTCAATGATCATGCCATGCGGTTCTGCACGGGTGTTCAAAACATCCAGTGTCTGCGGGTGCAATTCACCGGCAATCACCATTTTCGGACGTTTTTCGCGGTGATGGCGATAGGCAATGCCAACAGCTTCAGCAACAGCAGTTGCTTCATCCAGCAGCGATGCACAGGCAACCGGCAGACCGGTCAGTTCTGTCACCAGTGTCTGGAAGTTGAACAGCAGTTCAAGGCGACCCTGACTGATTTCAGCCTGATACGGTGTATAGGCTGTGTACCATGCCGGATTTTCAAACAGGTTGCGCTGAATAACCGGCGGCACATGGGTGCCGTGATAGCCCGCACCGTAGAAGCTTTTGGCAACCACGTTACGACCCATAATGCCGGACAGTTCACTGAGAGCTGCGGCTTCATCAAGCGGAGCAGGCAGGTTGAGTGCGCGGTCAAGACGAATTGACTGCGGCACTGCCTGACTGATGAGAGCGTCCAGCGACGGCAGACCAAGCGCCGACAGCATTTCCTGCTGTTCACTGGCGCGAGGGCCGATATGGCGCTCTACAAAAGGAAGAGATGATGATGCCATGATTTAGCCAACCAGTGCCTGATAACCGGCAGCGTCGAGCAGACCTTCGAGCTGACCTGCGTCGGAGATTTTCATCTTCCACAGCCAGCCTTCGCCTTCTGCCGCGCTGTTGACGAGCGCAGGGTTGCCGTTCAGTTCTTCATTGATTTCAATGACTTCACCGTTAAGCGGTGCATACACATCAGATGCAGCTTTTACAGACTCAACCACAACAATGGCTTCGCCTTTTTCCACAACGCGTTCAACTTCAGGCAGTTCTACGAAAACGAGGTCGCCGAGCTGTTCCTGAGCGTGGTTGGTGATGCCGACAGTTGCAATGTCGCCTTCAACGCTGAGCCATTCATGATCTTCGGTAAAAAAGATTTTAGGCATGCGATTATCCTTTGTGATAGCGAGGTTGGGTAAATGGAAGTGTATGGACGTCTACAGGCACTTTATTGCCGCGGACTTCCGCAAAAAGACGTGTGCCCGGTTCTTTCAGATCGGCTCTGACATAACCCATGGCAACAGGGAAACCGGCTGAAGGGCCGAAGCCGCCGGAAGTGATTTCACCGACTTCACTACCGGCTTCATCAAACAGTTTGGTACCGGCGCGAACCGGCTGACGGCCTTCCGGCTTGATACCGACGCGGCGCTTTTCAGGACCGTTAGCAATCAGTTCCAGAACTTTAGCGGCGGCAGGGAAGGCTGCTGTTTCGCGCACAGCTTTGGTGATTGCCCATGTCAGACCGGCAGAAACCGGATCAATGGTCTCAGTGATGTCCTGACCATGCAGGCAGAGACCGGCTTCGAGACGCAGGCTGTCGCGGGCGGCAAGGCCGATCCATGCAACGCGGGCATCGCCCAGCAGAGATTTCGCCAGTGCCGGTGCATCGTTGAGCGGCGCGGCAATTTCAAAACCATCTTCACCGGTGTAACCGGAGCGGGTAACGAACCAGCCCTGTTTTGGCTCAAACCCGTGCATGAATTTCAGCTCTTCAACGCTGAAACCGAGATCAGATGCGATGCTCTTCATAACATCCGCAGCCTGCGGGCCCTGAATGGCCAGCAGAACGCGGTCAAGCGGCGTAACGGTGCAGTTGAGACCTGCAGCACCTTTTTGGAAATGCGCAATATCAATGGTAGCATTACCGGCATTGGCGACGATCATGAAACGTTCGTCACCCAGACGGGTCACGATCAGGTCATCAATGATGCCTGCGTCATTATTCATCAGGAACGTATATTTCGACTGGCCTTCATTGAGTTTGGTGACATCAATCGGGCACAGCTTTGCAAACAAAGCGGCAGCATCGCTGCCTGAAACTTCAATGAGTTTCATATGTGAGATGTCGAACAGACCAGCCTGTTCACGTGTATGAACATGCTCTTTCATCACGCCAAGCGGATAAGTCAGCGGCATGTTCCAACCGGCAAAGCCACCGAAACGGGCACCGGATGCAATATGTAATTCTTCCAGCGGAAGCGTTTTTAAAGAAGATGTATCGCCCATTTTTCACTCCAGAGACACACGTCCGCCTTCCGCAAAAGCGGAAAGCCATGATGTACCCCTCTGTCGGAAGCCTGAGAGACTCGCAAGCCTGTTGAGGCTTACTTACACCTTCGGCGCGGGGTTTCCCCCGACTTTCCAGAGTTGCCTTGCTTTTCTGCGGTTCTTGGTACCTGAGAGATTTCGGGCGATTTCCCCTTCGGTGGCCGTTACCGGCACTCTCCCGCAGACAAACAGGAATCAGGATATGATCCTCTCCTCGACATGCGTGCCTTTTATCGCAGCTGACTGGTGAAGTCATCTGGAATTATTATAATGCGGCTCTTTGCGCAGTGATTGAATGTCGCGTCTTTTGAAAAACGCGGTTTCGGCAGCGACACAGAATGCACAATATAAGACGTATGGAATTTTCTGCGCTGTCAAAACCGCGGGTGAGAATTTTCAACATGCGGATTCGGGTGATTCACATCTGTTTTTCAACTGCGAGGCAGCGGATTTGTGCGATTTTGAGTTGAGTGCGGGAGTTTTCAAAAGAAAATATCCTTTAAAAATCAAGGAAAATCGGGCTTTTTGAAAATAATTACCTGTTCGCTGCATAATTTCTGTTCAGGGTGCTGGACAGGCAAAATTTTAATGCTATAAAGCGCTCACATCAGACGGACACCAACACCGTCACGCTGGCCGGACAGGCTTGCAGGGATGCCCGGATAGCTCAGTTGGTAGAGCAGCGGATTGAAAATCCGCGTGTCGGCGGTTCAAATCCGTCTCCGGGCACCACTATTTTTTCAAAAAATTGATGACAGATAAACGCACAAAGCGGCTTCGTTTTTGCATCTTCGGTGCTGTTTTGTTTTTATCATCAGCAAAAATTCTTCAAATCAACCAATATCCTGCGATTCTCAGTATAAAATCGCATTGACTTTTATTACAGATAAAGCGCAAAGAGCGAATAGAAAGTATATTCTTAAGATTATCTTCTTTCTTTACTTAAGGTTATGCTAAATTTATATGCAAACAAAGGTCGATCATGAACCGGCACCGTATTTTTGCTATCTTAGCTTTTTCACTGCTTGCCTCAATCGCCAGCAGCGTAGTTTATGCGCAGGACAACAGCGATCCGTCCTATCTGGAAAAGCGCAATGATCTTGGAATCATTGCCTATTGCAGCGGTAAAGGTCTGCTGGAGGCTGATTCTGAAAAATACTTCAAAGTCGGCATTGATGAAATTTACGGCGAACTGCCAAGTTCAGATGAAGCAGAGCTTCATGAGCAGAAAGGCCGTGACGGCATTTCTTATCTTCAGGGTGACGAACAGTCACTCGATGACCTTGCTGCTGCAAACAATGTCGATGTTGCGGCTGTTTGTGATCAATATAAAGGGCAGGTCACTTTGGGTAAAATGATGGCAAAACGGAAAAGCGGCCAGTAAGTTTGCCACTAATTCTGTCCGTGGCCCAGGATGCCACAGGTTTTCTCTGATCCTTTCCGTTATATGAAACAAACGAAACAGGTTCTCTTATGAATACAAAACTTTTAGCCGTTTTCACTGCTGCAATAATTCAATTGCCGGTCCTGTCTTCAGCTGTACTTGCTGATGCTGACAGCGACAAGCTCTATAATTCTGCACGCAACCAGCTTGGCCTGATCAAATATTGCGTTGCAAACGGTCATATTTCCGCTGATGCGACGGCCGGTTATGAGAAAATCATTGCAGCCCTGCCGGTTGCTGCAGATTCAGCTGAAAGCGATAAGTACGAAGCGGAAGGCGCCAATGGCAACAGCTATGACGGCACTGAACCTGTTTCAATTGAACAGATTGCGACCGCCACAGGCTCAACAATTGCAGCCCATTGCGCACAATACGAAGCCCTGACAAAACAGTAATTCCTGTCTGTTTTGCATAGTTACGATACGAAAACGGGGCAGATTTTAAGTCTGCTCTGTTTTACTTGCCCTTCAGGGAAGAGTAACAGGCTCTCAGTGCGGCCATTGCTGCTGCCGATTTATCAGATGCAAAATGATATGGGCCGATTTTGAGGCTTTTCGCTTTTGATAGTCTGGTGATCCAGTCCGTTTCCCCGTTCAGCTCAACGGTCAGGGTGCCGGCCAGAGGCGCGGCTTCTGCATTTACCGGCATATCATTGATCTGCACCGGCCAATTCCCGGTATTGTCCGGAAATTCTTCAGCAACGGATAGCATGGTAGATAACAGCGGCACCGTCTGGTCTGGTGTCGCTTTGACAACCACCATTGAAAATTCACTCTGCTCGGTGCCTGGCAGAGAGATAAAGCAGGAGCATTTTGCGGTCTGCAGCGTCCATGCTTCTATCTGTGTTTCAGATAAAGCACGGTCCCCGTCTTCTGCACTGCACACTTCCGGTGCTGGTGGTTTAGGAACCGAGAAATATAATGTCCCCAGAACGATGACAGAGAATATTGAGAGCATCACTTATCCGAAAATATCCTGCTGATGTGTTCGAGCCGGCAGTAATAATTTATGCCGTCATCAGCAGGGTTGTCATCGCAACAGCAGCCAGAGGAATAACCGCCCAATAATATTCTCTGCGCAATTTTCCTGTACTGACTGACAGGGCAATAAGCATCGCGACAACAATCGGAATAACGATAAACACAATATCAGTCAGTGACATGAAACTCTCTTCAAAGGATTTGTAATTGCCGGAGCCAGTAATCCGTAACATAAAAAAATGACAAAGCCTTATGAAAATGAAGAGGGGGAGCAAATCTGCTCCCCCTCTTGTTGTTCTGAAACTGCGTAATCAGGCTGTTTCGGCAGCAAGACGTTTTTTCTGGCGTGCCCTGCGGGCGAGAACGGCGGGAACAACTGCCACGGCGGCGGCCAGTATCCAGAGGATCAGCGAGATTTTGCTCTGGAACAGGATGGAGATATCTCCGCCGCTAATGGCCAGTGCATTGCGCAGGTTCACTTCCATCATATTGCCAAGCACAAAACCCAGAATAATCGGCGCCATATCAAAGCCCGCTTTACGCAGCAGCCAGCCGACCATGCCGATTGCAAGCATCAGCAGCACAGCAAAGACAGATGCATGACTGGAATAGACGCCGATAATCGAGAGGATGAGGATACCGGGTACCAGAATCCAGTTCGGCAGAGTCAGAAGACGCGCAAATATATTGACGAGCGGCAGGTTGAGTAACAGCAACAGAATATTGCCGATGAACAGGGAGGCAATCAGACCACCCACAATTTCAGGACGTTCGGCAATCAGCATCGGGCCCGGCTGAATATTATACAGCATCAACGCACCGAGCATAACGGCAGTCGTGCCTGATCCCGGTACACCCAGCGTCAGCATTGGCACAAAGGCACCGCAGGCTGTTGCATTATTCGCCGCTTCCGGAGCTGCAAGGCCACGGACATCGCCTTTCCCGAAAGTACCCTCCGTGTCGGAGATACGTTTTTCAGTTGTATAGGAAACAGCACTGGAAACGGATGCGCCGGTGCCTGGTAAAACGCCGACGATGAAGCCGATGAAAGAACCGCGCAATGTTGCGCCGGTTGAGCGCACAACATCGCTCCAGCGGACAAACATACGTCCCATATTGCGGATGACAGTGTGGCCCCTGGCTTGATTTTCCAGAATGAGCAATGCTTCCGAGATCGAGAAAAGACCAATTACCAGCACCACAAATTCAATACCATCGCCGAGTTCCGGCTCGTTGAAGGTGAAGCGATAGGCGCCGGAGGTTGCATCGAGACCGACAGTTGCCAGCATCAGGCCGAGCACACAGCCGATCAATGTTTTGGCAGGTTGTGAACCGACCATGGAACCGAGTGTGGCAAAGGCAAATACCATCAGTACAAAATATTCGGCCGGACCAAAGCCGATCGCAATACCGGATAGCAGTGGTGCAAAAAGTGCCAGCCCTGTTGCGCCGATCATACCGCCTACGAATGAGGACAGTCCGGACAGCATAAGCGCTTCACCGGCACGTCCCTGACGCGCCATCGGATTTCCGTCCAGCGCAGTCATCACTGCACCGGCATCACCCGGTACATTGAGGAGGATGGAGGAAATACGACCACCATATTCTGCGCCGCAATAAATGGCTGCCAGCAGGATCATTGTACTTTCCGGCGGCAGACCCATTGTATAGGCAATCGGCAGCAGCAGAGCGATGCCGTTAATGGGACCGATGGCGGGCAGGGCACCGACCATGGTGCCGATAAAAGCGCCGATCAGGCCGATGAGAAGATTTTGGGTTGTCAGGGCAACGGCAAAACCGTTCCAGAGATAATCAAGATTCATGTGAAAATTCCTTTCGGCGGAAAAATGGCCGGCTGAGATACGGCCAATCAGCCAAAAACAATGCCCTTGGGCAGATAGACTTCGAGCAAATAGGAAAACACAAACCACCAGAGCAGGGCTTGCAGGGCGCCACCTGCCAGTGCAAATTTCAGCGGTGCGCCAAACAGGGCGGCAATCACGGTGACGATGAAGAAAACAGTCAGCAGAAAACCTGCGATTTCAAGCAGCAGTACGGCCACAACCAGTGTCAGAGGCACAGCCAGCACCCGCAGCAATGTGGCTCCGCGCGGAAAATCTTCCGCCTCGCCCGGATTTCTGAGATAAAAGAAACATAACAGTCCGAGAATGACTGCCAGTATGACCGGCACTACCCGTGGCCCGAGAGGATCTGAAGCAAAAGCATAGTCAATGCGGCTGCCGCCAATTCCGTAAACCACGGCCAGCACCAGAAAACAGGCCGCATAAATAAGCCCTGTACGTTTTGAATTTACTGAGTTTTCGGACATAAACTGCCTCCTGCATCGCCGCCGGTGAGGCGGTTGCCGCATAATTTGCTTATGGCTTTGCGAAGATGCTGATGCATATCCGGACACAGCCAGAAAAGTGTAGAAGTGAAACGGATTGATCCTGCTATACTGGCAAAAGCACAGAATGCGGGATTAGTCAGGGCCGAGAGCACCATGCAGGCGGCACGGAATGGAGGTCGCGCCACCTGCAAAGCTGCGCTTACATACCTGCTTCTTTGGCCAGTGTTTTAAAGCGTGCTACATCAGCTTTAACCTGATCGTCAAAAGCCTGCCCGATCTGAGTATAGGCATAAAGGCCGCGCGCTTCACGCTCCTGCGCAAATTCCGGTGTTTCTGCCATTTTGGCAAAAGCATCGACCCACCATTTATAATCGGCGTCAGAAACATCCTTGCCGACATAATAACCGCGCCAGACCGGCCAGTCGATTTCAACGCCCTGTTCGCGAGCCGTTGCAACATCTTTGAGATCACCCGGCAGACGCTCCGGTGCCATCACCGCAAGAATGCGCACTTTACCTGCGGCATGATGCTTCGACATTTCTGCAGCATCACCGGCGCCGACTTTGACATGACCGCCTTCCAGAGCAGTCAGTACCGCGCCGCCACCCTCAAGCGCGACATAGCGCATTTGTTTCGGATCCTGACCTGCATTTTTAGCCAGCAGCGAACCTTTCATCCAGTCCTGCGAGCCGACAGCACCGCCGCCAGCAATGGCAAAGTCAGAAGGGTTCTCTTTATAGGCGGCAATCAGCTCCTGAAGGTTTTTATAAGGGGAATCTGCTGCCACAACCAGCACACCGTAATCTGTGCCGAGAGCACCAAGCCAGCGGACTGAACTTTCATCATATTTGCCGAATTTGCCCTGTGCGATCAGCAGTGCCGAGCCGGTGGAGGCTGCTGCGATCATATTATTATCGGCTGCGCGTTTGCTGATGACATGATTATAAGCAACCGCACCGACGCCGCCTTCCATATAGGTGACAGCCATTGGTTTATTGATTGTTTTTGTTGCCAGCAGTGCATTTGCTGCCAGACGGCAGGTCAGATCAAAGCCGCCGCCTGGCTTCGCCCCCGCGAGACATTCCGGCTTTGACGGTTCAGCCTGAGCACCTGCGCCCGCAGTGAAAGCCACTCCGGTAACGGCCAGTGCACCAATAAACAGATATTTCATATGCGCTCCCTCTCATCCGCTCTCCTGGCGGCTCCTCGCAACATCTGAACGACAACCGGCAATTTTACATCGCGGTGCGGAGACCGCAGTAACCGGCATCACAGACATTCCTCCCAGTCTGTGATCGGGCGAAACTTCCATATGAACCTGTCATGAGACTGTCACCGAAAATAGATTTTCGTGTTCTTGTGTACTGCGCTTTTCTCATGTTAACTCGGCATCATGCGTATTCTTTTGGTGGAAGACACAACTGATGTCGGGGAGGCAATCAGCCAGCGTCTGCAAAAAACCGGTCACCTGATTGACTGGCAAACAGACGGCGCTGCGGCTGCTGAAATTCTCGGCTTTACCGAATATGATCTGGTTATTCTCGACGTTATGCTGCCAGGCATGAACGGTTTCGAGATACTGAAACATATCCGTAAGACCGGTAATATGACGCCGGTGCTGATTTTGACGGCGCGTTCCGAGGTTGAAGACCGTGTTGGTGCGCTGGATATCGGCGCGGATGATTATCTGGTGAAGCCCTTTGATTTTCGTGAGCTTGAAGCCCGTATCAGGGTGCTGTTACGTCGCAAAAACGGTGGTGCCACAAATCTTATCACCTGCGGCGACCTTATTCTTGACCGGCAAAGCCGTTCGGTCTCGGTTGGTACAAAAGAAATTCAGCTGAAAAGGCGTGAAATCGCAATACTGGAATTGCTGCTCTCAAGACCCGGGCGGTTATTCAGTAAGGGTGAGTTGATGGATCATCTCTACGGTTTTGATGAAGAGGTGAACAGCAATGCTGTTGAGCTTTATATCAGCCGTCTGAGAAAAAAGATTGAGGGAGCGCGCGTCAGGATCATTACGCAGCGGGGCATCGGCTACCAGATGGTCGCAGATAATGGCACGTGAGCATTCGCTTTTTGGCAGGCTGGTTCTGCGGGTCACGATTATTCTGATTATCGGCGCGGCATTGCTTATCACCGCTGCACGGTATTACGGGCGCAGTGCTGCCAGCCAGACCTATGACCGGCTGCTGCTCGGTGCTGCTTTGCAAATGGCCGGCAGCCTGTCCATCGAGGATGGCAAGCTGAATGCAAGTCTTCCGGTTTCGGCCTTTGAATTGCTGGGATTTTCACAGGAAGACCGTATCTTTTACCGCCTGATTGATACGGAAGGGCAAACTCTGACGGGTTATCGCGATCTGGCCGGTTATATTGATTATACTGCGGCGCGGACGGGGCCTGTTTTTCTCAATGATGTTTATCGCGACACGCCTGTGCGTCTGGTGGTTGTCTCCCGTGTTTTGTCGGATCCGCCTTTATCCGGATGGGCATATGTGCTGGTGGCGCAAACGACTGAAGCCAGAAATGTGCTGACACAGGAAATTACCAGCCGTGCTATTTTGCTCGTTATTCTGATGAGTTTTCTGGCGCTGATCGCCGGAATTCTGGCAATACGCTATTCGCTGCAACCCGTGGCGGCGCTTGGCAGCGCGCTGCATAAACGTGATCCGCAGGATCTGACCCCGCTTGATCTTGATATACCGACCGAGATGAAGCCGTTTATCGGTTCGATCAATCATTTTATGAACCGGCTTGACCAAAGGGTGATACTTCTGCAGCGCTTTATTGCCGATGCGGCACATCAGATACGCACGCCGCTGACAGCTCTGGCTGCACAGGCGGATATGCTGGAAACCGAAACTCTGCCGGCAAATGCGCAACATTCCCTGCAACGTATGCGCGTTCGCATCGCGGAATTATCAAGACTGACAGGACAATTACTCAACCATGCCATGGTCATTCACAGGGCAGGGACAGTGCATCTGGAAAAGACAGATCTGGTCATTGTTGCCAGACAGGCTTTCCGCATGGCGGTGCCGGTGACAGTTAATCCTGATATTGTGGTGTCATTCGAGGCTGCGCAAAAGCAAGTGCCGGTAGCGGGGGATATTGTCAGTCTGCGCGAGGCAATTGCCAATATTATCGATAATGCCCTGCGCCATGGCAGTAAGGCCGAACTTGCGGTCAGGGTTGCCGCAGAAAACGGCCGTGCTCTGGTGGAAGTCTCTGATGACGGGGATGGTATCCCGCCTGAAAAATGGCATCATGTTGTTGAGCGCTTCATGACGTCGAAACCGCATGAGGGTAATTCCGGTCTGGGCTTTGCCATCGCTTCGGAAGTTGCAACCGCCCATAGCGGTCTGATCCGCTTCAGGGAGAAAACCGCGCATAGCAATTTCTGTGTCATTCTGGATATTCCGCTGGGGCAGGACACATGATGAGCAAATATCAGGCCTTGAGATTATTTGTGCTGGCCGTTTGGTTTGTGACAAGTGTTGCATCTCCTGTCAGTGCTTCCGAGGGGACATTCAGTCTGTTTCCTGCGCTAAAACCGGAAACAGAGCGCCTGCAAATCAGCGGAGCAATGGATACAGCGGCGATTGCGCCTTTAATCAGGGATTTTCAAAGGCAAAGACCGGATATAGCTGTGGCCTATAATGATCGTGTAACCAATGATCTTTACGAAGATGCGGATGCGGCCTGCATGGCTAAGACATCCTTTGCGGATGTTATTTTATCATCTTCGGTCGATCATCTGGTGAAACTCGCCAATGACGGATGTGCCCGATCCTATCAGTCACAATATACGATCAATGTTCCTGAGTGGACTGAGTGGCGCAATGAAGTTTATGGTTTCACTTTTGAACCGGCGGTTCTGGTTTATAACAGCGATTATGTTGCGCCGGATGAGATGGCCGAAACACATGGCGAACTTGCCGATCTGCTGCGCAGGAAAAATGATTATTATTTCCGCCGTGTCGGTACCTATGATTTGCGGACATCCGGCATAGGCTATTTGCTTGCTTTTCTTGATGCGCAGCAGGCATCAGCGACCTACGGGCGGTTGCTGGAAAGTATGAGTCGGACAGAGAGCGCATTATATTGTTGCAATAATGATGTGCTCAGCAGATTGGAAAAGGGCGAGCTTTATATCGGCTATAATATTCTGGGCTCTTATGCCTATGCCGCGCAAAAGCGGAACCCCAAATTGCGTATTACAATGATGCGGGATTATACACATATTCTCAGCAGGGGTGTCTTGTTGCCGCGTTATGCAAAAAACTACCGTCTCGGAGAAGACTTTCTCGATTATCTGCTTTCACCGCAAGGAAAAGCTGTTGCCTTACAGGAAGGTATCTCTTTTCCGTGGGATGGCGTGCCGCCACCTGATATTGATGCGCCGGCTTCTTTGCTGACATCGGGTATTGGCAGGCCGATACGGATCGGACCTTCCTTGCTCGCGGCGCAGGATCAGATGCGCAGGCAGCGTTTTATCGGTGACTGGCGTGATACAATGTTGCCATCTTCACCGGAGCCTTGACCTCTGCGTCAGCTTTAATTCCATGACAGCACCGGATTAAAGCCCCGGAATCTTCTTGCGAAGATTCCGGGGCTAATTCTCAGAATTTATAGGCTATACCAAGACGAACATTGTTGGTTGTCAGCTTGCCCCGGACGCCGTCATCATCATCGCCAAGCGTTCTTTTACCGTAATCTGCGTAGCGATATTCAGCACGTAACAACAAATTATTGGTCAGTGCATAATCAACACCTGCGCCGATTGTAAAACCGATACGGGTATCAGTCTGTTCAAGAGAATCGCGTACTCTTGCATCCTGAATGGTAAATGTATCCTTTACTCTTGCCACACTCAGACCACCGGCAATATAAGGCAGCCAGCGCTCATAATTGACACCGAAACGGGCACGAACAGCCCCCTCGAACTCAACCCGCGGCGTAAAAGTAATTTCATTATTGGGGCCGGTTAACACAGTTGTCTTGCTTAAATCCGCATAATTAATATCGCCTTCAATACCAAACAGATAAGCATTGGAAAATTCCCAGTTATAACCGGCATAAATACCGCCGATAAAACCGGCAGGGCTGGCATTTATTGAGCTATCGTTATTATCAAAGCTGACTTTGGATTTTGCCCAATTATAACCGACCTGACCGCCGATATAGGCGCCGCCCCAGATGGAGGCTTCATCATAGGCGGGGGCTTCAGGACTATTGTAAACGACATCGGCTGCATGAGAAATATGGATATTGGAAATGAAAATCGCAGCAGTTAAAAGTAAAAATTTATTTTTCACGCAATGTCTCCTTTTGAAAGCATGAGATTTAAATATATTTTCAATTCAATCAAAATAATGTAGTAAAAATACAACTCAAACCATTGATTTATTTTGTTTATTTCCAGACGATAAGATTTAAATTCATGGTAAAAATATAGAATATATATTTTTACCAGAATAATTATATTTACATATTTTGGGATCTTGATTTTTTATTATATAAAAAATCTTGTGAAATTTTCATTTTTTGAAGTGATGATCGGCGAATGATGATTGCAGGATCACCTTTGCAAGCAAAGGTGATCGCGGAAAATCAGTCGCGGGCAAGAGCGGCCACCGGATCAAGCTTGGAGGCATTGCGCGCGGGCAGGAAGCCGAAACAAATACCGATCAGACTTGAGCAGATAAATGCGGCGATGATTGAGAATGGCGAATAGATCAGCTCAAACGGCGTATTGAATTGTCTGAACAACCAGCCGAAGCCCATAGCTACCATGATGCCCAGAAAACCGCCGATCAGGCATACAAGCACAGCTTCGATCAGAAACTGCTGCAATATATCGCTGCGCCTTGCGCCGACAGCCATCCGCACACCGATTTCATTGATCCGCTCTGACACGGAAACCAGCATAATATTCATCACGCCGATACCGCCAACCAGCAATGAAATCAGCGCGATGGCTGAGACCAGCAATGTGAGTGCCTGTGTGGTGCTGGTGATAGTTTTGCGGATATCATTGGTGTTCAGGATCGTGAAATCCTCTTCGCCATGTCGCTGGATCAGAAAAGCCGTGACAGCCTTTTCTGCCAGCTCAGGAGATGTGTCATCGCTGATGCGCAGTGTGAGGCTGCGCAAAACGCGTGAGCCGGTCATACGGGTCTGCACTGTGGTATAGGGCAGATAGATGGACAGGTTTTCACTGGAGCCAAAACCGCCCTGTTCCGGCTGCATGATACCGACAATTCTGACCGGCACATTTTTAAGAATGACAATCTGACCGACCGGACTGCCGTGGAAATTTGCAAACAGAGTTTTGCGCGTATTCTCGTCAATTACCGCATCCAGCGCGATATCCTGAACGCTTTGCTCGTCAAAAAAGCGCCCTTCAGCAATCTTACTGCCACGGGTGACAAAATACTGGTCGCTGACGCCGTTAATCAGGGCATTTGCTTCCACGCCGCCAAAACGCGCTGTTGCCGGTGTGGAAACCGTTGGCGTTGCAGCCATAATATAGGGTTGTTTGGCAAGCTGGTTTGCATCATCAATCGTCAAAGTGGTAATGCGGGCAGACATACGGTCGCCAAATCCGCGTCCGGGGAAAATTTCCAGCGTATTGGTGCCGAGACTGCTGATCTGGTCGAGCACCTGCTTTTGTGAGCCTTTGCCGAGTGCCACAACACAAACAACCGAAGCAATCCCGATAATAATACCAAGCATTGTCAGAAAAGTGCGCAGCCGGTGCGCATTCATCGAGCGCAGTGCCATTAAAAAAGCTTCGCTGAAACGGTCGGCCAATGTGCCCAGCGATGAGTGTCCGCCTTTGCCTGCACTCGTAGTAGTCGCAATATCGCTCTCAGGTGCCTGCGCGGTTGCAGCCTTGTCATCACGGGTGGTGTCGGAGATAATTTCCCCGTCACTGATTTCAATAACTCGCTGCGCGCGTGCGGCGACATTACGGTCATGAGTCACAATAATGATCGTTTTGCCTTCGCGATGCAGCTCCTCAAGAATTTTGAGAACTTCTTCACCGCTGTGGCTGTCCAGAGCACCGGTCGGCTCATCGGCCAGAATAACATCGGCATTATTGATCAGCGCACGGGCGATAGAAACGCGTTGCTGCTGACCGCCTGAAAGCTGGCCGGGGCGGTGATGAGTCCTGTCTCCCATGCCGAGCCGGTCGAGTATGTGAACGGCCTGCTCCTGCCGGTCTTCACGGTTTTGACCGGCATAGATTGCGGGAATTTCAACATTGCCGACAGCACTCAGCTCATTAAGCAGATGATAGCGCTGAAAAATGAAGCCGAAATGCTCGCGCCGCAGCTGGGCGAGTTCATCGGCATCAAGGTCGGAAGTTTCTCGTCCCGAGATGAAATATTTGCCTTCAGAAGGTCTGTCGAGACAGCCCAGAATATTCATCAGAGTGGACTTGCCGGAGCCGGAAGCACCGACAATCGCCACCATTTCACCATGGCCGATTGTCAGATTGACATCTTTCAGCACAGTGGTGAAACCGTCCCCTGAAGGATAATGGCGATAAAGATGCTCTAAGGTAATTAACGGCTTATCCATCATCAGAACCTTATGGAGCGGCCACGACGGCTGCGCGGAACTGCAGGTCCGCCGGCACCATCTCCGGTTACGATTTTCTCACCTTCTTTCAGACCGGAGATGATCTCAACCATCACCTTGTCATTCAGGCCGGTTTCGACCGGTTTTTCGCTGATAGTTCCGTTCGGCTCCATCACCCGCACCGTGATTTTGCCTTTTTCATCCGGTTCGGAAAGCGCGGTGGAAGGGATCAGCAAAACATTATCAGCCTGCCCCAGAATAATATGAATTTCAGCGGTCATATAGGTTTTCAGCACGCCGTCAGGATTGGCAATGTCAAAAATGCCCTTGTAATAAATGGCCGAGGCTGTGCTGGTGCTGCTGCTGGCCGCACTGGTACCGCCAAAGCTCTTGTCGCTGACGATGGATTGCGGCGCGGGTTCCAGAATTTGCAATTTAGCTGTGTAACGCTTGTTACTCTGGCCGGGTATCGTAAAGTAAAGATCCTGTCCTTCTTTGACATTTACAACATCGGCTTCAGAAATATCGGCCTCAACAGTCATGGTGTCGAGCTGGCCGATAATAGCAATGGTCGGTGCTGATTGCACAGCATTAACCGTCTGGCCTTCCTGCACAACAGTTGCCAGAATTGTGCCGTCAATCGGCGCACGGATTTGCGTATAGCCGAGATTGGCTTCAGCCGTTTCAACGGCAATTTTCGAGACTACAATCTGCGCATCGCTTAATGCGATCTGCGCTTCGGCAGATTTAACGGCTTTGACGGCCTTGTCATAATCGGCGCGCGAAATTGCATTGCGCGACACCATCTGCTGTTGGCGGGTCAGATCTTGTTTGGTTAGCTCCAGCTGGGCGATTTTATCTTCGCGGTCTGCCTGATTGCGGACTTCTTCCGCTTTCGCCTTCCGCAGATCATTCTGCTGGGTGGTGGCATCAATCTGGGCAATCAGGTTGTCTTTTTTCACCAGCTGTCCGGCTTTAACATTGAGGCTCAGCACACGGCCGGAAGCCTGTGCACCCACTGCCACCAGTCGTGCAGGTTTGAGAATGCCGGTGGCAAGGACTGTGGTTTCAATATCACCCTTGCGCACTGTATAAGTCATGATCTGCGGGGTTTCAGTTTTGAAATAATCCGCAGTGAAGTAATAGAGAACAGCAGCCAGTCCTGCGATTGCAAGCAACCAGAAGAGCCATTTTTTAGCAAAACCGCGTTTCTTTTTGGAACTACCGTTCATCTATACCTCATCAGCCTGAATCTTCATATCAGGGTATTCTTTTTTGGGTTACGAGATGCGGCCCTGTATAGCCGTCCTGAATTTCAGCTTTGTCCGTTATAATGGTTCCGTCCCAGCCGCCACCCAGTGCTTTTTGCAGGTTGATATAGTCCTGCAACAGGCTGACCCTGAGTTGAATCAGGCTGCCTTCATTCGAATAGAGTGAACGCTCGGATGTCAGCAGATCAAGGAAACTTGTTGAGCCGCTCTGGTAGAGCGCACGGGAAAGCTCCGTTGCCCGCCGGTAAGATTGCACGGCTTTTTGTGTCTTGGCATATTGAATACGCCGCTGATTAAGTGACACACTGGCATTTTCCACTTCTTCCAAAGCGGTAAGAATGGCCTTGCGATAGCTGATAAAGGCCTGATCGCGACTGGCTTTCGCAGCATCGACCGCGGCATTGAGTTGCCCGCCTTTAAACAGCGGAACGGTCAGGCTCGGGCCAAAACCCCAGCTGATTGTCGAGCCTTTTCCGAGATCGCCGATCCGCGCACCCGCGGTGCTGATATTACCGGTGAGGCTGACACTCGGATAGAGCGCTGCCTGTCTCTGACCGATCACAGCTGTGGAGCGCGCATAATTACGCTCTGCAACGCGTAAGTCAGGGCGGTTTAGCAGCAGATCAGCGGGAATACCGGCTGTCACGATCGCCGGAACCGCAGGAACCGGTTTCGGTTTCTCAAGCGTAGCGGTCAGCGCAGTCGGCGCTTGACCGGTCAGTACCGACAGGCGATGCAGGCTCTTGGCATAGGCGGTTTTCAGTTCCGGAATTTGCGCTTCCGTGCTGCTGGTCTGGCCTTCTGCATTAGCCAGATCAACTTCAGAAATATCACCGGCATTAAACCGTGCACGGGTCAGTTCAGCGGTTTTACGCTGAGATTTTACGGTGCGTTCAGTCAGCGCAATGCGTGCCTGCAATCCGCGCAATTCCGCATAGTTGCTGGCAATGTCACCGATCATGGTAACCAGAACCGCATGCATATTTTCCTGCTCAGCATCCAGACCATAGCGTGCGGCTTCAACGGAGCGGAGATTTGCACCGAAAAGATCAAGCTCCCAGCTGGTGTTCAGACCGGCAGTGAGACCGGTGCTTTCACCGCTGTCGCCGCTCTTGGAACGTTTCGCACTGCCTGAGCCGTCAAGCACAGGGTATAACGCGCCGCCTGCTTGTTGATAGGATGCACGAGCTTCGCGGATTTTGGCTTTTGCCAGTGCAACATCATTATTGCCTTGCACAGCCTGTCCGATGAGATTGTCCAGCACCGGATCATTGAAGCGTTTCCACCATTGTGCAAGCTGCGCCGGTTTGGCTGGTGCAGATTTTTGTCCGCTCCATGAAGCAGGCAATAAAGTGGACGGAGTCTGATAGTCGGGGCCGACAGCGACACAGGACGCGAGAGCCGGAAGCGTTATGCTCAACGTTGCCAGACGCAAAAACAGCACAGTCATGAAATGGCAATATCCCTGAAATATAAATAACAGCCGGAGCATTGCCGCACCCGCCCGGTATTTTTACCGGATGTGCGCAACAATGCGATAAAATCAAGACACCGGAGAGATAGATACGCTCCTGACAAACACCGGCTGTCATGCCGTGTTTGCAGTCTTGTCACAGCTTGGCGATGAAAAAAAGCAAGAAAACCATTTTTTTACCAAGCTTAACGATTTGTAATAATAAATCCGCTGATTGTGCATAACCGGCAAATGAATTGTCAGGATTTTGCCGGGGCAAATCGTTATGCCTGATAAGACTGTGGATCAGCTGTCCGGACTGTGTAAACGGATGCGACTGATAATCAGGTCACTGGCTGTCAGAATATCATGGGCGATTGCTGCTTCCGCTGCATCTGCATCACGATTTTCTATTGCCTGCACAATTTTATAATGGTCATCAATCATTGCACGTCCGCCATGTTTATAGGCATCGGCAATCAGTGGCCCCATTTGCAGCCACAGCCGGTTGATGATGGAATTGAGCACCGGCATGGCCGCGACTTCCACCAGGGCCGAATGAAAAATATGGTTCATCGCCAAGGCATCGCCCCAGAGCTGTTTTTTCATTGCCTTGTCATTATCTTCGACCAGTTTCCACAGGCGGGCGATGTCCTTTTTACCTGCCTGTTGTGCGGCCTGTCTGGCGGCCAGTCCTTCAAGACGCACGCGGATGGAACGGATTTCTTCATATTTTTTCTGATCCAGCACCGGTACGCGGATATCCCGCGGTGTTTTCTGAATCAGCGCTTCGTCCTGAATAAGTCGCAGCAATGCGTCGCGCACCGGCGTGACACTGGTTCCCAGTGATGCTGCCAGTTCACGAATGGTCAGCCGCGTATCGGGTGCAAATTGTCCGCGCATCAGCGCCTGAGAGAGTTTGCGATAGACGATTTCGCCGAGATTATGGTGTTCAAGCGTCTGAAGTTCTGAAATGCCATTCATGCAAGATATGTCCCCCGCAGTGAGCGAACTGTTCTGTTTTTATGATCTCACTCCAAATCCGGCCCTGTTTTGCCGGAAATGTTCTGAATAAAATGACTCATCATAACCATGAATATAATCACGGCAGTGTTATTGATTACGCTGTTTATCAGGCCTGTCGCAACAATAAATTGGACGCGGCGATATGCTTGACAAACTATTATATAAAAAACATGATGCATCAAATGGGAGGCGGGATTTTATTTCAGATCATCGCTTCAACGGAGAAATTTCAGAGTAGTTTTAAGCAAAAAACAGCAATGTTTTTGTGTGAAAAGCTGCGCCGAGCAAAGCGATGAACGGTATCCTGTTCGGGAGATCAGGCCGTTCTGGAGTAAAACCAGGTAGGGAACTATGGATAAGCAGCCGAATTCACCTGAAGCGCGTGACATTCAGTATCACCTTCATTCTTACACGAATGCGCGTCGTCATCAGGAAATCGGACCGATGATCCTTGAAAAAGGTGACGGGATCTATGTCGAGGACAACAATGGCAAGCGCTATATTGAAGGTCTGGCCGGTCTGTGGAGCGTAGGTGTCGGCTTCTCGGAACAGCGTCTTGTTGATGCTGCCACCAAACAGATGCAGAAACTGCCTTATTATCACAATTTCGGCCATAAATCGCATGGTCCGGTGATCGATCTGGCAGAAAAGCTGGTGACCATGGCACCGGTGCCGATGAGCAAGGCGTTCTTCACCAATTCCGGCTCCGAGGCCAATGATACCGCGATTAAAATGCTGTGGTACCGCTCCAATGCACTCGGTCAGCCGCAGCGCAAAAAGATCATCAGCCGTAAGCGCGGCTATCATGGTGTGACCATTGCTGCAGCAAGCCTTACCGGTCTGCCTGCAAACCAGATGTCCTTTGATCTGCCGATTGCTAATATTCTGCACACATCCTGCCCGCATTACTGGCGTGAAGCGCTGCCGGGCGAAACGGAAGAGCAGTTCACAGACCGTATGGCTGCTGATCTGGAAGCGATGATCCTTGCAGAAGGCCCTGAAACGATTGCCGCATTCATCGGTGAGCCGATCATGGGTGCCGGTGGTGTTGTTGTGCCGCCGGACAGCTATTGGGGTAAAATTCAGGCTGTTCTGAAGAAATACGACATTCTGCTGATTGCGGATGAAGTAATCTGCGGTTTCGGCCGTACCGGCAATATGTTCGGTACAGAAACCTTCAAAATGCAGCCGGATATTATGGTGTTCTCCAAGCAGCTATCTTCTTCTTACTTGCCGATTTCGGCACTATTGGTGAATGATAAGGTGTTTGAACCTCTGGCTGATGAAAGCAACCGTATCGGTACTTTCGGCCATGGTTATACCGGCGGTGCACATCCGGTGGCTGCTGCTGTTGCCAATGAAAATATCAAGATTATTGAAGAAAATAATCTGGTCGATAATGCCCGCAACGTCGGTGCACATATGCAGAAGCGTCTGCGTGAACTGGCTGATCATCCGTTGGTGGGTGAAGTCCGCGGTAAAGGCCTGATCGCAGCGGTTGAACTTGTTGCTGACAAGCAGACCAAAGAACCGCTTGAAAAAGCCGGTAATCTCGGTTTGATGGCAAATAATGCGCTGCTCAACAACGGTGTTATCTGCCGCAACATGCTGGACACTGTTGCGTTCTGCCCGCCGCTGATCATCAATGAAAAACAGGTTGATGAAATGGTCGGCGCTTTTGCCAAGGCACTGGATACAGTGGCTGCTGAAGTGAAGAAATAATCTGTTCTGACAGATCTCATGAAACGGCGCATGTGAGCAATCACATGCGCCGTTTTAATTTATGCTCTTTCAAACGACTGCAATATGTGCTTAATCTCGCGCATCCACAGGGGGGCTCCGTAGTGCCGGGGCTGAGATGCTAGTGTCAAACTGGCGGACTCTAAAGCTGATCTGGGTAATACTAGCGGAGCGAGGCGGACCATGATTTCTGGCGCACAAATTTCCACTTCTTTTGTCACTGTAATTCCGGCGGCGTATTTCCGGCTGACCTGAAGAATTTCTTTGCAAGTTTCACCCGTATTCTTGTCACCGGAATTTTATCATGTCTGTTTATCAAACTGCCGCTGCAGATTGCCCGCAATCTGTACGCAAGTCATCGGCTCATCTGTTCAGAGTTCTTCCTGCAATCTTGTCTGTCGGTGCAGTCTTTTTGTTCTGGGAAAGCTATGTTGCGCTGTCCGGTATTGCACCGTCCGTATTGCCGGCACCGAGCCGGATTTTGCAGCAGATGTTTCTGCATCGTCAGGCTTTATGGGATAATACCCTGCCGACAATCCGTGCCTCGCTGATTGGGTTCAGCTGTTCCGTGATTACCGCTTGTCTGCTCTCCGTTTTGATTGACCGCTATATCTGGCTGCGGCGAGCGCTGTTTCCGGTTTTCATCATTAGCCAGACCCTGCCGCTGATCGCCATTGCACCACTGATTGTACTGTGGTTTGGCTTTGGTCTGTTGCCGAAAATTCTGCTGGTCTCTCTAGTCACCTTTTTCCCTATGCTGGTGGCACTGGTGCAGGGCTATGCCTCGACAGATAAAGAGATAGAGCATTTGCTGTCATCAATGGGTGCAGGCAGATGGACGATCTTCCGGTTAGCGCGCATTCCGTCAGCTTTGCCTTATTTTTTCGCAGGCCTACGCATTTCAATTACCTATGCAGTCGTTGGTGCGATATTTGCTGAATATGCGGGTGCTTTCAAAGGCTTAGGCATTTATATTCTTAATGCTAAAAACAATTTCCGGCCTGATCTGGTGCTGGCAGCGGTATTCATCAGCGCGACGCTGACATTAAGCCTGTTTGGTCTGACTTTTCTGATACAAAAATGGATCGCCCCGTGGCTGAAAACAGAGCGGGGTGCAGAGTAATGACACGTCTGCAATTGCAATCTGTCGCTAAATCTTTCGGCTCGCTGGAGGTGCTACGGGATATTTCGCTGCATGTGGCGGAGGGCGAGTTTGTCTCGGTTCTGGGGCCGTCAGGAGCCGGAAAAACTACAATTTTCAATCTGTTGACGGGTGCGGAACAGCTCTCGCAGGGGCGCATCATCTTTGACGGCGCGCCATTAGCACAATCAGGCGATGCCTTTGCGTTCATGCCGCAGCGTGATGCTTTGATGCCGTGGCGGCGGATGATTGATAATGCCACGCCGGGGCTGGAAGTGCAGGGCATGAGCCGCAAGGATGCCCGCAAATTAGCCGAACCGCTGTTTAAGGAATTCGGCCTTGCCGGTTTCGAGCAGGCTTATCCGGCGGAATTATCGGGCGGTATGCGCCAGCGGGCAGCCTTGCTGCGAACCGTTATTCAGCAACGTAAAATGCTGCTGCTGGATGAACCATTTGGTGCGCTTGATGCCTTGACCCGTGCTTCAATGCAGCACTGGCTGGAAAGCATGTGGCAGAGCTATCGTTGGACGGCTTTGCTGATCACCCATGATGTGCGCGAAGCGGTGTATCTCTCAGACCGAATTTATGTGTTGTCGGCGCGACCAAGCAGGGTTGTGCATGAGGTGACCGTCGATCTGCCGCGCCCCAGACGGGGTTCACTGCACAAAACCGCATTGGAAAAAGCTGCCGCACTGGAAGCTGAAATTCTTGAACTCCTACTAAGAGCGGTTCCAGCTATGACTTAAATGTTGAAACCGCTCTAACTGTTTGTTTTTACGAATTATCCTACGCAAAACCGGTTTCCACTTTTGCTGGAAATGCTTTATTCATAAGGATATGACCATGGCAATTTTGAACCGTCGTCGCCTGCTTTCCGCACTGGCTCTGTCTGGCGCGATGAGCGTTTTACCAATAACTGCATTTGCCAAAGATCCGGCGAAGGTGACTGTCGCCCTCGACTGGACGGTGAATACCAATCATATCGGCATGTTCATTGCCCGCGATCAGGGCTTTTACAAAGACGCCGGACTGGATGTAACGATCCTGCCTTATTCCGACACATCGGCCGGATTGCTGGTTGCCAATGGTGCGGCGGATTTCGGTATTGTCGGCTCTACCGGCCTGTTTGCGCAGCGCACTGCGGGTGCTGATCTTGTCGGCACCTATGCCGTGGTGCAGCACGAAACCGGTCGCCTGGTGTTTATGGATGACCGGCAGGATATTCAGTCGCCGAAAGATCTCGACGGCAAAACCTATGCCGGTTTCGGCTCCAATTGGGAGCGCAAGCTGATTGAAACCCTGATCCGTGCCGATGGTGGCAAAGGTGAGTTTGAAATTGTGACACTGGGCACCTCGGCCTATGAGGCGCTGGCCAATGGTGCCGTGGATTTCACGCTGGAAATCGCCACATGGGAAGGGGTGAAAAACGAGCTGGAAGGTGTGAAGCAGCGGGCGTTCCGCTATTCGGATTACGGTATACCGGATCAGCATACCACCCTTCTGGTTTCCTCCGGCACATATCTCAAAGACAATCCGGAAACGGCAAAGGAATTTTTAAGTGCCACGCAACGCGGATTTGCTTTTGCAGCGGATCATCCCGATGAAGCAGCCGATATTCTCATTCGCGGTAATCAGGATGTGCTGACCGATGACAAGCTCATCCGCGCCTCGCTGAAAGCTCTGAATGACGGGCATTTCCTGCGCGATAGTAACGGTACAATCGGTAAAATGCGACCGGAAACCATGCTGGCCTTGGGTGAGTTCCTGTTTAAGGCAGGCATTCTCTATGATAAAGAAGGTGCCGTGTTGCAGGAAAAACCGGACTTTTCGAGCTATTTTACCAATGATTTCCTGCCTTAATACAAGCATTTGAGCAGAGAGGCGGAACCGGTGCGAATTATAGTGATGGGCGTTTCCGGTTCCGGCAAATCAACACTGGCTTCAGCTTTGGCGCAGGTTCTGGGATTGTCCTTTATTGAGGGGGATGATCTGCATCCGCAAAGCAATATTGCGAAAATGCAGGCCGGTCAGCCACTCAATGATGCGGATCGCCTGCCTTGGCTGCAAGCCATTGCAGCGGCTCTTTCAAACCAGTCAGAGGGCGCGGTGGCGAGTTGTTCCGCGCTTAAAAAGTCTTATCGGGATTTGCTGCGTGAGCAGACCGGTGAGCCGTTATATTTCATCTGTCTGATCTGCGACCCTGACATTATTGCTGCGAGAATGCAGGCGAGACACGGGCATTTCATGCCCGCATCTTTACTCATTTCGCAACTGGCCAGTTTTGAAATCCCGCAAGGTGAACCGGTGACATTGCTACTGTCCTGCGACCAGCCCGTGAACACGATGCTTGCAACCTGCAAAACATGGCTGGAAGATCAGGCCGGATTGAGCACAATCACAAAGACTGTGCCATTGCCGGAAAGCTGAAGTTCTGTATTGTTGCAGTGCTCAAACCGCAGACAATCATTGGCCTCAAGCTGTGTACCTCCGGCTTGCACAGTACCTTTGCTGCAGAAGACCAGCACGGTTGTTCCGCTCAAAGACAGACTGACAGGTTTTGTAACCCCATAACGGCTGACCTGATGCGTAAAGCGCCCGCGCCGTGTCATCACATTCAGATCGGTGATGGCTGAGCCGAGCAATTTCGCACTGGTCGGACTGTCGGCAGGGAAGGAGAAAGGCGGTGTTTCACCTTTCAGTTCCTGATCTGCCAGACCTTCGACGGACAGGGTAATCCCGTCGCCTTCAAGCACGGATAAAGTGCGGTCGATGCCGGTAAAGACCGAAAACGGCCCGTCACCGGCTACCGTTGCGGTGCTGATACGCCAGTCGAAATTATCGACTGACGCATCCTCTGGAAAAACCGCAATTTCAACGGTAACACCGCCGCCGTTTTTCCACGGCATCCGGCGGTGCTGATGATTTTTGAGAAGCTGCATTTATTGTAACCAGCCGTTGGAAACCGCCCAGAGCGCCACCGGCGCTGTCAGCAGAATGCTGAGCGCTGTGCGGATATACCAGATCACAATCAGATCACGGAATTTGAGCGGAATTGAAGTTGCCAGCACACAAGGAATGGATGCCGAGAGAAACAGTACCTGCGAGACAGAAACCACTGCAGCTACGAATTTGAGCGCCACATCGGCATCTTTCAGCAGGATGGCAGGCAGGAACATTTCAGCAAGACCGGCTGCCACGGATTTCGCTGCCAGCATTGGCTCCGACAATTGTGCCAGCCATGTGAAAGGATAAAGCGCCAGCCCCAGCACGTCGAAGAGCGGCGTATATTTCGAGGCGAGCAGACCCAGCAGGCCAACGGCCATAATGCTTGGCAGGATCATCGAAGCCATGCGCAGACCATCGATAAAAGTTGCACGCAGCATCGGCAGAATGTGCGGCGCTTTTTCAGCCTGTTCGAGACCGACATTGATCGCGGTTGCCAAGCGGGACTTACCTTCCGGTAGCGGTGTGTCGCGGGTTTCCGGATGGTCCATTTGTGCCAGCGGCCAGAGACGCGCAGCAATTGCGGAAACGATGAAGGTCACAAAGAAGGTTGTCCAGAAATACAGGTTCCACGCATCCATCAGATTAAGCGTTTTGGCGACGATAATCATAAAAGTTGCTGAAACCGTCGAGAAGCCGGTGGCAATAATTGCCGCTTCACGCGCGGTATATTTGCCTTCGCGATATACACGGTCGGTAATCAGCAGTGCCAGCGAATAGCTGCCAACAAAAGAAGCCACCGCATCAATGGCTGACCAGCCCGGTGTACGCCAGATCGGACGCATTACCGGCTGTACGATGACGCCGGTAAATTCCAGCAATCCGTAACCGATCAGAAACGCCAGCGCCAAGGCGCCAATCGGCACGATCAGGCCGACGGAGAGGACAAGCTTGTCAAAGAGAAACGGCAGCATATCCGGTGTGAACAGCAGTTCCGGCCCGACACCGGCGAGATACATGCCGGTGAGTACCAACCCCAGCACACGCAGCACGGAGAAAATGCTTTCCGTCAGGTTTTTGTTCCATGTGCCACGGATAAACGGGCTGAGCGCACCATAGGCAATCAAAAGACAGACGAAGGTCAGTGCGACAGGACGCAATTGCACCGCAACTGCTGTCGCAGCATGGTCGAGCAGGATTGTGGATTTTCCGCCGATGGTGACCGGAACGAAGAAGAAAAAGATACCGAGAAAACTGAAAAAGATCAGTTTGAATGCAGCTGAGCCGCGCGAACCGCCGCTGCTGCCAACAGTTATATCTGACATGATGACCCCTGATTATTGTTATTCATGCAGAAGGAGATTCCGTAATCTCAGAAGCTGTTTTGCCCTTGTCTGTTACGGCCTCTCCCAAAGCCGGAAATGTGAAAAAGAAAGGCAGCCTCCTCGCAGGCTGCCTTTGTAATCAGATTTTAATTGCCGAGAATGCCCGGCAGACGCAGACCCTGTTCCCTGGCGCAGTCGACTGCAATGTCATAACCGGCATCGGCATGACGCATCACACCGGTTGCAGGGTCATTCCACAGCACGCGCTCAAGGCGGCGGGCAGCATCATCGGTACCGTCAGCACAGATCACCATGCCTGCATGCTGGCTGAAGCCCATGCCAACGCCGCCGCCGTGATGCAGCGATACCCATGTGGCACCGGATGCGGTGTTGAGCAGGGCATTGAGCAGCGGCCAGTCGGATACAGCATCAGAGCCGTCTTTCATCGCTTCTGTTTCGCGGTTTGGCGAAGCCACAGAACCGGAATCCAGATGGTCGCGGCCGATCACAACCGGTGCTTTCAGTTCGCCGTTTTTGACCATTTCATTAAAGGCAAGGCCGAGACGGTGGCGGTCACCAAGGCCAACCCAGCAAATACGGGCAGGCAGACCCTGAAATTCAATGCGCTCACGCGCCATATCTAACCAGTTATGCAGATGCTTATTATCCGGCAGCAGTTCCTTGACCTTGGCATCGGTCTTGTAAATATCTTCCGGATCGCCGGAGAGTGCTGCCCAACGGAACGGGCCGATACCACGGCAGAACAGAGGGCGGATATAGGCAGGCACAAAGCCCGGGAAGGCAAATGCGTCTTCCAGACCTTCTTCCAGCGCCATCTGACGGATATTATTGCCGTAATCGAGGGTCGGAATGCCCATATTCCAGAAATCAACCATCGCGGCGACCTGAATTTTCATCGAGGCGCGCGCTGCCTTTGCAACGCCTTTCGGGTCGCTTTCCTGTTTTGCACGCCATTCAGCAACGCTCCAGCCGATCGGCAGATAGCCATGTACCGGATCATGCGCAGAAGTCTGGTCAGTGACGATATCCGGCTTAACGCCGCGCTTCACCAGTTCAGGGAAAATCTCTGCCGCATTGCCGATCAGCGCAATCGACTTGGCTTCACCGGCTTTTGTCCACGCATCAATACGTGCCAGCGCTTCATCAAGGCTGTGGGTTTTTTCATCGACATAGCGGGTACGCAGACGGAAATCCGCACGGGTTTCATCGCACTCAACTGCAAGACAGCAGGCACCGGCCATCACAGCCGCCAGCGGCTGCGCGCCGCCCATACCGCCTAAGCCGCCGGTGAGAATCCATTTGCCTTTGAGATTGCCACCGAAATGCTGACGACCGGCTTCGACAAAGGTTTCATAGGTACCCTGCACAATGCCCTGCGCACCGATATAAATCCACGAACCGGCGGTCATCTGGCCATACATAGCCAGTCCCTTTTTATCCAGTTCGTTGAAATGATCCCAGTTTGCCCAATGCGGCACCAGATTGGAATTGGCGATCAGAACGCGCGGCGCATCTTTATGGGTGCGGAAAATACCGACCGGCTTGCCGGACTGTACCAGTAATGTTTCATCGCCTTCCAGATCTTTCAGGCTGGCAACAATCTTGTCAAAATCTGCCCATGTACGGGCGGCGCGACCGATACCACCATAGACCACCAGCTCATGCGGGCGCTCGGCAACATCGGGATGCAGATTGTTCATCAACATGCGCATCGGCGCTTCGGTGAGCCAGCTTTTGGCGGTGATTTCCGTGCCGGTTGCAGGACGGATTTCACGTTCATTGTGACGCGGATTATTCATCGAATGTTCCCTTATTTAGATTTGAGATTGGCAGCGGCGGTTTCAAGCTGCAGCAAAATGTTTTTGAGATGGCTGCGCAATCCGGCTGCCTTGGCCTCGTCATAGGTAAATGGCACGGCTTCAGTTGCCAGATGTGTCGATTGCGCGAGTTCCATTTGAATGGCATGCATGCCCGTTTCCGGCTGGCCGTAATGGCGCGTTGTCCAGCCGCCTTTGAAACGGCCGTTGAGGATGGACGTGTAACCTTCAGCCTGTTTCGCTACACCGAAGACTGCTGCTTCAATGACCGGCGCGCAGGTCTTGCCATTATCCGTTCCGATGTTGAAATCCGGCAGAGTGCCTTCAAACAGAAACGGAATATGCGAGCGGATCGAGTGGCAGTCATAGAGAATGGCTATGCCGTGAATGGCCTTTACACGCTCGATTTCAGCCGCCAGTGCTTCATGATAAGGCTTGTGAAAACGGCTGATGCGATCTGCAATATCGGCTTCAGCCGGTTGCTCACCGTCCTTCCAGATCGCCAGACCATCAAAATCCGTTTCCGGTATCAGAGTCGTTGTGTTCTGCCCCGGATAGAGGCTCACACCCGCCGGATCACGATTGGCATCAATGCAATAGCGGTGGAAAGTGGCGCGCACTGTCGTCACATTATCCAGCAGCCCGTCATAGAGCTTGTGAATATGCCAGTCCGTATCGGCAAGAATGCGGCCATTGTCATTGAGGCGCGCCCAAATATCCTCCGGCACTTCCGTGCCGGTATGGGGCAGACCGAGAATGACCGGCGAGGTTCCCTGATGAACTTCAAACGCGCTCATTTAGGCCTCCAGTGCAGGGAGAATACCGCTCGTGATAGCTGCATTCAGCGAGCCGTCAGCCACGATTTCCGCAGCGGCAGCCAGATCATCAGCCATATAACGGTCAACCTCGAGCGTCGGCACTTTGGTGCGCAGCACGGCGATTGCCGCTTTCAGTTCAGGGCTGGTTTCCAGCGGGCCGCGCAGTTCTACGCCAAGGGCACCGGTCAGGGCTTCAATGCCGATAATTGCATTAAGATTGTCGGTCATTTGCAGCAGACGGCGGGCGCCGTGGCAGGCCATCGACACATGGTCTTCCTGATTGGCGGAAGTCGGTGTTGAATCGACCGAGGCCGGATGGGACATTTGTTTGTTTTCCGACATCAGAGCTGCGGAAGTGACTTCGGCAATCATCAGACCGGAATTGAGACCCGGCTTTTTCGCCAAAAACGCAGGCAGACCGAAGGAGAGGGCAGGGTCAACCAGCAGTGCAATACGACGCTGGGCAATGGCACCGATTTCACAAATTGCCAGCGCAATCTGGTCGGCGGCAAAAGCCACCGGTTCGGCATGAAAGTTACCGCCGGAGACCACTGTATCATCGGAAAGCACCAGCGGATTATCGGTGACCGCATTGGCTTCAATTTCAAGCGTAACCGCGACCTGACGCAGCAGATCTAGACAGGCACCATCGACCTGTGGCTGGCAGCGGATGCAATACGGATCCTGCACGCGCTGATCGCCTTCCAGATGGCTGTCACGGATAATCGAGCCTTCAAGTAATTTGCGCAGAGCCGCGCCGGTATCGATCTGGCCTTTATGACCGCGCAAGCTATGAATATCTGCGTGGAACGGTGCGGTGGAGCCCATGGCAGCATCGGTCGACAGAGCGCCGGTAATCAGAGCTGCCTGCAAGGCTGTATGGGCGCGGAACAGACCGGCCAGTGCCAGAGCGGTAGAAGTCTGCGTGCCGTTGATCAGGGCGAGACCTTCTTTGGCGGCCAGAACAACCGGCGTCAGACCGGCTTTGCTCAATGCGGAAGCAGCGGAAACACGTGCACCCTGATAGAAAACCTCACCTTCGCCGATCATGGCCGCAGCCATATGTGCCAGCGGTGCCAGATCGCCGGACGCACCGACGGAACCTTTTTCCGGAATAACCGGAATGACACCCTTTTCAAGCATGGCTTCGATGAGCGCGATGATCTCAGGACGTACGCCGGATGCACCGCGACCAAGCGAAATCAGTTTGAGCGACATGACGAGGCGCACAATATTTTCAGCCAGAGGCGCGCCTACACCGCAGCAATGGGACAGGATCAGATTGCGCTGGAGTGTGGCCACATCTTCAGGGGCGATACGGATGGAAGCCAGTTTACCGAAGCCGGTATTGATGCCGTAGACCGGCGCATCACCGGCGGCGATTTCCGCAATGCGGGCTGCGGATTTGGCAATGCCCGCATGAAAAGACGGATCAAGACGGGCAATGGTGCCGTTGCGGTAAATATCTTCGAGCGTGGCAAGCGGGACGGAACCTGGTTTAAGAATAATGCTCATGGAGGATACTTTCTTCAGGTGTATGTGAATGACGTGTGAGTGTTCGGATAAATTTTCAGTTGCCGCGGAAAACCCGCTTCCAGAGCGGGTTAAAGCCAATGCGATAGACAAGTTCTGCAGGGCGCTGCACATCCCAGATCGCCAGATCAGCATGTTTGCCGACTTCAATCGTGCCGGTTTCAGCCAGAATGCCGAGCGCACGGGCAGCTTCACGGGTCACACCGGCAATGCATTCATCGACAGTGAGGCGGAACAGGGTTGCGCCCATATTCATGGTCAAAAGCAGGGAGGTCAGCGGGGATGTACCGGGATTATTATCGGTAGCCAATGCCATTTTTGTACCCGCCCGGCGGAAGGCTTCAACCGGTGGTTTTTGGGTTTCGCGGATGAAATAATAGGCGCCGGGCAACAGCACTGCGACAGTACCGGCCTTGGCCATCGCCTGCGCACCTTGCGCATCAGTATATTCCACATGATCGGCAGAAAGCGCATTATAGGAGGCGGCTAATTTGGCACCATGCAGGTTGGAAAGCTGATCTGCATGGAGTTTGACCGGCAGGTCATGCACCTTTGCAGCATCAAAAACACGGGCGATTTCATCCGGCAGAAAGGCGATCCCTTCACAGAAACCATCGACTGCATCGGCGAGCTTCTCAGCGGCGATGGCAGGTAGCATCTCATTGATAATCACATCAATATAGGCTGACTTGTCGCCGTTCATTTCCGGCGGCAGCGCATGAGCACCGAGGAAAGTAGTGCGGATCGCAACATCACGTTCCAGTGCCAGACGTCTGGCTGCTTTCAGCGATTTGATTTCATTTTCCGTATCGAGACCGTAACCGGATTTAACCTCAACGGTTGTTGCGCCTTCAGCAATCAGGGCATCGAGGCGCGGCAGGCTCTCACGTACCAGATCATCTTCACTGGCCGCACGCAGCGCTTTTACGGAAGAAACAATACCGCCGCCAGCTTTGGCAACTTCCTCATAGGATGCGCCTTCGAGGCGCAGCTCAAATTCATGGGCGCGGTTGCCTGCGTGAATCAGATGTGTGTGGCAGTCGATCAGACCGGGGGTAATCAACCGGTTTTCGCAATTGGTTGCCGGATAATCCGCATAGAGCGCAGGCATTTCGGATTGCGGGCCGACATAGGCAATTTTGCCCTGTTCAACCACTATTGCCGCATCTTCAATCAGGCCGAGACCATCCGCATTTTCAATCAGCGTCGCAACACGCGCACGGGTGAAAATATGGCCGCTATTGTTAAGCGTATCTTTTGTCATGAGTGTTTTCCCACTTCCCCTCTCCGGCTATAATGTATATACATATTAAAAAATGGCAAAGGAAATTTTTGCACAGGTTCTGCATTGTTTGCAGAAACCGGATTCAGGAGGAGAGAACCGTGCTTCAGCAAAAATATGTCATCCATGCGCAACAGGCTCTGTTGAATAACGGGTCGGAAAGCGGCTGGGCTGAGAATGTCCGCCTGACGGTTGAAGCCGGAAAATTTACAAGCATTGAAAGCGGCGCGCAGGCGCAATCGGGCGATGAGCGCCATGGGGTGATCATCGCGGGGATGCCAAATCTGCACAGCCATGCTTTCCAGTATGGAATGGCCGGACTCGCTGAAAAGCGCGGGCCTTCTGCCGATAGTTTCTGGAGCTGGCGCGATGTGATGTATCGCTTTGCCCTGACTATGTCACCGGAACAGGCGGAAGCCGTGGCACTACGCCTCTATGTGGATATGCTGGAAAATGGCTTCACCCGCGTAGGTGAGTTTCATTATTTGTATCACGACCGTGACGGTGCGCCTTATGCGGATGTGGCCGAAATGGGCAAACGTATTGCATCAGCGGCCAATAAAAGCGGCATCGGCCTCACACTGTTGCCGGTCTTCTATGCTCATTCAACTTTTGGCGGTGCAGTTCCAAATGAAGGCCAGCGCCGGTTTATCAATAGTATAGACCAATATCAGCGCCTGCTGGACGGCTGCGACACTGCACTGAAAAATATGGGCGGCGCGGTTTTGGGTGTTGCGCCACACAGCCTGCGTGCTGTGACGCCGGATGAGCTGAAAATCGTTACACAAATGTTGCCGGAAACACCGGTGCATATTCATGTGGCCGAGCAGGTTAAAGAAGTTGAAGATTGCATTGCATGGTCCGGCAAGCGTCCGGTTGAATGGCTGCTGGATAGTGCAGATTTGAGCGATCGCTGGTGTCTGATCCACGCCACCCACATGACCGATGACGAGACAACAGGCATGGCAAAAGTCGGTGCGATCGCCGGTCTGTGCCCTGTGACTGAGGCCAATCTCGGTGACGGCACGTTTAATGCCGGAGTCTTCACGCAGGCAGGCGGCAAATTCGGTATTGGTTCAGACTCCAATGTGCTGATTGGTTTGGGTGATGAATTGCGCCAGCTTGAATATTCGCAGCGCCTAAAACATCGCGCACGTAATGTGATGGCAGTTGCGGAAGGTTCAACCGGTCGTGCGCTGTTTGACGGTGCGCTTGAAGGTGGCAATATCGCTATGGGTGTGCGCGGGCAGGGGCTGAAAACCGGTGCGTCAGCAGATTTTGTAGCACTGGATGTCAGCCGCCTTCCCCATGCGAAAGGGGATATGGTGCTGGATGGTATGATCTTTGCAGGCCGCGCCAAACCGGCGCATGTCTGGGTGCGCGGTGTAAAACAGGTTGAAAACGGCCGTCATCACCTGCATGAAAAGGCAGAGAGCGGTTTCCGTAAAGTTTTACATGAACTTCTGGAAAACTGAGCCAGTCAATATTGACGAAAAGCGGGTAAAACAAAGTATGCAGGATATCTCATCCGGAGACAGTGAACAGGCTTTATCCCTGCATCAGCGGATTCTGGATGATATTGAAAACCGGATTCTTTCCGGTGAATGGCAGCCCGGTTATCGTATTCCTTTTGAACACGAACTGACCGAGCAATATTCCTGCTCCCGCATGACCGTAAATAAAGCGCTGACACAATTGGCAAAAGCCGGAATGATCGAGCGCAAGCGCCGTTCCGGCAGTTTTGTGTCCAAACCGCAGTCGCAGGCGGCGGTGCTGGAAATTCATGATATCCGTGATGAAGTCGAGCAGTTGGATCTGCCTTATCGCTACGAATTGCAGAAATCCGTGAGCCGTAAAAGCACGGCAGCTGACGGCAAGAAACTCGAGATTGAACGCAATACTCCGCTGATTGAGCTGACCTGCCGTCATTATGCCGGCAAGCGGGTTTTTGCGCTGGAAGAGCGCATCATTAATCTGCTGGCAGTGCCGGATGCAGCTCAAACGGATTTTTCCAAACAATCGCCAAGCCCGTGGCTGGTGGCCTGTGTGCCGTGGAGCAATGCGCAACACGCAATCCGCGCAGTGGCTGCTGATGAAAATGTAGCAGCAATTCTGGGTATTCCGGCAGGTGCGGCCTGTCTGGTGATCGAGCGCCAGACATGGAATGCCGGACAACCCGTGACCTATGTACGCCTGACCTATAGTGGTGACAGCCATGCATTGGTTGCCCGCTTTGCACCATCCCAAGGGTAGAAAACGGCGGGATTGCGCCCGCCGTCAATTATCAGAAACTGCGCTGGAAACGGATCATACCCTGAACTGCATTTTTGCCGTTCTGGATGGATTTTTCATCTTTCCATTTGGTGTAGGAAACTTCCGGTGTGATCGCAAATCCGGGCACCAATTCGTATGATACATTTGCTGATGCGGCGAATGTTTTGGAAGCATCATAGGCAAGCTGGGCATTCAGGACTGCCTGCGGGGTCAGCTTATAGGCTGCACCACCCCATACTGCCCAGTCTCCGCCCCATGTGCCGTAGAAGCTGCTGACGGCGCGAATCTGGCCGATGACCTGATTATCATCATTCAGAACATTGATATAATTATCCTTGTTGGACTTATAACCACCCATTGCCCAGACGGAAAACTGATCGGTGACATTCAGATCGCCGCGGACTTTTCCTGCCCATTCTTTATTACGGGCATCATAGGCGGCGACAGCAGTGAGCGAACCCCAGCCTTGTGCATAACGCAGACCACCAACGACATGCGGCGTGTAGTCTTGAATTGTGGCGCCCCATTTTTCACCGGCCCAATCGGATGGTACGTCATCAATATCGCTATTCCCGCCCTGTTCTACGGAGAGAATGGCTGACAAACCATTTTCACCGGTGACAGTATAACTAATCAAACCGGTACGGTAGCCACCGGCAAGGATCACATCATCATTCATGACATTACCGAGATAGCCGGGGAAGGTAACAAAAGCGGACTCATCCAAACCGACCCGAAGGCCGCCAAGCTCTATATAGCCGAAGCGTAATGTGCCGGAAGATTTATCATCCTTACCGTCTTTCCATTGAAACCGTGCTTCCGCATAGGTTTTCAGCGTGCCAAGCTCGGTCTCAGAAGCGGTACTGAATTTCAGGGCGAACCGAGCCAGACCTTCATAAGTGTCACGCTTGTTGTTCTTTGCAAAGAGTTTGCCGTCACGAGCTTCAAAACCGCGTCCGTAAACATCGTCGCCGCCCGTGAGATCATAGCGGACATAGCCGTGAATGCGCAGGCAGGTTTCAGTACCCGGAATGTAGAAATAGCCTTGTCCGTAAGCATCACAAACACGGACATATTCAACGGCTTCAGGTTCCGGTGCGACAACCGGATCCGCGGCAAATGCTGCCGATCCTGTGAGCAGAGCTGCGGCGGAACTAAGTAAAATTAATTTTGTTTTCATTTTTATCTCCAGAACTAGACCCTGAAGATATTCATCGAAACCGCTTATGTTCCCAACGCAGAAATAGGGGGCTTCTTCTATAAAAATCAATATGTTGTATAATTGTATCAAGGCAATTAATTGCCGGATATTTCACGCTCAAAACTTTATACAAGAGGCAGAAAACAGCTTCCTGCATGTGTGAGCAACTATGCGATGCCAGCGTTTTGCAACATACCGGAGAAGTAAAAACGATTTTTGCTTCTCCGGATCAGGTTCTTCTTAAAATGCTTCTTTTGATAATGTCACGGTCTCAAGGAAATCATAGTCCAGAGTGACACCGATACCCGCACCGTTTGACGGAACCGGCATAATGCCGTTTTCGGTTTCTAGTTTTTCACTCACAATATCGCGCTCGAAATAACGCGAAGAAGAGGATGTATCGCCCGGACGCTTGAACTGTTCCAGCGTCGAGAGATGAATATTATGGGCACGGCCGATACCGGATTCCAGCATGCCGCCACACCAGACCGGTACATCATGTGCCTGACAAATATCGTGAATCTGACGCGCATTGGCATGGCCGCCGACACGACCGACTTTTATATTGATCACGCGGCCGGCATCAATGGCCAGTGCTTTGCGGCAGAGTTCCGGTGTGCGGATACATTCGTCCAGACAAATGGCTGTACGCATCATGGATTGAAGTTTTGCGTGATCCTGCAGATCATCCCATGCCAAAGGTTGCTCAATATAATCCAGATCAAAATCATCGAACTGGCGTAGCAAAGCGAGGTCAGCCAGCGTATAGGCGCAGTTGGCATCAACCGTCAGGTGAATATCAGGGAAACGGTTGCGCACTTTTTCCAGAAGCTTCAGATCATGACCCGGCATGACTTTCAGTTTAATGCGGCGATAGCCCTGCTGAACATGACGCTCAACATCCATGAGCGTATCCGGAATTTCCTTAATGCCCAGTGATACACCGACTTCAACATCTTTGCGGGTGCCGCCAAGGGCGTGGGACAGCGACAGACCGAGGGTTTTAGACCATAAATCCCAATAGGCCATTTCCACACAGGCTTTGGCCATCTGGTGATCGCGCCAGTGCCGCATCATCTGGGTTAACTCATAAGGTGTCGAGAATTCTTTGCCGATAATCTGTGGCAGAAAAACATCCCGCATCATCATCATGGATGACACCGTGGTTTCCGGCAGATAATCAGGCAGGGTATCACAGACACCTTCCGCATAGCCTTCGATATTGCCGCTGCGCAGGATCAAAAGCGGGAAGGTTTTTTTGGTTGCCACGCCGGTAGAAATGCGAAACGGGTTGAGGAGTTTCAGCTCTACAATACGTAATTCTGCGCTGTCGATCCGGATCTTCGGACGAAGTTGTGACGAGGGCTGGAGTAACATGATTGATCTCTGTAATTTCTGTATGCGGGAAAACGAAAAGTGCCGGTGAGGTCGCAGCACAGGCTGCGACCTCATAAGGCTTAGTTCCAGCTCATGTCGTAAAAGCGCACGAACTCATCCGGTGTCGGAGTGAAGTTCAGGTCTTTTGCCATCACATAATTGGTTGTGTAGGTCCAGAGCGGTACCCAATAGGCCTGATCAGCGATCTGGCGCAGGGCTTTGCTGTAAGATTCTTTGCGCTTTTCCGGATCGGTGGTGGTGTCTGCCTGCTTGAGTGTTGCTGTTAGCTCCGCATTTTTGACATCATCAATATCGGAGCCGTCAAAGAATTTGGATGTCGAGGCAGAGGCATCAGCCACCGAACCGGATCCCCATGTGACAAAGCCCATCGGGATCTCACCTTTGAGCTGTTTGTCCGCGAGTGCTGCATATTTCAGCATCTGCAGATCAACCTTTACGCCAACATTGCCCAGCATCTGCGCCATAGCTTCGGTGGCTGCTTTATCACGATAGAAATACATCGTGGTGGTAAAGCCGTTTTCATAGCCTGCTTCTTTCAGCAGTTCTTTGGCCTTGGCAGGGTCAAAGTTGTAGGATGTCACATCCTGTTCACAACCAAATTGCAACGGGCTGCAGATGGAATTGATGATCTGCGAGGAAGGCGCGAAGAAAGCATCACGCACGGCTTTACGGTCAATCGCATGATTGATTGCCTGACGCACGCGCACATCTTTCAGCGGAGTGTCGGCGCTGGAACGACCAGAAACATCCATAGAAATGTAACCGAAGCGCAGGGTTTCGCCCTGAACCACGTTGAAACTGTCACGGGTTTTGAGCTTCTGGGTCAGATCTTCCGGCACCTGCCAGATAAAGTCCACGGAACCGGACATCATTTCCGCGATCTGCGTATTGGTATCCGGAATGCTGCGGACTTCCACATTTTTGATTTGTGGTTTCTGGCGCGGGCCACCGTCATGATAGTCAGGGAAAGCCTTCAGCGTATAGCCGCTGCCCGGCTCGATCTTGTCGACCATATAAGGGCCGGTGCCGATTGGTTGTTTGGAAAAGCCTGCATCGCCGACTTCCTGATAATATTTTGCCGGATAAATCTGAATGGCGCTTTCAAGGAAATCGAGCGCAGCAGGGAATGGTGCTTTCAGATGCACGAGAACAGTCTGGTCATCAACCTTCTCTGCATTTTTGATCCATGCCACTGTATTCGGCATGGCAACCGGAGTTCTCGGATCGGAGAAATGGTTCAGCGTGAACACAACATCATCCGCGCCGAAAGCATCGCCGTTATGGAATTTCACGCCCTGACGCAGTTTGAATTCAAGGGTCAGATCATCAACCCATTTGAAGCTCTCAGCCAGATTGCCGACCCATTCGCGGGTTTTCGGGTCGCGTTCAACCAGTGTGTCCCACACGGCATAGCCGAAAATGGTGCTTTCGCGGGCTGAACTGAAATAGGTGTTCGGATTGTCCAGCTCTTTGGCAAAGGCGATATTGACGGTGTCGTCCGATTTATCGGCCAGTGCCGCACCGGATACGCCCAGATACAGGCTGGCGGTAAGGGTAGCCAGAATTGCAAAATTCTTATGAAAGCTCATGTGTCGCTCCACTTCGACGCAAGGTTAAAAAGGTCAGGCATTTTTTTGTTGTTATCGGGTTGAAGGCTGCGGGCTTTTGCCCTCAGCAATATCGGCAAATATCCCTGCCATGCAGCGCAATGCATCACGGCAGGTTGTTTTCAGAACATGTTCATCCGGCGCATGTTGTGAACAGGCGCGGTAGGAATGCGGCACCCAGACGGTCGGCAGGCCAAGCGTTTCCGAAAAACACTCATTGGGCAGCGAGCCGCCGAGATTAGGCAGAATATGTGGTGGGTTGCCGGAAGTATCTGTCAGTGATTGCGCGACAAAGCGTGCCCACGGATGGTCCGGATCAAGGCGGGTCGCCGTAAAATCATCATCCTCGCGACGGGCGATTTTGACATCCGTATAACCATGCTGATCAAGATGACGGCGTAGCGCGGGTATAATGTCGTTTGCATCAGTGCCGACAACATAACGCAGCTGGCAGGTTGCCCGTGCCTTGCCGGAGATGGCATTGACCGGTGCCTCCGGCACGCCGGATGTCATGGCGAGAATGGCAAAACTGTTCCAGCCATAGACCCGCTCGGCTGGGGTCAGACTGGCTTCACCCCAGTCTTTATCAATGCTCGGGCCGGTTTCCATATCCACCGGCAAATCACGGAGTGCCGCGCGGATATTATCGGTCAGGCTGGTTGGTCGCCATTCAGGAATGCGGATCTGGCCGCATTCATCGGTGATTGTCGCAAGCGCCTGTACAAGCCGCATCGCCGGATCGGCAAGCAAGCCGCCCCAGTTGCCGGAATGATGCGCGCCATCGCGCTTTTCAACAATCAGATCAACCGTGACTGCGCCGCGTGCGCCCATGAAAACAGTCGCCCTGTCCGGTTGCAGTCGCGGACCGTCGGAGGCAATCAGCACATCGGCAGCGAGTTCCTGTTTGTGTGATGCGCAGAAGGCCTGCAAACCCGGAGAGCCGTTTTCCTCAGCCATTTCCAGCAGAATAGTGGCGTTAAAGCCGAGCTTGCCATGCACGGCAATCAGGGCTTCAAGAGCAGCGATATTGATTAGATGCTGCACTTTATTATCGGCTGTGCCGCGTCCGTACCAACGATCACCTTCTTCGGTCAAAACAAAGGGTAACAGGCCTTCGCGCCATTGTTCGGTCTGCGCATGAATGACATCACCATGGCCATAGATCAGCACAGTCGGCAGGGCGGCGTCTTCTATGCGATGGGCGATCATCAGCGGGCCGCCTTCAGCCACCGGATTGTCATAGATTTTGATCTCAAATCCTGCGGCTTGCAAACGCGGCGTAATGGCTGTGTTCAGATAATCTGCCAGTACAGGTTTTCTCTCCGGTACCTGACTTTCTGTCGGATAGTTCACCAAAGCGGCCAGTTCGGATTTCATCGTGCCGTTGTCGAAATAGGTGTCGATCCGGCTGATAACAGTCTCACGCAAAGTCATGGCTGTCCTCCTCGGTTACTGCATCACCCCATGGCGACATAATCTCGGTGCAGCCGGAGTTCAGATCGCCTTCACGCATCACACCGGCAGGGCAGGCAAAGGCAAAAGGCCAGACAGTGCGGCGGGTGGTAACGGTGCGCGCGACTTTATTCAGTTCCGCAATTGTATCCGCTGGCAGGCTGTCATCGGCGATGATGACATCGGCGGCAGACATATCGAGACGCGGCTGATGGAAAGCACCTTCAATATCCATGCCGGAATCGACGATGAAAGAGGAAAGCTGGGCAACGGCCGAGACAATCTTACGCCCGCCCGATGCACCAATGGCGAAGCGGCGTTCGCCTTGCTCACCAAGTGCAGGGCAGACATTCATCAGGCACTGGCGTCCCGGTTGCAGGGAGTTTGGTTTGCCCTGTACCGGATCAAACCACATAATGCCGTTATTGAGCAAAAAGCCGGTGGAAGGCGAAACGACTTTTGAGCCGAACAGTGACAGCAAAGTCTGTGTCATTGAGACCATATTGCCGTGGCGATCCACGACGGAAAAATGGGTTGTGCAGCCCGGTGCTTTTGGCACTTCGCCGTCATCACCCATATTCTCGAGCCGCTGCTGATAGGCATGGCGCAGCGCTTTGGCGTAGCCGGTATAGGCATGAGAGTCCGGCTGACCTTTGCCGATTTCCGGTAAGGCTTCAAAGGCTTGTCTCATGGTCGGGCCGGCGGTCAGATGCGGTGTGACATAGAATGTCGCATCGCTGCGTTTAAAGCTGAGCGGATCAGCAATGGTTGCACGGTAATCACGCAAATCCTGCATGGATAATGAGCCGCCTTTAGCGCGGACATCTTTGACCAGTGCCTGTGCCAGATCGCCTTCATAAAATGTGCGATAGCCCTGTTCTGCCAGTTCGGTCAGGGAGGGTGCATAACCGGACATATCAACGCGCTTGTCGGACAGGCTTGTCCAGCCATTGATCATCGGCCACTGGCCGTCTTCCAGAAACAGTGCTGCTGCATCCGGATCTTTGGCCAGTTCACGGGTTGCCCCTGCGATAACAAGCGCCGCATACCAGTCAACCGGCAGGCCTTCTTTTGCGAGTTTAATTGCCGGAGCCAGCAGTTCCGCCCAGGGCATGGTGCCCCAGCGTGCATGTGCCTGACCGATGCCGTCGACCACACCCGGTACTGCAACGGCAGTTGCGCCCATAATATTGCGGTCATCGACCACGGCTTCCCACGGGAAAAGATCGGAGTTTTTACCGGCACCGGAGAGCGGATAATCGGCAGGGTTCAGCTCCACAGGTGCACGCATGGCATAGGTCACGGCATGGGCTTTGCCGGAAGCTGCATCCCAAACCATCATCGCGCCGCCACCGGCAGGGCCAGACATCCACGGCTCAAGCACACCAATGGCGAAAGAAACGGCGGTTGCGGCATCCATCGCATTGCCGCCTGCTGCAAGTACTGCCGCACCGATTTGTGCTGCGCGGCTGTTTTGTGCGGCTACGACACCACCTTTGGTGCGGATGACATTCTTGCGAGTAACTTGTGTACGGGAAAGACTGGTTTGCATTTCAGTTCCTTAATCAGTTCAGGCAGGCAATGCAGTGGCATTGGTATAAAGGTGGCAGGCGACACAGCCGCTACCGTTTTCCCGCAAGACAGGGCGGGACTGATCGCAGGGGGTAAAGCGGTCAGGGCAGCGCGGATGGAAGGCACAACCTGCAGGCGGATTGATCGGATTGGGATATTCTGTGCCGAGCTGTGTGTCCGGCACGCCGAGTTCCGGTTCCGGTGTCAGCACAGAATCCAGCAACGCCCGTGAATAAGGGTGGCGGGCATTGCGGAAAATATCTTCAGTTTCGCGCTCTTCAACAATGCGGCCGAGATACATCACCGCAACGCGGGTCGCGAGATATTCAACAACCGCCAGATTATGGCTGATGAACAGATAGGTCAGACCGAGCTCACGCTGCAGATCGCCCAACAAATTAAGGATCTGGCTCTGCACGGAAACATCGAGTGCCGATGTCGGTTCGTCGCAGATAACAATTTCCGGTTTCATAATCAGCGCGCGGGCAATAGCGACACGCTGGCGCTGGCCGCCGGACATCTGGTTCGGATAAGCGTTGAGCATACGCGAAGGCAGCCCGACCACATCCATGATTTCCTTCACCTTCTTTTCGCGCGATGCCTGATCCCCGACACTATGCACCACGAGCGGCGCCATAATGATCTGACGGATGGTTTTGCGCGGATTGAGCGAGGAATAAGGGTCCTGAAAAATTGGCTGAATACGGCGGGACAGTTCAAAACGGTTTTGCTTGGTGATGTCTTCACCGTTGATCTCGACACGTCCACGGGTTGGTTTTTCCAGCCCAAGCAGGATTTTAGCCAGCGTTGATTTTCCGCAACCGGATTCACCGACAAGGCCAAGAACCGAGCCGCGCTCTACTGTCAGCGAAACATCACTGACTGCTGCCAGCGGCTTTTTGCCGGAGAAAAAGCCCTGCCGCACCTGATAGATCTTAGAGACATTGTGAAGTTGTAAAACTGGCTGGTTCATAGCAAAGTCTCCGCAGGCTGACGCATGCCGTTTGCATGGACGCACTGTAATTTATGATGAGCGGAGAGATCACGCTGGGGAATGGTGCCGGTGCAGGCTTCAATCGCTTCAGGGCAGCGGTCGCGGAAGATGCAACCGGTATGACGGCCGACCAGATTTGGCACGATGCCCGGAATTGTGCCCAGCCGTTCTCCGCGCTTGATGCGCCCCGGTATCGGAATGCAGTCCAGCAAGCCGCGCGTATAAGGATGTGCAGGATTGCGGAAGATTTCGCTGACAGATCCGGCCTCAACCAGTTCACCGGCATACATCACGGCTACCTTGTCAGCGATACGCGCAACGACACCGAGATCATGGGTGATCAGGATCATCGCCATGCCCATTTTCTGCTGCAGGTCTTTGAGAAGACGCAAGATCTGTGCCTGAATGGTTACGTCCAGCGCGGTTGTCGGCTCATCGGCAATCAGCAGTTCCGGCTCACACATCAGCGCCATCGCAATCATGATGCGCTGGCGCAAACCACCGGAAAGCTGATGCGGATATTGGTTGAGACGGCTTTCTGCGGAGGTTATCCCGACCATACGCAGAAGATCTGCGGCGCGTTTCAGTGCTTCAGCTTTGCTGACAGATTTATGCAGGCGTAATGCTTCTGCCAGCTGGCTGCCGATCGTATAGGCAGGGTTCAGGCTGGTCATCGGCTCTTGAAATATCATCGCCATGCGGTTACCGCGCAGCGCACGCATTTCCCGTGCTGTGGCTTTTTGCAGGTCAATGCCGTCAAAGCTCATTTCAGCCGCATTGCGCTGAATGCCCGATGACAAAAGCCCCATCACCGCAAGCGAGGTCAGCGATTTTCCGGAGCCGCTTTCACCGACAATGCAGAGTGTCTCGCCCGGTTTAACCTCGAGATTGATGTTGCGCACGGCATGAAGGGTGCCCGCGGCGGTGGGGATGTCCAGTGTCAGGCCCTGAACTTTAAGAATAGGAGCAGTCATTGGTTTTTCCCTCAGTTCCGTCCGCCCGGCGCGGTAATGTCGCGCAGGCCGTCGCCCATGAGATTGATCGCCAGTACGAGCACAAACAGCGCAACACCGGGGATCATCACAAGCCATGGCTCGAACAGCATCATGTCTTTGCCCTCGGAGATCATCAGACCCCAGCTGGCTGTCGGCGGCTGCACACCAAGACCTAAGAAGGACAAGGCGGCTTCCAGCAAAATGGCATGCGCCATTTCCAGTGTGGCAACGACAATCAGATTGTTCATCAGATTAGGCAGGATTTCGGAGATTAGAATGCGCGGCGTGGATGTGCCGATGGCATAGGATGCAGCGACATATTCCCGTCGCGCGATCTGTAATGTTGATGCGCGCATGACCACCGCATAGCGATCCCACAGTAACAGGCCGAGCACGGTTGCAACAACAGTCAATGAGCCGCCAAACAAGGCGACAACGGCCAGTGCGACCAGAACAACCGGCATTGCGAGACGCACATTGATCAGAAATGTTACGACCGCATCCACACGGCCGCCAAAATAACCGGCTGCAATGCCCATAGCCGTGCCGATAATGCCGGAGATCAGAGCTGCCGACAGGCCGATAAATAATGAGACGCGCGCACCATGCAGCAGACGGGCGAGATAATCGCGGCCAAGCTGGTCAGTCCCCAGAACGTGATCGGACTTACCGCCTAAGAATTCCGGTGGCACCATACGGTTCACCAGATCCTGCGTATAAGGATCATATTTGAGGAGCATCGGAGCAAAGATTGCAACAAGTGCAATCACTGCCACGATGATTGTGCCGATCATGAAACCGCTATGACCGAAAATACGGCGGCGCAAAATCGCAGACGGAGACGGTTCCAGAATTTGTTCTGCGGTCGGTATGGAAGAAAACGTGGTCATGAGGTCCTCATGCGTGGATCAAGCCAGGCATTCATGATGTCGGCGAGCAGTGTGAAGACGATGTAAAACATGGAGAAAAGCAGGATCAGTGCCTGAACGGTCGGCAGATCATTGCGAGTGATTGACTCCCATGCGAGCAGTCCGGCACCCGGCAGGGCAAAGACGGATTCAACAACAATTGAACCGCCGAGCATGAAACCCATCTGCACGGCTGACAGCGACACAACAGGGATAATAGCATTGCGCAACGCATGGGTGAACAGCACCCGCCATTCCGATGAGCCTTTGGCACGGGCGGTGCGGATATAATCGGATGAGAGAACTTCCAGCATACCGGCGCGGGTGAGGCGCATAATTGCAGGCATGGCATAATAGCCGAGCACTACAGTCGGCAGAATGAAATGTTGCCATGTTTTTGCGCCTGAAGCAGGCAGCCAGCCGAGATCAATGGAGAAAACCGAGATCAGTACAAGGGCAAACCAGAAGCTCGGCATTGCCTGTCCGGCGACAGAGATAAACAACGCCAGCTTGTCGGTCAGCGAGTTCGGGCGTTTGGCAGCAAGCACACCAAGCGGTACAGCAACCAACAGAGCAAAAACGATAGCAGTCAGGCCAAGGCGCATCGTCACGCCAAGCCGGCTGGAAATGAGGTCTGCAACCGGAAGTTTAAAATAATAACTCTGTCCGAAGTTGAAATGCGCTGCATTCCACAACCAGTCCGCGTATTGGACAAGCATCGGCCGGTCAAAACCGTAGAATTCACGGATTGTCTGAATGTCCTGCGCACTGGCGCCTTCTCCGGCGATAGCCGTCGCAGGGTCGCCGCTCAGATAGAGCAGACAGAAACTGATAAAAGACACGGTCAGCGCAACCAGTAAGGCAAGGCCGAGCCGCTTGAGGATGAAACCAAGCAAGTTTTGCTCCGTCAAAATCGTTTTAGGATATGAGGGGGTGGCCGGAGGTGACAGTGCAGAACGCATCAGCTGGGTACTGCCGGATTTCACCTGTTAACGGATTGCCGGCTTATGCCGTCATCAAAGCGAAATGATGCAGACGCGGTACCGTGCAAACCGGAAATATTCTTCAGCCGTTCATTGCCAAAGCTGAATTAAAAAATATCGGCTACCTGCTTATTTGGCGTGCTGAAAACCACGGCAAAGATTTTTTGATTTTTCATTGGCATTCCCCTTTTGTATTGTATTGCAATACTTGTGATCGCATGTTAATATCGAACCATAGTTTTCCCTTCTGCGTCAAGAGTTTTTTGCGACTGGAGTGTGCCCCATTGAGTGAAAGCGAAAGAAATCCTTTAATTATCAGCTCGCTAATAAAAGCGATGACCCTGTTGAAAGCCTTCGGGGAGGGAAATGCTGTTTTGGGTATTTCTGATCTTGTACGCATAACGGGCATTGAGAAAAGCAGTGTTCAGCGCATCCTCGCCACGCTTTATGCGGAAGGCATGCTGAACCGTGATAATCATAGCCGCCGCTATCGGCTATCAAATCAATGGCTGCATATGGCCTATGCCCATTACATTGCAGAGCCGCTGACGTCGCAGGTTATGCCGCGTCTTTTCGCTTTGCAGCAGCAAATCGGGCAATCATTCAATCTGGCAGAAATATGTGACACATCAATTATTTACTCGGTGCGCCTTCCGGTGCAACGTACCAATTTTGAAGGTACATTGGTCGGGCGTACCCATCCGGCGCTGAATACATCGGGTGGCCGTGCCATTCTCTCCACATGGGATGCGGCTGCACGTCAAGATGCTGTAAAAAACTGGCCGGTGACGGAATATACCCCACGCACAACAGTTAACCGCGGGGAAATTTCAGACCTTGTTGAACAGGCGCGACAGGATGGTTTTGCTGTCTCTGTTGAGGAAATCCTGCTCAATGAAATTGGTATCGCCGCACCGATAAAGTCGTCCAGCGGTAAAGCGCGCGCAGCAATTCACTGTTCTGTTTCGATGGCTGACTGGTCGGTTGATCGTGTCCGCAAAGAAATCGCGCCATTGCTGGTCGATACAGCGCGAACATTTTTTGATCCGCGGGCAGAAGAATAGCCTGCCGCATATTTGAGCTGCATAGCTATATGATGCATATGAAAACGGGGCCGTCAGGCCCCGCTTTCTTATTCAGGAAGGACATCTTCCAGCCCTTTGGTCAGTTCCAGTGCCTGCCGTTCAAACAACCGGCGGTAAATGCCGCCCGGTTTGCGGATAAGCGCATCATGATCGCCTTCCTCAAGAACCTTGCCTTTGTCAAAGACCAGCAATCTGTCCAGTGCACGCACCGTTGAAAGCCGGTGTGCAATGACCAGTGTTGTACGGCCAATCATTAACCGTTCCATTGCCTGCTGGATCAGCACTTCCGATTCTGAGTCGAGGCTAGAAGTTGCCTCATCCAGAATAAGGATCGGTGCATTGGCCAGAAACGCACGGGCAATCGCCACACGTTGACGCTCACCGCCGGAGAGTTTCACACCACGCTCACCAACAAGGGTCGCATAGCCTTTTGGCAGACGGTTGATAAAGTCATGGGCGCTGGCAAGACGTGCTGCTTCCTCAACTTCCGCCTGTGTCGCACCGGGGCGGGCATAGGCGATATTCTCGGCCAGTGTCCGGTGAAACAGGATCGGTTCCTGCTGCACAATGGCGATCTGCGAACGCAGCGATGCCTGCGTGACATGAGCAATATTCTGCCCGTCAATCTTAATGGCACCGCCGCTGACATCATAGAGACGCTGGATCAGCTTGACGAAAGTCGTCTTACCCGAACCGGAATGTCCGACCAGACCAACCCGTTCACCGGCTTCAATCTTCACCGAGAAATCGCGGTAGAGTGCCGCTTCATGATTGCCGTAATGGAAAGTCACCTTGTCAAAGCGGATTTCACCATTGCTGATCTGAATGGCCGGCGCATTCGGCTTGTCGGCGATACCATAAGGTTCTGCCTCAATCTGTACCAGTTCCTCCATATCATTTACCGAGCGTTGCAGATTGCGGATATGCATGCCGACATCACGCAAATAACCCTGCAGCATGAAGAACGCTGTCAGAACAAAGGTGATATCACCGGCCGTTGCTTTGCCCTGGCTCCACAAGTAAAGCGCAAAAGCAATGACAACACCGCGCATAATCAGCAGATTAGCCCCCTGAATGAAACCGTTCAGAGTTCCGATCAGCCATGTGCGACGTGTACGGCTGCGCCATTTGGTGACAACTTTTGCAAGTCGTGCATCCTCACGCTTTTCAGCACCAAAGGCTTTCACAACAGCATTGCACGAAATGGCATCGGCCAGCGCGCCGCCCATGCGCGTATCCCAGCTATTAGCCAATGTTGCAGCAGGCGCGACAAAACCGAGCGAAATCACAATCGTGCAGACAATGAACAGCACAGAGCCGATTGCAACCAGTACACCCATGAGCGGCCAGTACCAGGCCAACAGCGCAACCGAACCGACCAGCATCAGCAGCGATGGCAGCAATGCGATAATCAGCGTATCGTTCAGCAGATCCATTGCCCACATTGCACGCGAGACTTTGCGCACAGTCGATCCGGCAAAGGCATTGGCGTGCCAGTCGGTGGAGAAGCGTTGCAGTTTGCGGAACGAACTGGCCGCCATGTCACTCATGATTTTCAGCGTGAAATCGGTGATGACATAGAAGGTCAGCTGACGTGTAATCAGTGCCAGTGCACCAAGTGCGAGCAGGACGATAAGTGCTTGAACTGCGGCAGACCATGCGCTGTCGCCACCCAGAGAAAGCGCGTCAACCAGCCGTCCGGAATAGAGCGGCGTCAAAACATCTGCGGCTGTTGCAAGCAGCATACCGATTATCATCAGTGTCAGCCGCAGAGGCTGACTTCGCCAGTGGCTGAAAGTGTAGCCGAGGACATTGCGGAAGGCAGGCCCACGGAAATTAATGCGAAACCGGGTCATATGAATCATACCAGACCGCGCAGAGTCGGATTCTGGTTCCTTTAAAAGCATTTCCAGCAAAAGTACGAAGCGGCTCTGCGTCGGACAATGTGTGAAAACGAAGACAAAACAAACAACAGCTAAGTGTTGCGGCAAAGCGGAAAATTTTAGGAAAGCGCCCTTTCAGGGAGGGCGGACAGGCCTTGGCCTGTAGCACGGGCCAAAGACTTAAAGTCTGGGAGCACCCGCGCGAACACCGGGCACCGACGGAAATGGATAGACACGCATCTCATACCTCTTGCCAGTGTTTCAGATGTTGGCACAATAAATGAGCAATCGGTTTTGCCAAGTGCAAAAATGTATAATTTGTTTCACAAAGTCCTGAGTGTGGCAAAAAAGTTCTGTTTTGAAATTTTAACAGATTTTGCCTCACACAGGCTTCGGAATATTATCAGGCTGCCGGAAATGACCAGTCAGGTTGTAATAAAACTGTCAGGGCTGGCTGAGCAGCATGGAGATGCCCTGACCGACACCCACACACATGGTTGCCAGAGCGTGCTTTGTACCTCGTGCGTGCAGTTCAATAGCAGATGTTAAGGTTAGCCTTGCACCGGACATGCCCAGCGGATGACCAAGCGCAATTGCACCGCCATTCGGGTTGACATGCGCTGCATCATCATCCAGCCCGAGCTGGCGCATGCAGGCCAGAGCCTGCGCGGCAAAAGCCTCATTCAGCTCAACCAGACCGATATCGGTCATGGTAAGTCCGTGGCGATGCAGCAGTTTTTGTGTGGCAGGCACAGGACCGATGCCCATAATGCGCGGTGCAACACCGGCGGTCGCCATGCCGCTGATCCGTGCCAGCGGTGTCAGGCCGTAGCGCTCAACCGCTTGTTTGGAGGCGATAACAACCGCTGCCGCACCGTCATTTACGCTTGAGGCATTGCCTGCGGTGATCGTGCCGCCGCGTCGAAACGGCGTATCAAGCGCGGCCAGTTTTTCCAAGGAAGTTTCACGCGGCTGCTCATCCTGAGCAACAATTGTGCTGGTGCCTTTGCGCCCTGCGATTGTGTAAGGTGCAATTTCCTGTGCCAGACGTCCGCTTTGCATGGCTGCTGCCGCGCGTTGCTGGCTCAGCAGTGCAAATGCATCCTGATCTGTGCGGCTGATATTATAATCAGCGCTGAGATTTTCTGCGGTTTCCGGCATGGATTCACTGCCGTAATTTTTGTCGAGCTGCGGATTGATAAAACGCCAGCCGATAGTCGTGTCATAGACCGCATTCTGCCGTTGAAACGCGGCATCGGCCTTGGGCATTACGAATGGCGCACGCGACATGCTCTCAACACCGCCAGCGATGATAATATCGGCCTCGCCGAGTTTAATGGCGCGCGCCGCATAGCCCACGGCATCAAGACCGGAGCCGCAAAGACGGTTAATCGTTGTTGCAGGTACCGTTTCACCAAGACCGGACAGCAAGACTGCCATCCGTGCGACATTGCGGCTGTCCTCACCAGCCTGATTGGCGCAGCCGAACACCACTTCATCAATTATCTCTGCGCTCAAAGACGGAAAATGCGCGAGCGCCTCACGGATAGTATGCGCTGCCATATCATCAGGCCGCACTGCTGAGAGTGCGCCGCCATAACGGCCGATTGGCGTGCGCACACCGCCGATAATATAGGCTTCGCTCATATTAGTGTTCCTTATGATTTTGTGCAGCAAACATCGGCCCGCCTTTATGCGCGGGAAAGCCATAGCCGTTAATCAGCACCAGATCGATATCGCCGCTACGCGTTGCAATGCCCTCGCGCAACAATTGTTCACCTTCATTGGCCATTGCCTTTAAAAGCTGGCGGATGATTTCATCCGGTGTGAAGGGGCGCGGCGTAATGTTTTTCTCAAGCCGTGCCGCTTCGATAATCGCGGTGACATCCGGATCGGTTTGTCGCTTGCCATCGGTATAAATATACCAGCCTCTACCGCTCTTTTGCCCGAAACGGCCTGCCTCGCAAAGGCGGTCGGGAATCTTGCAATAAGGCTCATCAGGGTTGCGCGTTGCCGCCCGACGCTCGCGTCCTGCCCCGCCACCCCCCCCCCCCCCCCCACCCCCGCCCCCCCCCCCCCCCCCCCCCCCCCCCCCCCCCCCCCCCCCCCCCCCCCCCCCCCCCCCCCCCCCCCCCCC
>NZ_JAAPBB010000964.1:0-259 GCF_019730395.1 Ochrobactrum sp. SFR4 | reverse complement strand
ACCGACAGCACGAGCGAGCATATAAAGAAGAACACCGGTTTCACGAGATACAGCTAGGGGCTGATCTTTGAGCAAAGTATAAAAACCCCTATAGTCAGCACGGTTGATTTTGCCGGCTTCAAATGTGCTACCCGCTATTTGCTGGTCATATAATACTTCTGCTTCATCGGCATCAGCAAAAAGCTGCTTAAGCAGAGAGGATATTTCGGGGGAAGTAAAATGTGTCATTGCAGGCTCCTTAAAACGAATGGAACCCAAG
>NZ_JAAPBB010000963.1:0-259 GCF_019730395.1 Ochrobactrum sp. SFR4 | reverse complement strand
GCTTTGCGCTGCTCGGGCGTCTTATAGAGCATCTGATTGAGAACGATCGTGTTGACGGAGCCTTTAGGCGACCATTGCGAGGTCAGGCTTGCCGCCTGGCTCGCCATTGCACCGGCAAGTGTGTTGATGTCGCTGTAATCGTCGGGCGTCAGCGCTCGCCGGCGATCAGGCGTATAATTATCGACACGCTGAACAGGCTGCTCATTGGCCGGAGCGATTGGGCGCTGGCGCGGAACTGGATCTTTCATAACGTCGCGGA
>NZ_JAAPBB010000962.1:0-259 GCF_019730395.1 Ochrobactrum sp. SFR4 | reverse complement strand
GTTATTTCCCGCAGTCATTGTTTCAAATCCTTGTATCTGCGCATGTGGGCTTTTGAGAAAACGGCCTTTATAGCTGTTTTAAAGGTGGGGTCAATTCAGGCCGACGGCGGAATCCGGCATTGAGAACGAATTGTAATCGTTAAAAAGGATACGGGATGCCGGATACACTTATTTTATGACAGTAATTTATAGCTGCATGAAAGAATGTTGTAATATTTAATCGATTTGAATTTTATGTGAGCATGCTTGACGAACGCAA
>NZ_JAAPBB010000961.1:0-259 GCF_019730395.1 Ochrobactrum sp. SFR4 | reverse complement strand
AGTGATTAGCTCTTTTGTGCTGCCAAAGCCTGTTCGCGCATCGCGCTGAGGCCCATTTTCGGCGTAATCGCTTCCTGATCAATACGGATTTCAATCAGCGCCGGTTTGCCGGATGCAACAGAACGTTCGAAAGCTGGAAAAAATTCATCTGTGTTTTCAACGACTTCACCATGTAAGCCATAGGCTTGTGCCAAAGCTGCAAAATCAGGATTGGCAAGCGCAGTACCGGAAACACGACCCGGATAGGTGCGTTCCTGAT
>NZ_JAAPBB010000960.1:0-259 GCF_019730395.1 Ochrobactrum sp. SFR4 | reverse complement strand
GAACCTTAACGAAGCCGCCACTCTGGCCGGTCTTCTGAAAGCGCCGTCACGTCTGTCTCCTGCACGTGACCCTAAAGCTGCCAATGACCGTGCCAAACTGGTGCTGGCCGCCATGCGTGATCAGGGTATGATCGGGCTGGAAGAACAGGCTATTGCAGAAAGCGAACCACCTACACGGGCTGCGGCCTATTGGTCAGGTTCAGAAAATTATGTTGCCGATGCGGTTGTGTCAGAATTACCAAAACTGATTGGTGAAACC
>NZ_JAAPBB010000109.1:0-559 GCF_019730395.1 Ochrobactrum sp. SFR4 | reverse complement strand
AAGCACCACCGGCGAACAAATATTTACCAGCTTTATATGGTTTCATTTCTTCAGTTAAGAAAATTGGAAACGGTTCTGGATAGGGTGCGCCCTGATGCAGATAAGCTTGTTGACGGCGTACACTCCACAATCCGCGCTCATTGCGTCCGCTGCGTTCTTCAACATCATCATTCAAAATTTCAACATATGCCAATTTCATTTGATCACCTGTTATCTATGTTACATCTCATACAACATGGCATGTTACATCGCATGCAACACAGATCATTGCAGTAAAAGTAAAATAGTCAACACATACAGTAAAAAAACCTTAGTTTTGTTGCATTTTTGACAAATAGATTTTTAGCCGTAAGATTTATTGAAGAATATCAAACACATATAACATCTTATTCAACATCATATGTAACATGCGGCGCACAAAAAAATGAGCAATATTAAACTAACGTATAAAGAGCTTGCCGACATGACAGGTTGGACTTTAGGCCATACCAGAAATTTTGTTAGGCAAAAAAGGTGGAACAAGACCAAACCGAATAAAGGTAAAGAGGTCTTAATCGAC
>NZ_JAAPBB010000959.1:0-259 GCF_019730395.1 Ochrobactrum sp. SFR4 | reverse complement strand
GCTGGAAGCATCAATCATCCGCAGATCTCGTTGTTATCGATACCGCGACGGGCGCAAATTTTAGAGGGACAAAGCGATGGACTTTTCCGGCTGCCTTTGCGGGAAGTCCGGTAACGTCAGGTTCTCTCAATGATTATCGCGGCGGGGCAATGGCGAACGCCGCTATTGCGAACACGTATGTGGATATGGTTGCAAATCTGTCAGTTGCGCGGCCAGAGGGCGCAGGCTGGAACGGCATGGCTGTTGGAAGGTGGTTCTA
>NZ_JAAPBB010000958.1:0-259 GCF_019730395.1 Ochrobactrum sp. SFR4 | reverse complement strand
AATCTACCCACCCGCTCCATATCAGTTTGGAGACTGGAGCGAGATCCTCGATCGGTACCCTGAGCTTCAACCCGAACTTTTCAGACTGGCTGATGGGATGGCCAATCGGATGGACAGATCCAATGCAGCCGGTAACGGGGTGGCAAGTCTGGCTGCAGCGTATGCGTGGCGAACTCTCAAAGCTGCCCACTATTTAAATAAGGTTTGAAACGGGTTTAAACACCCTTTGAGAATGCTTTGAAGACTATGCGCAGTCGCT
>NZ_JAAPBB010000957.1:0-259 GCF_019730395.1 Ochrobactrum sp. SFR4 | reverse complement strand
AAACAGGATCAACCGGCAGCGGTGTCAGCGGCCCCATAAATAAGCCGTACTGATAAACCGGCCATGCACCGGCCATAACTGCGACGAGGATCAAGACCCGCATCTGCGGCTGCAAACGGCGTGTTCCGAAGCGGCTTTCAATACTACGCGCCCAGCGCCATGAGACCGTGACCAGCACGAGTTCGAAAATGCGCTGACCATTGAGATGGCGCAGCAATGGCGGCCCCTCATCACATTTGGCCAGATAATTCTTCATCAG
>NZ_JAAPBB010000956.1:0-259 GCF_019730395.1 Ochrobactrum sp. SFR4 | reverse complement strand
CAGTTTGATTGTTTCTTTGATTTTATGGGCTAGCGCTTCCGGATCGCGCCGATTGCGCTCGTCCAGAATACAGGTCAACTCGTCAATGCTTTTGGCCGTATCAATCGCAATGACCGATTCAATCTCGCAGAGCAGGGCGTTATGTGCGCGACGATATAGGTCCGGCCTTTGCGGAACTAATATCAAATCCGGACATAGGGCTTTTGCGTCTTTAATTTTCATGACGTCTTTCACGCCATAGGCTTGCGCTTCTTTTGAG
>NZ_JAAPBB010000955.1:0-259 GCF_019730395.1 Ochrobactrum sp. SFR4 | reverse complement strand
GGCAGCGCATCCATATCGGCGCGCAGACCAATTGCTGCTGTACCTTCACCATTGCGTAACTGTCCGACGATACCGGTTGTGCCGATATTGCGCTCAACCCTGTAGCCCCATTTTTCTAAAAGATCAGCGACAATGCCGCCGGTTCTGATTTCTTTAAATGCCAGTTCCGGGTGCTGATGCAGGTCGCGTCGAAGCGCCGTAAATTCCTCAACATCACGTTCTATCAGTGCTCTGATGTCGTTCATGATTGCACCCTCCT
>NZ_JAAPBB010000954.1:0-259 GCF_019730395.1 Ochrobactrum sp. SFR4 | reverse complement strand
GCGTCCATTTCTGGCTTCCACTGCCAGACCGGATCATGTTCCGAGTGGAGGATGTTTTTGTCGTAACCGATCACAGCGAGCGGCACTTTAAATGTCGATGCCGGCGTGAAACGCTTATCACAGACACCTTTGCGGGAAAGGATTTTCTGCGTTGCGGCATCCATGACCACCGCGCACTCAGCTACAACCCCCTTTTCAGCGGCTTGTGCCTGAAAGCTGATCCCGCCTGTCAAACCCAAAGCCAATAATACTGCTGATC
>NZ_JAAPBB010000108.1:0-562 GCF_019730395.1 Ochrobactrum sp. SFR4 | reverse complement strand
CGCCGGTTTCATAACGCTGATAGGTTCTTGCGTTGACCAAGCGGAGCTGGTCAGCACATTCACTGAGCGTCAACTGTTGCGTTAGTCGCCACTTTTTTAAATCCATATAGCAATATGACGATTATCGTCAATAAAAGTCAAGAGAGGATATGACGATAATCATCATTTTTCGATTTGACGATTTTCGTTATAAAAAGCCATGAACAAATATCTGAAAGCGCTCAGGGTATCTCGCGGCCTTTCACAGGCAGATGTGGCGGCATACCTCAATATTTCCCATGAAAACTACAACCGGTTGGAAAACGGCCGGGTAGAATTCACCCTTAGCAGGATGAAGCAGCTCGCAGAGCTGTTTAACTGCTCGGTTACTGATTTGATCAGTGCTTCTGCTGGCACGCGTCAGGTTGAAGTTATTTGCAATATTCAGGCTGGATACTGGTCAGATGCAACGGAATGGGATGATGAGCGTAGATATGATGTGGTCATCCCTGATGACCCTGATTTTAGAGGCAAAGAGCTCATCGGCGGAGAAATTAAAGGTTCTTCCATGAATAAACGCTAT
>NZ_JAAPBB010000953.1:0-259 GCF_019730395.1 Ochrobactrum sp. SFR4 | reverse complement strand
CTTCCGGACGAGAAAAAGAGCGGGTATGCGCCGGTGGAGATCCCGCCGCTCCACGCCAGCGATGACGACATAGCAATTGAAGCTGAAGGCCTGACCATGCGTTTCGGCGACTTCGTCGCTGTCGACCATGTCTCATTTCGTATTCGTCGGGGCGAGATCTTCGGTTTCCTTGGATCCAACGGTTGCGGCAAGTCCACCACGATGAAGATGCTGACCGGCCTTCTGCCCGCCAGCGAAGGACGGATTTCATTGTTCGGCA
>NZ_JAAPBB010000952.1:0-260 GCF_019730395.1 Ochrobactrum sp. SFR4 | reverse complement strand
CAAATGCTTCTGTACCGCTTGAGGCGATATAGAGCTGGTCAGGGGAGGCAACAGCGCTGATCACCGCACGGGCTCGATGGTCAGAAAGTGTATCGACCAGCAGGATAAAGCGTTTGGCCTCATTGCGGCGGCTCAAATCAAGTACAGGCACATGATCAATAAACATGGTGCGGAAACGCGCCATGATTGCCAGATAATCGGCAGCCGCCAGCGGTTTGGCACAGAGCTCATCAAAAGTAACACGGACAGCATCACCAACA
>NZ_JAAPBB010000951.1:0-260 GCF_019730395.1 Ochrobactrum sp. SFR4 | reverse complement strand
CGATATTATTGGCCGCATCGGCGGTGAGGAATTTTCAGTCTTTTTGCCCCATACTGAGATCAAACCCGCGCTCAAAAACGCTGAGAAATTACGCTACGCAGTTGAGAGCATAGAGGTTCACCCTGTGGAGGGACAGAATTATCCGCTTAGCATAAGCATCGGGCTTACACTTTCCGCACCCGCTTATACCACGTCACAACTGATGCGTATGGCTGATCAGAGCCTGTATCAGGCCAAAGCCAACGGCCGCAATCAGATTG
>NZ_JAAPBB010000950.1:0-260 GCF_019730395.1 Ochrobactrum sp. SFR4 | reverse complement strand
GCTGAAGGTTCCCATGTGTTCACGGTGACCTCGACCGATAAGGCCGGTAATGAGAGCGTTCCGTCTGCGGGCTGGACGATCCATATTGACCTGTCTGTTCCAAAAACACCTGAGATCACCCAGATCTGGGATGATACCAATCCTGGTATCGGCCCTGTGGGCAAGGGTGAGACCACCAATGATACCACCCCGACATTGTCCGGTAAGGCGGATGCGGGGACTGTGGTCAAGATCTTCGTCAATGGCACTTTGCTTGGTGA
>NZ_JAAPBB010000949.1:0-260 GCF_019730395.1 Ochrobactrum sp. SFR4 | reverse complement strand
GGCACAGCGTGTGATCTCCGAGGATCTGATCCTCGATGCCGGCGAGCGCGAAATTGACGAAAAGGCTGTGATGATCATCGCTAAGCGTCAGCCTATGGCGGTCGATCTGCGCGAAATTATCGGTGCTATCCGCATTTCCGCTGATCTGGAACGCGTCGGCGATATGGGCAAGAATATTGCCAAGCGTGTGAGTGCTGTTTCAGAAACCCGTCAGTCGGTGAAACTGTATCGGGGCTTGGAAACACTGGCAGAGCTTGCCC
>NZ_JAAPBB010000948.1:0-260 GCF_019730395.1 Ochrobactrum sp. SFR4 | reverse complement strand
CAATAAGAAAATATTGCAAAACATGGGGCGTTGAGCACTGTGAACAGCACGATACTCAACCGCTTTTTCGGTACAATTCCGAATACAATACTCACTTTTATCGTATTCGGAGGTGTTATCTGGCTTGCACCGGCTCTTTTACAATGGCTGATCATTGATGCCGTCTGGTTTTCGGGCGATGTGACAGCATGCCGTGATGTACAAGCTGCCTGCTGGGCATTTATTCATGAAAAATATCGATTTATTCTGTTCGGTAGATA
>NZ_JAAPBB010000947.1:0-260 GCF_019730395.1 Ochrobactrum sp. SFR4 | reverse complement strand
ATTGCCCGTTGGCTGGCAGAACTGGCACCTGTTGCAAAAGCGAGCGGCACCACACCGAGAATAAAGGCAAAAGACGTCATCACAATCGGGCGGAAACGCAGCTTTGCAGCCTCAATTGTTGCCTCCAGTAGCGGGCGCCCTTCACTTCTGAGTTCACGGGCAAATTCGATAATCAGGATCGCGTTTTTAGCGGAAAGACCAATGATCGTGATAAGCCCCACCGTAAAATAAATATCATTCGGACGGCCGCGCAGCATCAC
>NZ_JAAPBB010000107.1:0-565 GCF_019730395.1 Ochrobactrum sp. SFR4 | reverse complement strand
CTTGTGGACCGTGCAGCGCTGGATCGGCAGCTCTTCGCCCCACAGCGCCACGAGCGCGGCCTCCAGCCCCGGGGCGCCGTCGACGATCACGAACTCGGGTCGCTTCAGGCCGCGGGCATCGAGGTCATCCAGAAATTGGCGCCAGGCGGCCGTGCTCTCCCCGCCCATATTCCTGATGGATAACAGCACCTTCTGTCCGTCCCGCCGCACGCCGATGGCGGCCAGCACCGAAATGTTCGTGGCTTTCCGGTCCAGCCGTGTCTTGATCACGGTGCCATCGAGGATCAGCCGGACGATATCCTCGTCGGCCAAGTTACGCGCGCACCAGGCGTCCCAGTCCACCTTCACCTTGCGCCAGGCGCGGCTGACGACGTCCTTGCTGACGGCGCCCTCGAACAGCCCGAACAGCGCCCGCTTGACCCAGCGCGTGTTGGTTCCGGAGAGGTAGACGGCCGCGATCAGGGCCTCGGCCTTCTTCGTCAACCGCTGGTATCGGGGCAGAGCCTTCGAGCGCCATTCCTTCAGCTTGCCCGTCTCATCCTCGATCCGCGCCCGCGGCACCCGC
>NZ_JAAPBB010000946.1:0-260 GCF_019730395.1 Ochrobactrum sp. SFR4 | reverse complement strand
ATCATAATATGTAGACCTGCCGGTTTTCGGCACAGTCCCATATTTCTGAACAAGTATATTTTTTGAGACGTTGTTCTGCATTGATATCTCTGCAGGTTCCGTACTGGATCATTTCACAGCCGGAAACCTGTATAAACAGGATAAGAAAATGAGTGTTTCCGGTGCTTCCGGTAAAGCTGCCACTAAAAATGACAAGGCAGCTCCGGTATTGAATTCGCCTGCACGCGTGCTGTTTGCCAGCCTTGTGGGCACCACAATCG
>NZ_JAAPBB010000945.1:0-260 GCF_019730395.1 Ochrobactrum sp. SFR4 | reverse complement strand
CTTCAGCACCACTGTATCCGTGTCATTTTTATTGAATGACCACGGGGCTGCCAGCGAATGTTTGCCATTGAGCGGCTGAGGCAATCTCGTAACACCCGGTGCAACGGACAGGCCGAAATAATTCACGCCGTCCATATCTTCCCGCTGTTTGTAATAATCAACCGAGAAGCGTGCCCGCTCGCCGCGCCAATCCAGCGCAACAGAGCCGATTTTCATACCGTGTTTTTCATTTTCAATGGCCGTATTGCCGTCACGCAGCA
>NZ_JAAPBB010000944.1:0-260 GCF_019730395.1 Ochrobactrum sp. SFR4 | reverse complement strand
AAAGCGCTGGACAAATATAATAATGTAGCTATATGCGCTTTTTAAAATTCAAGAATGATTATTCTTCATTAAAAACAAAATGTTATATGGTATATATAATCCGGTTTCTCATAGGGATATTAAGCTTCTGCTTAAAAATGCAGGTTGCGATCCTGTTGTGTTTGCGACACTTTGTTGGCGGCTTTCAGATAAAACGGCATAAGATTATGCGTATTGGTCATGAGTGCGGCCTGTATGCCGGACATCAAAAAAGCTGCATA
>NZ_JAAPBB010000943.1:0-260 GCF_019730395.1 Ochrobactrum sp. SFR4 | reverse complement strand
CGGCGATTGTGTCCAGTTCGGCACGGCCAACAGCCTGATTAGCAAGGATAATACGGGTCGCACCCAAAGCGGCACAAACCTGCAATTGCTGGATGGTTGCAACAGTCAGCGCCCATGCGCCATCGGCAAGCTGTTGCGCCATAATCTGCGGGCACATCGTGGTCTTGACATGCGGGGCAATCAAGGCGCCGCGCTCCGCCACAAATTTCTGCATCCAGCGGGAATTATGCTGCAATGCTTGCGCGCGGATAACCGCGACA
>NZ_JAAPBB010000942.1:0-260 GCF_019730395.1 Ochrobactrum sp. SFR4 | reverse complement strand
CGGCACGACCGTTGCCATGATCCTGTTTGCCAAAAAGCGCGGCATTCCGGTCTGGAGCATGTTCGATACTATCGCAGCCGGTGTACCGATCGGCCTTGGCGTTGTCCGTATTGCCAATTTTATCAATTCCGAGCTCTGGGGTCGAGTCAGCGATGTCTCATGGGCCGTTTACTTCCCGAATGGCGGACCATTGCCGCGCCATCCAAGCCAGCTCTATGAAGCAGCACTCGAAGGCTTTGTGCTGTTCTTTGTGCTCGCCC
>NZ_JAAPBB010000941.1:0-260 GCF_019730395.1 Ochrobactrum sp. SFR4 | reverse complement strand
GGGGCACACTCAGGGCATGGCGACAGGAATTCACTGTTAGGCAGGTGAGTTTCCCTAGTGCCGTTGCAAATCACGCACCCTGCAGCCATGGTTGTGTTTGGTGCCAGTGCTATAAACCGTCCGTCGTCAAATTCTTCACGCGGACGTACCCAAAGAGAACCGTCATCAACGCTACGGTAGATTACGACTTCGCGCATATCCGCTATGCCCGGTTTGGGGTAAATACCTGGTTCAATCCATCGCTCTGTCTGCATTTTACC
>NZ_JAAPBB010000940.1:0-260 GCF_019730395.1 Ochrobactrum sp. SFR4 | reverse complement strand
GAAATCGAATCCGTCATTGCGATTGATACAGCCAAAAGCATCGATGAATTAACCTGCATTCTGGACGAGCGCGGTCGGCGCGATCCCGAAGGCCTTTCCGAGAAGATCAAACTAACAATCAAACAGAATGTTGGAGAATTCATCACCAGCTCTATTGGCTTTGCAGCGAACCGGCAGTTAGCGAAGATGGCCTGCAAGGCTGGCAAGGATGCCAGTAAAAGAGTCGGCCAATATGGCAATGGCTTAGCGATCTGGCACCC
>NZ_JAAPBB010000106.1:0-565 GCF_019730395.1 Ochrobactrum sp. SFR4 | reverse complement strand
CATTTTATGAAATTGCGGATGCTAATGGTTGGGGATTAGGGGAAACCTTGGAACATGCGGTTGATCTGCTTGATAAATATAAAAAACCATAGCATGTCATTGACGTATACGCCAATGAAGTATACATAAATGACTGAATTGCAAACTGTAGTTGAGTTGCCTGAGTTCCAACGCCGCGCGCGATCGATTATGACGGACGCAGAGCGTGAGGCGGTGATCACTTGGATTGCCACAAACCCAGAAGAGGGTGTTTCCCTAGGTGGCGGATTGAGAAAAATCCGCATCCCCAGAGAAGGTGGAGGGAAAAGCGGAGGCTTCAGAACGATTTACGTATTTGGTGGACGCCACATGCCGATATTTTTGATCACGATTTTCGCAAAAAACGAAAAGGCTAATCTTTCTTCTAAAGAACAGGCAGCAACTGTAGAAATGAGCAAAGCGATCGTTTCAATGTGGAGCAACAAACAATGAGCGCATTTGAAAGTATCAAGAAGGGGCTGGACGAGGCTCTTGAATTTTCGAAGGGACACGAGGCCGGCTCTCAGGTTCACAAAATTATCTTGCC
>NZ_JAAPBB010000939.1:0-261 GCF_019730395.1 Ochrobactrum sp. SFR4 | reverse complement strand
GATAAAAACCAGCTCTTTTAACAAGTTTACCCGTTTCCTTGATGAGCGGCCCAGCTTTCATGATGAGGTCACAGATAGCTTTGGACTCATTCATATTAAATGGCAGTGGAACTAAGTAGTCAGTTAGAGCCTCAACAAACTTGGCATGAGAGCGATGCAACGAGTAAGGTAGCAATATTGATCTCAGCTCGCCGTCGGGGGTTTTGAACTTGAGTAGCATTACTGCTTTCCCTTCGGTTTCTGTTTCGAAGAGGCGTTCAA
>NZ_JAAPBB010000938.1:0-261 GCF_019730395.1 Ochrobactrum sp. SFR4 | reverse complement strand
AGGTATATATTGACTGGCCTGTTTGGTCTCCAGAAAAGAAATAATTTTTGCAACAATGTGATTGGCTCCGGCGCCGCTGGCAGGCAGGAAGCGGTTATCTATGGTGCTCCAATCTGCGTGATGCGTTTGTATGTTATGTTTTTGCGCATTATTGATATCAGCATATTTATTATCGCCAATATGTAGCCATCGCTGGGTGTCAGAAATTGCCAGCTGTTTTTTTGTCACTTCATAAAGTGATCCTGAATGTTTACTGGCCCG
>NZ_JAAPBB010000937.1:0-261 GCF_019730395.1 Ochrobactrum sp. SFR4 | reverse complement strand
CAATCAAGGCACCGGCCCGGGCAGCAAGCCCCTGACAGGAGGACGGGTTGAGAAACAGGTCGAGAGCCGCTGTTTTCGTCAGGGATTTCTCCTGCACCAATGCGCGGCGCAGTCGCTCTGGCAGGCCAGCAGCACCATCGCCGTCGCTCTCGAAATAGCCAGACCCGAGGATGAGACGGTCGGCCTTCTTCTTGGTACCCAGGCGCTCGACCACCTGAGGAAACAGCGCCTGATTGCGGCTGTCGATGAAGCGGGGACGCG
>NZ_JAAPBB010000105.1:0-568 GCF_019730395.1 Ochrobactrum sp. SFR4 | reverse complement strand
GCTATATGTCCGTCTTTCGTGATCATAGGTGAATTATTGCTAGGTTCAGATAGCAAGGCAATATTGGCAATCCATGCCAACTCATAACAAGGGTTTGAGAAACTTGAGCCAACATTTATGCTGACTGAGAATGGACTTGATGTGGTGGACGGCCTCCTGATCCGCTTTTGTGCGATAGTGTGGTTGTTTTTAAAAGCCACCAAGGAGAACGGTTATGTCAGAACTTGCGACGGTAGGAATTGATTTAGCTAAAAACGTTTTTCAAATTCATGGAGTTGATAGTCAGGAGCGTGTCATTCTACGCCGAAAACTGTCACGAAGCGATGTTTTGCCATTCTTCAGTCGCATCCCACGATGTCTAATTGGAATGGAGGCTTGCGCCAGTGCTCATCATTGGGCGCGCTCGCTGCAGGAATTAGGGCATGATGTGCGATTAATGCCAGCAGTTTACGTCAAGCCTTATGTAAAGCGGCAGAAAAATGATGCGGCAGATGCCGAAGCTATATGCGAAGCTGTTAGTCGCCCTACAATGCGTTTCGTACCTATAAAGAGCGAACAACAACAGGCC
>NZ_JAAPBB010000936.1:0-261 GCF_019730395.1 Ochrobactrum sp. SFR4 | reverse complement strand
GAGAATACCGAGGGTCAGCGCGGGCAACACAATATGTGAGAAACTGCCATAGCCGCCGATCGGGAACCAGCCGAGCGTAACAGCAAAGATAAATAACAGCAGCAGTGCCACCACAAATTGCGGTGCGGAAACGGTCATGAAACTGGTCAGCATCAGCGCGTTATCAAGCAGCTTGCCGCGATTGAGCGCCGCAACAATTCCAAGCGGCAGGCCGATCAGCAATTCGCAGATAATCGCCGCCACCAGCAGCTGCAAAGTAGC
>NZ_JAAPBB010000935.1:0-261 GCF_019730395.1 Ochrobactrum sp. SFR4 | reverse complement strand
TCTTTATCGGCCTGCCTTTTGTGGTGCGTACCATTCAGCCGGTGATTGAGGAAATCAGTCGTGAGCAGGAAGAGGCGGCGGCAACGCTGGGAGCCAGCCGCTTTCAGACGGTATTTCGTGTGCTGTTACCGGGCTTGCAACCGGCTATCCTGACCGGTTTTTCACTGGCCTTTGCCCGTGCTGTCGGGGAATATGGCTCAGTGATTTTTATCGCTGGTAACCGGCCCTATTCGACAGAAATCGCACCATTGTTGATCTTCA
>NZ_JAAPBB010000934.1:0-261 GCF_019730395.1 Ochrobactrum sp. SFR4 | reverse complement strand
GGTTGCAGATTATTTACAACCTGTGGTAGTTGTTTGTGCGTCGATGCGTGAGGGTATTGTTTCGCATCGCGAGTGCTGGGTTTCAAATTTCCATATAAACATATTTTGACAGTAGGGGTGGGTAATGAATAATTTAAGCGCAGAAGCTGAAAATAACTACTCTGCAGCCGAAGAGAGTTTTTTATTTCACGAAAGTCCGGCTGATCTAAAGAATAATCTCTCTGATACGTTCAAAAATTTAGTCATTCATCAAAATAAAAT
>NZ_JAAPBB010000933.1:0-261 GCF_019730395.1 Ochrobactrum sp. SFR4 | reverse complement strand
CCCATGCCAAAAACTGGTTGAGTTTATAAATCGTACTCTTTGAGCGCCGTGTGTTTCTCCGAACACACGGCGCCCAAATTATATTTAAGCACCGTTTATTGCGAAATCTCTGCCCGATTTTCCAATTACACTTTAAAATGTTATATAGTTACAATTAATTTAAATTCCGGCATAGACATGCCCTGCAATCATAATTATCAATCGTAATGTTATTACATTTCAGATTCGAGGTTATTGATGGGTATGTGGCTGAAAAGCGCA
>NZ_JAAPBB010000932.1:0-261 GCF_019730395.1 Ochrobactrum sp. SFR4 | reverse complement strand
AAACCATTATGATACTCTATTCCCGGGGTAGTGCCGATGCTACCACCTCCTGTGAAGCCAAAATAATATGGGCCGGAAACTGCACTAGGAAAAGTAGAGCCATGTAAAAAAAACTCTGTATTCGGAGCGATATTTCCGGTGTTCTGATATACAGTTCTGATGGTAACGCTTCCGGTTAAGCCATAGTCCATATGCGAGACATACTGTATAACAACCGGAGCTTTTTGTTCTGGCTGTGGCGTCACAGGTTTTGCTTGCCCT
>NZ_JAAPBB010000931.1:0-261 GCF_019730395.1 Ochrobactrum sp. SFR4 | reverse complement strand
AGCGTCCTATGGCTTTCGAGAGGGAGTGAAGGGCAAGGTCGGCGCTTAATTATTTACGTTAATACGTATTGACGTGTAAACGTATTACCTTGATAGAAGGCGATGGCGGCGGCCGGGAAAACGTGCTAGAGTGTACACAATTCAACACACGGAGGCGATTCCATGACCGCCAGCACCACCATGACGATTCGGGTTAGGCCCGATGTGAAAGAAAAGCTCGACCGGATCGCGAACGACACGCAGCGAAGCAAATCCTTCCTC
>NZ_JAAPBB010000930.1:0-261 GCF_019730395.1 Ochrobactrum sp. SFR4 | reverse complement strand
GGGCTTTGGTGCGCACCAGTTCCTGCACGACGCCCTGCATTTGCAAAGATGCTCCGATTTTCATCGCCGGATAGGGGTGCAGGAAATTATAACGGCTTTTATGCTCAATACCGAACAGCAGGTCGAGCAATGCTGAAAATGTGGTGGATTTTCCGGCTTCATTCGGCCCGTAAATAATATGCAAGTCAGGCTTATTCTGATCTGCAGCACCAAAATCCAGTACATGATCGGTAAACCGGCCATAGCGGGTGAGATCCAGAC
>NZ_JAAPBB010000929.1:0-261 GCF_019730395.1 Ochrobactrum sp. SFR4 | reverse complement strand
ATTTAAAGAAACGACCGAAACTGTTCGGACAAACCAAGTCACTGTACTGATCAGGTAACGCTACGATGGCCAGATTTTTACCAGTTGCAGATAATTATATTCAACTAATGTAAATTGCTGTCCGTGCTGACTGAAAAAGCCACTAGACACCCGACAAACGCAAATAATCCTGCTACTAACATTGCGTACCCCATTGCCTCAGCATAACCAACCGATAGCGCCTGTCGTACCAATAATCCGGCTACTCTTGGCAGATGGTTC
>NZ_JAAPBB010000928.1:0-261 GCF_019730395.1 Ochrobactrum sp. SFR4 | reverse complement strand
GATTTCTGCGAACATGCGGCGCATGGGAGCCAGATCGCCGTCTTCATGGGCGGCGATGGAAACGACCGTCATGCGCTCGGCGGATATGACGCCGAAGTCAAGAGGATGACCGGCCTGCTCGCCAAGCGCTTCGAAGAATGCGCGTTGCGTGCGGCCGTTGCCTTCGCGGAAAGGATGGATTGAATTCAGCCGTGCGAAGGCATCGGCGGCTTCACTGGTGAAGGTCTCGCGATCGAGGCCGCGCAGAAGATCTCGCGATTG
>NZ_JAAPBB010000104.1:0-568 GCF_019730395.1 Ochrobactrum sp. SFR4 | reverse complement strand
CGGCATCGGCAGCCAGTGGAAAATGGATGCGGACTCCAACCTCACTCACCTCACATTATCCGGTGGCGCTACCCTTACCCCTTATGACAGCAGCGGCAATCTGACCAACCGTACACTAACCGGAGAAGTGCTGAACAAAGGCGGCAATATTGACCTTGCAGGTGCAGCAGATTTGGTTGGCGATGTCCTGACGATTAAAGGTAAATATACGGGTGCAGATGGCTTTCTGATCCTGAATACCACTCTGAACGATGACAGTTCAGCAACAGACAAGCTGATCATCGACGGTGATACGACCGGAAACACCTTTGTGCGGGTAAAAAATATCGGCGGCACTGGTGCCCAGACAGTCAACGGCATTCAAATTATTGAAGTCACCGGCGCGTCTGATGGCACATTCAAGTTGAAGGGCGACTATATTCACAAAGGCGATCAGGCTGTTGTCGGCGGTGCCTATGCGTACAGGCTGTTTCACAACGGCTTAGGAGATGATAGCGCCGACGGTAACTGGTATCTGCGCTCTGAATTGAAAGACAAGAAGCCGCATTATCAGCCGGGTGCACCGGTC
>NZ_JAAPBB010000927.1:0-262 GCF_019730395.1 Ochrobactrum sp. SFR4 | reverse complement strand
ATGACTTGGTTTAATACCCTTACCAGTAATCCTTCAATAAAGATGTATGTTACTTGCTTGGCATAGAATTTAAGATTAATTCTTACTTTTAAGCCCTTTATTATGATCAACTATGCGAAGCATTATTGTAACACTCGGCATACTGCTTTCCTCGCCCCAGACTTCCATTCCTCATAAGCATCGTAGTGAACAGTCGCTCTATCCTCCAGCTACAATGAGCAAAGAAGAGTTTCTATTGCAGTTAGCGGCAATAGTTACTGCA
>NZ_JAAPBB010000926.1:0-262 GCF_019730395.1 Ochrobactrum sp. SFR4 | reverse complement strand
ATACTGGCATGAGTACGGGATTTTTCAATGCGACCACACCTATTCAGTATGAAGGGCCGGACAGTACCAACCCGCTGGCTTACCGGTTTTATAATCCGGATGAAATCGTGCTGGGCAAACGCATGGAAGATCAGCTGCGTTTTGCCGTCGCCTATTGGCATAGTTTGGCCTGGCCGGGGGGCGATCCGTTTGGCGGCCAAACATTTGAACGTCCGTGGTTTGGTGACAGTTTGCAACACGCAAAACTAAAAGCTGATGTTGC
>NZ_JAAPBB010000925.1:0-262 GCF_019730395.1 Ochrobactrum sp. SFR4 | reverse complement strand
AAAGAGTTAGTCAAAACATACTAAACTGATCATCTTTGTCATCTGTTTTCTTTTTCGCAGCAGATTTTTTAGGCTTAACCGGCTTTTGAAGCTTTCCCGCTTGCGAAATCACCGGCTCCTCCACCCGCTCATGCACATCTGTGCCGAAATAGCGGGCATGATTAATCTTATCCGATACGGGAATCGCTTCGAAAAAATCATCCTGAACCGGCTTAAGCAGATGCTGCACATCTTTGGCACGGTTGCGCTTGCAATCGAGCCA
>NZ_JAAPBB010000924.1:0-262 GCF_019730395.1 Ochrobactrum sp. SFR4 | reverse complement strand
AATCATCTCTGCAAATGAGCACCCCCGTGGATAAAGCGGCGCGAATATTGCTCATATCCTGTTTCAGACAGGACATATCACCTACAGATTTCATAAGAGGTCTGCCGGAAGTTTTCCGGCAGACCTTTTTAATGTTTATGGATCACAACGCATGTGAATGACGGTAAAAGGCAGCCCTTCATCATCCTCAGCAAAACGTGCGATTTCAACAAAACCATTGCGCAAATAGAAATTATGCGCCTGTGTGTTCAGAGCATAGACT
>NZ_JAAPBB010000923.1:0-262 GCF_019730395.1 Ochrobactrum sp. SFR4 | reverse complement strand
ACAGCATGTTGCATATTATGTGTCACCATAAGCGTGGTTAGTTGCAGCGCATTCACCGCGCGGATTGTTGCCTGCATAACAATATCTGCCGTGCGCGGATCAAGAGCAGCAGTATGCTCGTCCAGTAACAACAGATCCGGCGAACCGCCAACGGCCATAATCAAGGAAAGAGATTGCCGCTGGCCACCGGAAAGCAGTTCAACCCGCGTGTTCAGCCGGTCTTCGAGGCCTAATCCGAGCAGAGCCAACCGCTCTTTATAGG
>NZ_JAAPBB010000922.1:0-262 GCF_019730395.1 Ochrobactrum sp. SFR4 | reverse complement strand
AAGTTTGCACCCAATGCCATTCTCTCAGTTACGCCTGAATTTTTGGAAGAGGCAATTCAGCAAGTATTAAAAGCAGGGATGCTGCCTGTCCATGTGCATGATCTGCCCGAATTGCTGCGAAATAATCCCGAAAACAAACGCTATGTTTGTTTTACGCTGGATGATGGTTATCGCAACAATGCGGATTATGCATCTCCGATTTTTCGGCGCTATAATATCCCTTATACAATCTACATTACCTCAGGCTTTGCCGAGCGCAGTC
>NZ_JAAPBB010000103.1:0-571 GCF_019730395.1 Ochrobactrum sp. SFR4 | reverse complement strand
ATAGAAAATATCCCATTTCCTGCACCATAAATAATAAGTGCGAATGCGGTGATTTGAAAATCTGACCACAACAGTGCAATCCCAATAGCCAATAAAACAGTAGACGCGAACATCGTCCAAATCGGATGATGTCGTTGACCTGTTATCATTTCTAATATCCGTGCACCGACCTGAGCGGGTCCGATCAGTGCCCCAAATGAAACAGCCGTGAGCAGGTCAGCGCCTCGATATTGGAGCACAGTTAGCATGTGAACAGATAAAGTTGATGAGATTAGGGATGATAGAACAAATATGGTAGCAAGGATCCAAAAATTACTTTTTGGAGACCTATTTTTCTTGTTCGAAGCATTGAATATTGTTTTCTCTAACTTAACCTTATATTTGGGCAAAACAAATGAATGCAAAGGAAAACAAATTACTAGATGTATGAATGCGTAAATAATACACGTCCAACGCCACCCAAACTCACCTACAAGATATGCGCTAAACGGCCAGCAAATCGTGCTGGCAAATCCTCCAAACAAAGTGAGGTTGGTGATCGCAGATCGAGCATCTTTGCCATATAAACGGC
>NZ_JAAPBB010000921.1:0-262 GCF_019730395.1 Ochrobactrum sp. SFR4 | reverse complement strand
CCCCAAGGGCAGCTTCAACGCGCTGATCTATATGCACCGCTACCGGCCCGACACCGTCTCGGTCGTGCTGAACCAATATGTGCGCGAGTTCATCCACAAGCTGGAGGTAGAGCGCGCTCGACTGGAAAAGCTGGCTGTCGATCCTGCGGCTACGCCCGCCCAGCAGACAAAGGCGCAAAAGGAAACGGCTACGGTCATCAAGCAGATCGCTGAGCTGACCGAATGGGAACGCGAAGTCGTCTATCCGATGGCACAGCAGAAG
>NZ_JAAPBB010000920.1:0-262 GCF_019730395.1 Ochrobactrum sp. SFR4 | reverse complement strand
GATGTGCGAGGACGCGGCTTGCTGTTCGGCGTGGAGCTGGTTCGTGACCGGCAAAGCCGAGAACCGGATAATGCGCTGGCTGAAGCAGTTTATTACCGCTGTCTGGAGAGCGGCGTCAGTTTCAAGATCAGTCAGGGTAATGTGCTGACCTTGTCACCGCCGCTCATCATTACGCAGCAAGAACTTGAACAAGCGCTGACTGTTGTCGAAAAGGCAATTTTGGCGGGCATATAAGTTTCATGTCCGGCAGAAAAGCCCTTCA
>NZ_JAAPBB010000919.1:0-262 GCF_019730395.1 Ochrobactrum sp. SFR4 | reverse complement strand
ATCGAAATTTATATTTCGCTTTGCGGAGACGTTTGAAATATTTCTGTACATCCGAGTAGGTAAGCCATGCAGCATGTAAGTGATCTACACTGTCATTTTCATCCCTTCCATATGTCAGGGAAATTGAATGTGCTGCTATGGCTGTTTTATTTTCGGCAACGCATCGACCGACCCAATCATCGATTTTAGTCTCCATGCATTGCCAGCATTTACGACACGCAATTTCAGTGCCGTCAGCTAACAGTCCAGGCTCTAAACACAC
>NZ_JAAPBB010000918.1:0-262 GCF_019730395.1 Ochrobactrum sp. SFR4 | reverse complement strand
ACCACCGCCTCATCGTCGAGCAATGAAGGCTGACGGAAATCCATCCGTCGGTCGAGCATGCGTAGGGCTGTCTCGCCCTGCCACTTTGTATCCCAAACAAACCATGCATTGAGCATTGGCGGGGCACCCTGCCCCGTAAAATCAATTTTCCAGCGCATAAGATATACCCGCGCAGGCGGGTACTTGGCGTATAGTTCTGCCAAACCACCGGCAGCTGGCCAGTTCCAGCTAAGCAGTAGCGCCATATATTCCAGCTTTAGAT
>NZ_JAAPBB010000917.1:0-262 GCF_019730395.1 Ochrobactrum sp. SFR4 | reverse complement strand
CACTCAAAGGCAGCTTTAAACAAACGGAGAAGCCGGATACGCGTCTTTCTCAGGTGATGACTTATTATGGGAAACGTAGCCCATTGGAGCGGGATACAGAGCCAACGAGCTACCATTCCTTGCAGATGGATGTGAACCTTGAGGAAGAAACCAATTACGGCAGCGATATTATCAAGACGCTTCACGCCTCATGGATACCAGCATTCGGTCGTCCGGTTGCCAAGCGGATCAATGAAATTCTGCTTGGCCGGTTTGTAAACCC
>NZ_JAAPBB010000916.1:0-262 GCF_019730395.1 Ochrobactrum sp. SFR4 | reverse complement strand
GCGGACATTAGAATTATTGGCACAACCGTAGTTCGTTTTGTCCGTGACCACTTCACTTGAAATCCGGTCTGTGCTAACTGAATAGGCATTCCAGTCAATCAGACTATCAGGGGGCAAAACTGCCCCCTTAATTGTTTTTATCACCCGCTTTAAGCCTTGTTGAGACCGGGACACCACGTCCCTTATTTCGTTTCAAAAGGCTTGATCAATGGCGGAACTTTCCTATCAGCACGGCACACGCGTCAATCGGGTTCCTGAAGGA
>NZ_JAAPBB010000102.1:0-573 GCF_019730395.1 Ochrobactrum sp. SFR4 | reverse complement strand
AGGCCGAGCGCGCTTTTAAAATTGCGCCGTAGAGAAGGCCTTTTACGAGATACAGGAGTGTCTTATGTGGGGTTTATTATTATCTGGAATTTGGACAGCTGTTGGTTGGATTTTTAGAGCTATCGTTTTCAAAGGTGTTTTTTATATCGCTATTTTTTATTTTGTTTCTGAAGCAATGGCTTATTTTACTCAGATTGTAATCGTCGATCTTATGGGGTTTTCAGATGCTGTTACTTCTTTAGGAAATGGCGCTGGATGGTTCATTAAGCTTTTTCGTCTTGATGTTGGTTTGCCAGCAATAATTGCTGCTTACGTTTTGCGATTTTCTATTCGTCGCTTGCCTATTATCGGGTGATGTATGGCCGTTTCTCTTTACACAGGTGTTCCGGGTTCCGGTAAATCGTATGAAGTTGTTGCTTTTGTAATTTTACCCGCAATTGCTAAGGGTCGCCGTGTGGTGACAAATATTGCTGGTTTTGATGAAGATACAGCAAGAGATTATGCTCTGAGAAAACTGGGAGCCGTTCCAAGCTCATTAGGTTCTGTTCATTTAGTCGATGATGAAGAAATTAC
>NZ_JAAPBB010000915.1:0-262 GCF_019730395.1 Ochrobactrum sp. SFR4 | reverse complement strand
CTCTTCCTGCTCAACATGCAGATCGGCTGCCGCCACTTCAACCGCAAGCGCATAGGCTGTTTCATAGAGTTTTTCCGGTAATGCCTGATGTGCAATATCCAGAATGCGATCCAAACCATCATCTTTGGTCAGCAGCTCATAGCAACGTTCTGCAATTTCCGGCACAGTATCCACATCAAAACCGGTAAAAACCGGCAAACGGCGTACCAGATTGCCAATGGAAGACAATTCTGCATCTGTCATCCGCGTATCCGCAGCTGAA
>NZ_JAAPBB010000914.1:0-262 GCF_019730395.1 Ochrobactrum sp. SFR4 | reverse complement strand
AGGCTGACACTCTCAAAACCAGCAGCGGCGGCTTTGATGCATACACTTGCAAGCCAAGTAGGCCGGCACAATTCAGTAGTTGCCTCTTATGGCACTTTAGCTGAGCTTCTTGGTGTCTCACAAATGACTATTCGTCGTGCTGTGACAGTTCTTACTGAGGGGAACTGGGTTCAAGTCAATCGTATTGGTGGAGCGGGAACATCAAACGTCTACACCTTAAACGACCGTGTAGTTTGGGCAGAAGCACGAAACGGACTTCGAT
>NZ_JAAPBB010000913.1:0-262 GCF_019730395.1 Ochrobactrum sp. SFR4 | reverse complement strand
TGAATTGCTAAAAGCCGTCTCCATCCATCGCGACTATAACACAATCAGCGTCGGTATGATTGATGATCTGTTTGCGTCGATCGCATTGGAAAATCGTGCGAAAATTCTCAAGCGCAGCCATGAGATTACCCGCACCAATCTTGCAATTTTGTCAGAATGGGTTGAGAGCGAGCCACTTATCTCATGGGTTAAGCCGCAATCGGGCACGACTGCACTTTTGCGTTTTGATCTGCCTATCAGTTCCGAGAAATTCTGCATTGAA
>NZ_JAAPBB010000912.1:0-262 GCF_019730395.1 Ochrobactrum sp. SFR4 | reverse complement strand
GATAATCATTACGGTTCATATCAATGGAACCGAAAATGCCGAGTGCATTGGCAAGGGCCAGTTCATGCTCGAAGGAATGTCCCGCCAGAATGGCGTGGCCCTGCTCGATATTGACCTTAACCTCGTTCTCAAGACCGTAGCGTTTCAAAAAGCCGTAGACCGTTGCCACATCATAATCATATTGATGTTTGGTCGGCTCCTGCGGCTTCGGCTCAAGCAGAATTGTGCCTTTAAAGCCGGTTTTATGTTTGTAATCCACGAC
>NZ_JAAPBB010000911.1:0-263 GCF_019730395.1 Ochrobactrum sp. SFR4 | reverse complement strand
ATCGAAAAGTGCACCGAAGCTTGAATGTAAGTCTGCCCGTGCAGTCCGGCATTGCAGCTCAATAGCGGTCACACCTTTAAAGCCCATCAGAACAACAGGGTGACCTTCACTGTCAATTTCACCAAACTCCCACCAGCAAACATCGGCTTTAAGCGCCGGAAATCGTTTTTGCAGAAAATCGGTCAAGGAAGGGCTGCCGATTTCCTCTTCACCGTCAACAATCCATATCAGCCGGTAAGGCAGCGGATCATTATTATTCTGCC
>NZ_JAAPBB010000101.1:0-574 GCF_019730395.1 Ochrobactrum sp. SFR4 | reverse complement strand
AGTGAATCCCAAGCGTGTCTCCATGCTCCGCCTGAACCATTTTCGGCATCAAGAAGGACGAATTTAACGCCCTCACGCTTTAAATAGTATGCTGACGCTAGACCTGCTTGCCCAGCGCCAATGATTATCACATCGAAAATTTCAGAGGCCATAAAGATACCTATTTATGAGTGGTAGTCTTAACCGCACCAGAAGGTGTGAAGTATTTTTTACTGAGCCACAAAGAAATTTGTACCAAGAAAATTAAAACAGGTACTTCTACAAGAGGCCCAATAACCGCTGCGAATGCTACAGGTGAAGCAAGTCCAAATGTGACGATTGCGACAGCGATTGCTAACTCAAAATTATTGCCAGCTGATGTAAAGGCAACGGCTGTTGTTCTTGGGTAGTCGGTGCCAAGGGACTTAGCCATCCAAAAACTAATTAAGAACATCGCGATAAAATAAATAGTTAGCGGAATAGCAACTAACACTACATCGCCAGGTAATTTGACGACATCGCCGCCCTTAAGGCTGAACATTGCAACGATAGTGAATAATAGTGCTGTGAGTGTGAGAGGACTGATTTTTGGTAA
>NZ_JAAPBB010000910.1:0-263 GCF_019730395.1 Ochrobactrum sp. SFR4 | reverse complement strand
CAAATATCACCGGCATATTCTCAGAAAGAACCGTTGATCAGGAAGGAAGTTCGTCCGCCTGCGCGGCCTCTGCATGATTATTCGACATCACGGAGAGCGAGCGCCCGAGCTGCGCACTGATCTCATCGGCACTCAGTGGTGCGCCGAGCAAAAAGCCCTGTACCAGATCTGCACCACCGGTTCCGCGAATCAGTTTCAGCTGTTCCTCAGTCTCCACGCCCTCAATAGTGACGCCGAAACCAAGCTCATGAGAGAGCTGTGTC
>NZ_JAAPBB010000909.1:0-263 GCF_019730395.1 Ochrobactrum sp. SFR4 | reverse complement strand
AAATTCGGGATGGAGACGATCGCGCGCTCGCCGATGCGCAGCAATTCGCTCAGCACTTTTTTCGGATTGAGCGTAGCCTGCAAAGTCTGTGACAGCACCACATAGTCAAAACTGGAATCCGGATAATAGACCAGATCACGATCGGCATCACCTTGGATCACCGACAGGCCGCGCATCAGGCACTGGTTCACACCGCTTTGCGACAGTTCAACACCGCGCCCGTCGACATTTCGTGTATCGCGCAGCAATTGCAGCAATTCGCC
>NZ_JAAPBB010000908.1:0-263 GCF_019730395.1 Ochrobactrum sp. SFR4 | reverse complement strand
ACCGGCAATGTGCTGCTCGACGGAGTAAACCTGTCGCTCCATGCCGGTGAAATTGTCGGTATTTCCGGCCTGATCGGTTCCGGTCGTACAGAGCTTGCCTTGTCGCTGTTTGGCATGCTGCCGCAATGTACCGGAAAAATGCAACTGGACGGCAAAACCATTCACCCGAAATCAGTACGCGAGGCCATTGATCTCGGCATTGCCTATGTGCCTGAAGACCGCCTCACGGAGGGTCTGTTCCTCACCCAGTCGATTGAGCGCAA
>NZ_JAAPBB010000907.1:0-263 GCF_019730395.1 Ochrobactrum sp. SFR4 | reverse complement strand
CGCGACACCGCAATCTCAAGACACCGTAAACGCAGTTATTGCCCGTTTACATCCCAATGCTGATGCCGATGCAGTGGCAGAAACCATCAGACGTTGGAAACATCTGTCAGCCACAACACAAACAGAACAGGAGCTTATCCTTACGGGCTCTGTTGTGGATCTGGCGAAGCGGCAAATCGGTCTTTTCATGACACTACTGCTTGCGGTTTCGGCGGTCGTCATTGCGCTTATCATCTACACCATGACCATGGAAAAGCTAAAAC
>NZ_JAAPBB010000010.1:0-115558 GCF_019730395.1 Ochrobactrum sp. SFR4 | reverse complement strand
GATAGAGCTATCATGAGCCGAAAATCCTCTCTTCTCAATTAACACTGTTTTGTCTCAAGGGCGCTGATGTCGGACAATGCACAATACCTGCGATGGAGACCGTGGCGACCATTGCCGCCACGGAAGTGCTCGCTATGTTATTGCGTGAAGAATGCTTCGTGATATTGGATTGACCCTGATATTGAGGAGCCGTCCAAAGATAGCCTCATGAAATATTCGGGCGGAACGCCTTTAAATATAACAGCGGGGTCATTTTCGAAGCCGAACCGGCGGTAGTAGTTTGGATCGCCAAGGACGACACAGCCTTTGGCTCCTACTCTCCGGATACGTTCCAGGCCTTCACGGATGAGAGCATCGCCCACTCCCTTCCCTTGAAATTCCGGGCTGACTGCGACCGGCCCTAGCCCCATCCAACCCGTTTCAGATTGAGCCGTTTTTACTGGCGAGAAGGCACAGTGTCCGATGATTTTTTCATCGACAACTGCAACCAGTGATAGGTTGAGAGCATTAGCAGAACGAAGTGCGTCAATGATCTTACTTTCAGTGCCATCGCTATGTTCAGCTGTGCTAAATGCATGCTCCGTCACCTCTCGTATATGTCCAATGTCCGCTGGGCTTTCATCCCTGATGGTAAACTTAAACATGATCTGTCCTATCGATTGTCTAGCTGTGAGCGAACTGAACGACGACCCTTCTCAGAAATCTGGTAGGGAGATGAGGATTGTGAAGAGATAAGGCGCTTACGGCGCAGCTTGAGAAACACCTCTAGTGTGCAGTCGGCCAGGACATGGCCATTCCGTGTAAAGCAGAGGATTTCGATAATTCGGCCATTATCAGACCGATGATGGCGGATGAATCCACCTTGAGCCAGCACGTGTAAAACACGTTGCTCCAGTCGAGAGATATTCATAAATGTAGCCTGTGAAATAAATAACACCCATGCATCAGGTACTACACGGTAAATTACCGCGCAGACGACGCTTACGTGTCTCGACAATTCGAGACGCTTAACGGGTGGTCACAAGCTCCAGCATCTATAATTCCCTATCTAACTTTGCTGATGGGAAAAATAAACTTTGATGTCATTGATGTCAAGGGAACGGATCATTCACGATAGCACAACAAATCCGTAAATCCGTGGCGTAAACGAGTGCGCGAAAGGTCAGTAAGTTTCAATTCTGTTCTGCAAATGTTTACAGTGTGGAAAAGAGTCAACACAAATTCGAGACGTCTAATGGGCGCTGTGAATTGGTGTGGATGGTTTGCAGGCGGAAGGGAGGATTCAGATACGATTCGATTATGGAACAGTTGTAGAACAAACCTTGCCAGAATCTTGCCACTCGCAGGCGTTTAGCTATGCGCAGCTATACATATTCAAAAATCTAAATGCTTGGGAAAAGTTAGGAAAACTGGTGCTGCGAGAGAGGATTGAACTCTCGACCTCTCCATTACCAATGGAGTGCTCTACCACTGAGCTACCGCAGCATACTGTCCGTTGCGGCGGACTTCTGGCATAAGATTCGTGAAACCGCAAGCCATCAAATGCATTTCTTTTGCTTAAAATACAAAAACCGTACAATCCTGTGCATATGTATGCTTTTCCAAACAGGATTGCTGGTGTAAAAGAACCGCATAATGACTGATAAGCCTGATACCTCATCCCAAAAAGCAGAAGCAGATCAGCGTGCTAAGCGCCGTTCTGAACAATTGCGCGCGAATCTCATGCGCCGTAAAGCGCAGATTCGTTCAAGACGTTCCGGTGCGGAAGATGAGCGCGGCGAAGGATTGCCTGCTGCCGGTAAGACTGAGACTGACTGAATATCCCGTTTGGATGATTATTTCTAAACTTTTTCAATTTAGGATCATGTTCGAAAGACTAAAACATGTCGCGGAAATGTGGGCACCGGTTTTCCGATAGCGACATGCGTAAAAACAAGAAGATAGGGTAAGCGCGGTGGATACAATTAACGCGTAAACCCACGACACGCTCTAGAGCGCCGTACGCCCCATTGGGCGCTACACAGGCTGCTCTAACATTTTAAAATTAGGGCACAATTCCTTAAACTGATCCAAGTTTAAGGAATTGGCTCTAACACCTGAATATTTACAGTTCGGGGCTGCATTATGTGCCTCCCGCATAATGCAAAGCTGCCGGACGGATCACGACTTTAATGAAAAGTGTGATTTTAGAATAAAAGACACATTTCTGATTGAATCAGGCTGTTGTGTCAGCACCAAACTGCTTTATGGCAGCATTAATATCAGCGCAGACTTTGCACGGCAAAGATATCTGTAACAGGAAAACCGGAACAGGACAGAGGCAGCGTGTGCTGTGACTGTCTGAAAACAGGCTGTCTCGACAAGCGCAGGGAATGCGTTTTGTGCAGGAAGACATTGCCGTGAAAGTGAAAAATTATGGATCGTATTAAAATCACCGGCGGCAATAAACTGAACGGCATTATCCCGATTTCTGGCGCGAAAAATGCAGCTCTGCCACTGATGATTGCATCGCTTCTGACCGATGAAACGCTGACGCTTGAAAATATGCCGCATCTGGCTGATGTGGAACTGCTGACACGCATTCTCGGCAACCACGGTGCGGATTATTCGGTCAACGGTCGTCGTGAACATCAGAACGGCTCTTATGAGCGCACTGTGCATTTCACCACGAAGAATATCGTCGACATCACCGCACCTTATGAGCTGGTTGCTAAAATGCGCGCCAGCTTTTGGGTTATCGGGCCTCTTCTGGCGCGTGCCGGTGAGGCGATTGTGTCGCTGCCAGGCGGCTGCTCGATCGGTACACGTCCGGTTGATCTGATGCTCGACAGTCTGACCGCACTTGGCGCAAAGATCGAGATTGAAAACGGTTATGCCCGCGCAACAACCAGTTCGGGGCTTGTCGGGGCTGAATTTACATTCCCGAAAGTCTCTGTCGGCGCGACCCATGTGGCACTGATGGCTGCCTGTCTCGCCAAGGGTGATACAATCATTCATAACGCGGCCTGTGAACCGGAAGTGGTGAACCTCGCAGAGTGCTTGAATGCTATGGGTGCGAAAATTGAAGGTGCGGGTACGCCAACTATTCGCATTCAGGGTGTAACCAGCCTGAAAGGTGCACGCGTTCGCGTGATTCCTGATCGTATTGAAACAGGCACTTATGCCATGGCTGTTGCTATGACCGGCGGTGATGTGGTCCTGCAAAATACCCGTTCGGATCTGCTGCAGTCTGCATTGGATGTCGTACGCCAGACCGGCACAGAGATCACCGATGTTGAAAACGGCATCCGCGTGGTGCGCAATGGTCACGGTATTGAACCGGTGAATATTACAACTGATCCGTTTCCGGGCTTCCCGACTGATTTGCAGGCGCAGTTCATGGGTCTGATGACCAAAGCCAAAGGCACATCGCATATTACGGAAACGATTTTTGAAAACCGTTTCATGCATGTGCAGGAACTGGCACGTCTGGGCGCAAAAATCTCTCTTTCCGGTCAGACCGCAACGGTTGAAGGTGTTGAGCGCCTGAAAGGTGCGCCGGTGATGGCGACCGATCTTCGCGCATCAGCAACACTGGTGATTGCAGGTCTGGCGGCAGAAGGTGAAACCACTGTAAACCGCGTTTACCATCTGGATCGTGGTTTTGAGCGTCTGGAAGAGAAACTCTCCAATTGCGGGGCCGAAGTTTCCCGCATCAGCGGTTAATCTGTTTTCAGGTTTTTCTGTTTCAGACCCCGATCTGTTGTCGCAGGTCGGGGTTTGTTATTAATCAGTAGTGCTTTTTACTGTTAAGTGCTTATATCAATGGCACAGACTGTTCGCAGCCGGTAACGCTGAAACAGCGAATTGAAATGCTCAAGGAGAATGATTGCGAATGCTCAAGCTTGTGGCAATGGATGAGGAAGACTTACAGATTATTTCTGCTCATATGCAGGATGCGGTTCTGAAAGTCGGCGATCTGGATTACCGCCCTGCGGAGCAACGTTTTATTCTTGCCTGCAACCGTTTTGCCCGTGAACAGCCGCCTGCACGCGCACGTGGCAAAGAGAGCTATGAGCGTCGTCGCAGCGTGTTGCATTTTGACCGTGTAACGCAGGTGCGTGCGCAGAATATTGACCGCGCAGCGCAGCAGGATGTGTTGTCTTTGCTGGCGATTAATTTTGAACCGGCTGATGCGCCTTCCGGTGTGATTGAATTGGTTTTTGCAGCAGATAAGACCATTCGTCTTACTGTTGAAGTGATTGAAATGCGCCTTGCTGATCTGGGACCTGCCTGGGAAACCGGCAGCAAGCCGGATCACATAGCTGCCGATAATATGACGAAATGAGGGGTTAGCGTGGTTCAGACGCTCATACAAAGTGCCGCAGATTTTGAGAACCGTTTTGCGGCGTTTCTGGCAGGTAAACGCGAAATTTCAGAAGATGTTGACCGTGCCGTGCGTGAAATTGTGCAGCAGGTACGCGAGCGCGGCGATCAGGCGCTGATCGATTATTCCAGACGTTTTGACCGGATTGATCTGGAAAAGACCGGCATTGCTGTGACGGCTGAGGAAGTGCGGGAAGCCGTTAAAAATGCCGATCAGTCTGTGATTGATGCGCTGATTGTGGCGCGTGACCGGATTGAATCCTACCATAAACGTCAGCTGCCGAAAGATGACTATTATACTGATGCTATCGGTGTTGAGCTTGGTTCACGCTGGACAGCTGTTGAATCGGTCGGACTTTATGTGCCGGGTGGCACAGCCAGCTATCCGAGTTCGGTGCTGATGAACGCAGTTCCGGCTAAAGTTGCGGGCGTTGAGCGTATCGTTATTGTGGTTCCGTCACCGGATGGCGCGTTGAATCCTCTGGTGCTGGTGGCTGCGCATCTTGCCGGTGTTTCAGAGATTTACCGCGTGGGCGGTGCGCAGGCTGTTGCAGCTCTGGCCTATGGTACGGAAACCATCAAACCGGTTTCCAAAATTGTTGGTCCTGGCAATGCCTATGTTGCGGCTGCAAAACGTTTGGTTTTCGGCACGGTCGGCATTGATATGATTGCAGGCCCGTCAGAAGTGCTGGTTGTGGCCGACAGTGAGAATAATCCGGACTGGATTGCCGCAGATTTGCTGGCGCAGGCTGAGCATGATGCTTTTGCCCAGTCAATTCTGCTGACCGACAGTGCGGATTTCGCCAAATCGGTAGAAGATGCGGTTGAACGTCAGTTGCAGACCTTGCCGCGTGAGGCAATCGCCCGTGCAAGCTGGCAGGATTTTGGTGCGGTCATTCTGGTGGAAGATTTTGACACTGCGGTGCCGCTGATTAACCGTATTGCTGCCGAGCATCTGGAAATTGCAGTGGCTGATACGGATGGTCTGCTGCCGAAAATCCGCAATGCCGGTGCGATTTTCATCGGTAAATATACACCGGAAGCGATCGGTGATTACGTTGGCGGGCCGAACCATGTTCTGCCGACAGCCCGTTCTGCGCGGTTCTCTTCCGGTCTGTCGGTGATGGATTTTGTAAAGCGCACCTCGCTTTTAAAACTGGGTGCGGAGCAATTGCGTCTTCTCGGACCATCCGCGATTACACTGGCTGAAACTGAGGGATTGCAGGCACACGGCCTGTCGATTTCACGACGACTGAATATGTAACGATGAATGAGGGACAGCGGGCAGGGTTTCTGTATACCGCCTGCGTAAAGAGTGATGACCGGAAAAAGTGACAATGCCCGGCTGATCGATGTGGAACTGGACGAGACAATCGGCCAGTCTACGCCGGATATTGAGCATGAACGGGCCGTCGCTATTTTCGATCTGATCGAGGAGAACAGTTTTTCTCCGGTTGGTGACAGTAATGGCGGGCCTTATCGTCTACGTTTGTCACTGGTTGAAAAGCGCCTGATTTTCAATATTACGCGTGAGGCAGGGGAGCTTGTGGCAACGCATATTCTCTCGCTGTCTCCGCTGCGTAAAACGGTCAAAGATTACTTTCTGATCTGCGAAAGCTATTATGCAGCCATCCGCTCGGCAACGCCGAGCCGTATTGAGGCGATTGATATGGGGCGGCGCGGCTTGCATAATGAAGGTTCCCAAACATTGATGAACCGGCTTGAGGGTAAGATCGACCTTGATTTCGATACGGCACGGCGTTTGTTTACGCTTGTCTGTGTGCTGCACTGGCGCGGGTGACGGATGAGCATAATTCCTGATCCGGTGCCGGATATTCTTGCAGATGCTGCCACTGTCAAAAAACCGGCCTCCGTTCTGTTTGTCTGCGGAATGAATGCCATACGCTCGCCGATGGCGGAGATTCTCACCCGTTCTATGTTGCAGGGTAAAACCTATGTGGCATCAGCCGGCGTAACACGTGGCGAGCGCGACATGTTTGTGGATGCGGTGCTTGAGGAAGAGGGGTTGTCGCTGAATGAAAGACAGCCTGTCGGACTGGAAGAGCTGAATGACGGGTATTTTGATCTGATTATTACGCTGACACCGCAGGCACATCACGTGGTGCTGGAGCGGATGCGCAGTTTTGCGGCCAATGTGGAATATTGGCCGATGCCTGATCCGACACTGGTCACCGGCTCGCGGGAACAGCGTTTATCGGCTTACCGCGATGTTCGCGACCGTTTAAAACAGAAAATTACTGAACGTTTTCTGTGATTCAGCAGAGCTTTTAACAGTTCTACATTTCAGTTGTTCACAAACGGACTCTAATCATATAGGTTCCGCGCAAATTCAGACCTTCTGCATGATGCAGATTTATTAAACCAAAAGACAGGTTACGTATGGCTAAAGAAGAAGTCCTTGAGTTCCCGGGTATTGTAACGGAACTTTTGCCGAATGCTATGTTTCGGGTAAAACTCGAAAATGAACATGAAATCATCGCTCATACGGCTGGCCGTATGCGTAAAAACCGCATTCGCGTTCTGGCCGGTGACAAAGTACTGGTGGAAATGACCCCATATGACCTTTCCAAAGGTCGTATTACCTACCGCTTTAAATAAAATTCCTGCTGCCGGACTCATATCTGACCATGAAGACAACAATGTCCCATACTCTGGTACTGGCCTCGGCATCGCCGCGGCGCATTGAGCTTCTGGCGCAAATAGGTATTGAACCTGCATTTCTGCAGCCTGCTGATATTGATGAAACACCACAGCGTTCGGAACATCCCCGTTCGCTGGCAAAACGTTTGTCAAAGCAGAAGGCAGAAAGAGCTAAGGACAAGCTGAAGAATGATGCGGATTATAAATCCGCTTTCATTCTCGCAGCCGATACTGTGGTGGGCGTGGGACGGCAGATCCTGCCTAAGGCGGAGAGTGAGGATGTGGCGCTTGATTGTCTGCGCCTGCTTTCCGGCCGTGCCCATAAAGTTTTTACCGGTGTTTGTCTGGTCACGCCGAAAGGCAGTCTGCGTCAGGTACTGGTTGAAAGCCGTGTGCGCTTTGACCGGTTGAGCCGCCGCCAGATGGATGCCTATATCAGTTCCGGTGAATGGCGCGGCAAAGCAGGTGGCTATGCTATTCAGGGGCTGGCAGGCAGTTTTATCGTCAAAATGGTCGGTTCCTACAGCAATATTGTCGGTCTGCCGTTACATGAAACGCAGGCATTGCTGGAAGGTGAAAATTTTCCGGTTTACGACCAGTGGCATGAAGGCAAAGTGTGATGGCAGATAAAGAAAACCCTGCCGCTTCTTATGAAAATGTGACACCGCTGCGTCCGGCACGGCCTTGCCCTGAATGCGGAAAACCCTCAGTACGCGACTCTTATCCGTTTTGTTCGCCGCGCTGCCGCAGCGTCGACTTAAACCGCTGGCTGTCAGATGCTTATGTCATTCCCGGCAAGCCGGTTGACGATAGCGATCAGGAAAACAGCTGACAGAAACAGAAGCGGTCAGGGGAGCAATATGAATTTTCTGATTGTTTTTCTCGGAGCAGGGATCGGCGGGGCAGCCCGTTACGGCACCGGTTTGCTGTTGTCACGTTTCTCTGCACTGACAATGTTTCCGCTCAGCACATTTGCGGTCAATATTACCGGCTCTCTGCTGATGGGACTGATTATCGGCTATTTTTCAGCGCGTAGTGGCCTCGCGGAGAACTGGAAGCTGTTTCTTACCACCGGTATTATGGGTGGTTTCACGACATTCTCTGCCTTTTCACTGGAAACAGTGCTGCTCATGGAAAGCGGATATATTGGCACGGCATTGGCTTATATCCTGTCCTCTGTGATTTTTGGGGCAGCAGCCCTGATGGCAGGGTTGTATTTGATGCGCTTAATTTAGAGCGTATCCCGAAAAGTGCGAAGCGCCTTCGCGGGGAAAACAGTCCGCCGGACTGTTTTCTTATCCCGCTTCGATCGGGTGAGATGCGCGTTAAAACAAAGAGTCAGAGCGGTTCTGCCGATTCAAAAATTAACCGGAACCGCTCTGGCATGTCACCACATTTCAATATGGATTTTTGAGCCATCGCTGAAGCGGTTGATATGAAACGGTGAAGGGTCAACAACGGGCTTTTCACCGGTCACCATATCGGCGATCAGTTTTCCTGCACCGGGGCCGATACCAAAGCCATGGCCGGAAAAGCCGGTGGCGACAATGCAATTCGGCAGATGATCCAGAGGCGAGATAACCGGTACAATATCCGGCGTCGTATCAATCAGCCCTGCCCATTGCTGGGCGATTTGTACATTTTTGAAGGCAGGCAAAGCCTGCTGCAGTGCTTTGAAAACGGCCTGATTGCCAGCTTTATGCGGCTCCGGATCAAGAATACGGATTTTCTCAAAGATGGAGGTCTGATCTGCGGGGCGTAATTTCCACTCAAAAGCTTCTTCAATAAAGCGCTGTCCGAACCGCAAACGCACGGTTTTCCATTCAGTGCGCAATGCAGGAATGAATTTGGGCAGAAAGCGGAAACTGTCGGGCACGATATCGGCAATACTGCCTGAGAGGCTGGCAACTGTATAGCCGCCATCCATACGTTTGCGCAGTGCGAAGTCTGAAAAGGCGATGGCAGTCTCGACGCCGGCTTCAACCGGCGTGGTGCGCAATACGGATGAGCGCATTTTCAGTTGCGGCAGGGTGATACCCAGATCAGAACAAATCAGACGGGACCAGCTGCCGCCGGCAATCACCACAGCTTCACACTCAACCGCGCCTTGTTCGGTAACCACAGTGCTGACGCGGCCATTGGTGGTTTCAATCCGGCGCACAGCACAATTCTGCATGATGACAGCACCAAGCTCGCGCGCTTTTTCTGCAATAGCAGGTGCTGCTTTTTGCGGCTCTGCACGGCCGTCCGCGGCGGTATAGAGCGCACCATAGAGCGAACGTTGCAGACCGGGGGCGAGTGCTGCGGCCTGTTGCTTGCCAACAACCTGACTGTCAATGCCGTGCTCTCTGGCAATGTTCACCCACTCGCGCCATTTTTCCAGATTTTCTTCTTTTTCCGCCGCAAAGGCAATACCGGTGGTGCGAAATCCGGTTTCCCTGCCGGTCAGCGTATTCATCTGCGCCCATTGTTTCATACTCTCAACGATCAGCGGCATTTCACGGCTGTCGCGGCCGGTATGACGGCACCAGCCCCAGTTGCGGCTTGATTGCTCACCGGCAATCACGCCTTTTTCCAGCAGGGTTACAGGAATACCGCGCTGCGCCAGATAAAGTGCTGCGGACACACCGATAATCCCGCCGCCGATAATAGCGATCTGCGTTTTTGCCGGTAATGACGGAGAGGACTGGACGCTGTCTGTCTGCGGACCCATAAGATATTCCTGTATGCCTGTATCAATTTTATTTTGCAGCTTCGGCTATTCCGGTTGATTCGACAATTGCAGAAACAATGGCGCAACCGGCTGGATTATGAAAAAAACATGTCATAATCCGCACTCAGTTTTGTCATCAAACCAATTTAATAGATAATTTGCGGGCGAGTTTTTCCACACCTTGTGTAAAAGCCGTCAAAATCGGAAATTTTGTGCCTGAGATCGGGAAATTGCGGACATAAGTTGCAATCAAGCACTTGCTATTATGCAGGCCAAAACCACATAATAACAACCGGATTTAACGAGATAATTTCGTTTATTATATAGTTTTATGAGAGTGAAAACCGCTCTTGAGGAATTTGAGGAGGGCAGGCGCGGATGGTGACGGACGGAAAAGTCCTTTTTTTGCTCATCATACTGCCATTTATTGGCTGCGCCCTTACAGGCCTTCTCAGATCGAATGACCGGCAGGTTGCTGTCTGGTTCGCGGGGCTGACTGCGGTTGCCGCACTGCTGCTGACCATTGCTCTTTATCCCTATGTGACCGGCGGCAAAGTTCTGCACACGCAGATGGCATGGCTGCCTGCCTATGGTCTCAATGTCACTTTGCGGATGGATGGTCTTGCCTGGCTGTTTGCCATGCTGGTTACGGGTATCGGCCTGCTCGTGGTGATCTATGCGCGTTATTATATGTCATCGGAAGATCCGGTGCCGCGCTTTTTCTCGTTCTTTCTTGCCTTTATGGGGGCAATGCTCGGCGTGGTGCTGTCGGGCAACCTGATCCTGATGGTGGTGTTCTGGGAACTCACCAGTATTTTCTCTTTCCTGCTGATCGGTTACTGGTATCAGAATGTCAGTGCCCGTGACGGTGCGCGTATGGCACTGACCGTTACCGGTCTTGGCGGTTTTGGCCTGTTGCTCGGTGTTTTGCTGCTTGGGCATATTGTTGGTAGCTATGAGCTGGATGTTATTCTGGCATCGGGCAATCTGATTAAAAATCATCCGCTCTATACAGTGGCTCTGGTGCTGATCCTTCTTGGTACTTTCACCAAGAGCGCACAATTTCCGTTCCATTTCTGGCTGCCCAATGCAATGGCCGCGCCGACGCCGGTTTCGGCCTATCTGCATTCTGCAACGATGGTGAAGCTCGGTGTGTTTCTGATGGTGCGTCTGTGGCCTGCACTGGCGGGTACAGAAGAGTGGTTCTGGTTGCTGGGGCTTGCCGGTCTTACAACTTTGCTGCTGGGCGCCTGGTTTGCGCTGTTCCAGCAGGATCTGAAAGGCCTGCTGGCCTATTCAACCATCAGCCATCTGGGGCTGATTACCGCTTTGCTCAGCCTCGGCAGCCCGCTGTCAGCCGTTGCCGCGATTTTCCACATGGTCAATCATGCGATTTTCAAAGCTTCACTGTTTATGGCGGCGGGGATTATCGATCATGAAACCGGCACGCGTGACTTGCGAAAATTAAGCGGCTTGTTCCGCTTCATGCCGATTACGGCAACTTTGGCGATGGTTGCCAGTGCGGCGATGGCCGGTGTGCCGCTGCTGAACGGCTTCATTTCCAAAGAAATGTTCTTTGCGGAAACCGTGGAGACGCATTTGTCTTCATGGCTCGATACGGTCACACCTTATGTGGCAACGCTGGCGAGCGCTTTCAGTGTCGCTTATTCGATCCGCTTTATCTATTCGACCTTCTTTGGTCCCGCACCGGTTGACCTGCCGCATACACCGAAAGAGCCGCCGCAATGGGTACGTTTCCCGATTGAGTTGCTGGTGCTGCTCTGCCTGCTGATCGGTATTGTGCCGACATTGATTGTCGGACCGTTCCTGCATACGGCTGTCGTGTCGGTTCTTGGCAGTGCCACACCGGAATACAGCCTTGCAATCTGGCACGGCTTTAATGTGCCGCTGCTGATGAGTGTGATTGCGCTGATCGGCGGAACCGTGATTTTCATGGTGATGAAAAACTATCTGGCAAAATGCGATGAAGGGCCGCCATTACTGCGCCATCTCAATGGTCAGCGTATTTTTGAACTGGTGCTGGTGACTGTTTCATGGAAATGGGCACGTAGTATTGAAAGCCGGTTCGGAACACGTCGTTTGCAACCGCAAATGCGGGTGCTGATGCTGATTGCGATTTTTGCCGGTGCCTGGCCTGTTTATCAGGCGGGGCTATTTATGGGGCCATTGGTGCCGCTGCCGGTGGATCCGGTCTTTGCCATTGTCTGGCTGATCGGCGCACTTTGTGCGGTCGGTGCGGCCTATCAGGCCAAGTATCACCGGCTGGCCTCGCTGATGCTGCTTGGTGGTGCAGGACTTGTGACTTGTTTTACTTTTGTGTGGCTCTCCGCGCCGGATCTCGCGGTCACGCAGTTGCTGGTGGAAATTGTCACTACAGTTCTGCTGCTGCTTGGTCTGCGCTGGCTGCCGAAACGCTGGCAGGAAGATGAAAATGCAAGCATTCCTCTGGTGCCGCGCTTGCGCCGTTACCGCGATCTGATTATCGCGCTGGCTGGCGGCGGCGGTATGGCGCTTGTTTCCTATGCGATGATGACCCGTTTCAGCCCTGCGACGCTTGCTGATTATTTCCTCGGCAATGCCTATACGGAAGCAGGCGGCAAGAATGTGGTCAATGTGTTGCTGGTGGATTTCCGCGGCTTTGATACGCTGGGAGAAATCACGGTGCTCGGCATTGTCGGTTTGACGGTTTATGCGCTGCTGCGTCGTTTCCGTCCGGCATCGGACACAATGGAATCCCCGCAACAGCAGAAAATCCAGAACGCTTTTGATGAGGCTGATCCGGAGCGTCATGCCGGTGCAACCCTGTCCGAATATCTCGCTGTGCCTTCTGTGATTATGCAATATTTGTTCGGCGTGATTATCGTTTTCGCCATGCATCTGCTGCTGCGCGGTCATGATCTGCCGGGTGGCGGTTTTGCGGCCGGTATTACGATGGCAATCGGCTTTATTCTGCAATATCTGGCCTTTGGTACCCGCTGGGTGGAAAGCCATTTGCGCATTCTGCCGGTCAAATGGATGGGTTTCGGTTTGCTGACTGCAGCGGCAACCGGTGCCGGTTCATTTTTTGCCGGTTATCCGTTTCTCACCACCTATTTTGATTATGCGGAAGTACCGCTGATCGGCAAAATGCCGGTGGCATCCGCACTGCTGTTTGACATCGGCGTCTTTACACTTGTGGTCGGTGCTACCGTGCTGATGCTGATTGCCTTGGCACACCAGTCGATCCGTCACCGACGCTCGGAAAAAACACAATCGGAGCAGGCTGAACAGGCCGTACTCGTTAAGCAGGGAGAGGGACGCTAATGGAACTTATTCTTGCTCTCGGTATCGGTATTCTGACAGCTTCCGGCCTGTGGCTTTTACAGCGCCCGCGTACTTTTCAGGTGATTATCGGCCTGTCGCTGATTTCCTATGCGGTTAATCTGTTTATTTTCAGCATGGCCAGCCTGCGTACAGATTCAGCGCCTATTCTGGGCGATCAGCCTGATCCCGCTCTTTATACCGACCCGCTGCCGCAGGCACTGGTACTGACAGCGATTGTGATCGGCTTTGCTATGACAGCCCTGTTTCTGGTGGTCATGCTGGCTTCCCGTGGTCTGACCGGTACTGACCATGTTGACGGCAGGGAGAACCAGTAATGCAGGATTGGCAGGAACATCTGATTATTGCGCCGATTCTGCTGCCGCTTGTCACTGCAGCTTTGTTGCTGCTCTATGATGAGCGTCGCCGTGTGCTGAAAGCCGCGATCAGTATTGCAGCAACTTTTGCGCTGTTCGTTGTGGCAATTATGCTGGTCAATATGGCCAATACGCCGGACGACCGTGTGATTCCTTATCTGCTGGGTAACTGGCCGGCACCCTATGCGATTGTGCTGGTGCTGGATCGTTTCTCGGCAATGATGGTATTGCTGACCAGTATCCTCGGACTGGCGGCACTGTGTTTTGCACTGGCGCGCTGGCACAAAGCGGGTTCGCATTTTCATACGCTGTTTCAGCTTTTGCTGATGGGGTTAAACGGCGCATTCCTGACCGGTGATCTGTTCAACCTGTTTGTATTTTTTGAGGTGCTGCTGGCCGCATCTTACGGGCTGGTGCTGCATGGCTCCGGTGCCACCCGCGTTAAAGCGGGCTTGCATTATATTGCCGTCAATCTCGCGGCATCATCGCTGTTTCTGATCGGCGTCAGCATGATCTATGGCGTGACCGGCACACTGAATATGGCCGATCTGACACAGCGTATTCCCAATGTGCCGGCTGATGATCTGATGTTCCTGCAGGCTGGCGGCGCTATTCTCGGCACGGCATTTCTGGTGAAAGCCGGTGCATGGCCGCTGAATTTCTGGTTACCGACAACCTATACGGCTGCGGCCGCACCGGTGGCTGCACTGTTTGCAATCATGTCCAAGGTCGGCATTTATGTGTTGCTGCGTCTGTCGCTGTTGTTTTTTGGTGAACTGACACCACGGACAACAGGTTTCGGTGATGCAGGACTGTTTTACATCGGTCTGGCGACCATCGCTTTTGGTCTGATCGGGGTGTTGGCATCGCAGGCGCTCGGGCGCATTGCCGGTTACAGCGTGCTGGTCTCTTCCGGAACATTGCTGGCGGCAATCGGTACGGGCAATGTGGCCGTTACCGGCAGCGCGCTGTTTTATATGATCAGTTCAACACTGACGATTGCGGCTTTCTTTCTGCTGATTGAGCTGGTTGAGCGTGGTCAGGATGCGGCGGCCAACGTGCTGGCGGTGACGATTGAAGCCTATGGTGACGAGGAAGAAGAAGAGGAAGAGGAAGTCGGCACAGTTTTGCCTGCAACACTTGCTATTCTCGGCGCCTGTTTTGCCGTCAGCGCTATTTTGCTGATCGGTCTGCCGCCGTTTTCCGGTTTTGTGGCGAAAATCTCGCTGTTGTCGGCATTGTTCAATCCGGCTGGCATGGGCATTGATGCGCCAATTTCCGCGGCAAGCTGGGCCTATGTTACGCTGATTATTCTGTCCGGCGTCTCTGCCCTGATTGCGATGTCGCGTTCCGGTATCCGTACTTTCTGGGCGTCGATGGAAGGCAATGTGCCGCGTGTGCTGATTATTGAACTGGTGCCGGTGGTTGGGTTGTTGTTTCTGTGTCTTGCGCTGACCATTCAGGCGGCACCGGTGATGCGCTATCTCGATGCAACCGCGCAGGCACTGCATCGTCCGCATAATTATATAGACCATGTTCTGGATGCAAAACGCTCGGCGGGATTTGAACCGGCTGTTATCAGCACGCCTGCCGCGAAGGGAGATGCACAATGAGAGCATTGTTTCCGTATCCCGTTTTGTCTCTGAGCTTCTGGATTATGTGGCTGCTGCTCAACGGCTTTACACCCGGACATATGATTTTGGGTTTCTTCGTTGCAGTTGGTGCAGGTCTGGCTTTTACATCACTTGATCCCGAGCCGATACGGATTCGCTCGGTTCGGGCAATTATCGAGCTGTTTTTTCGTGTTGTTGCTGATATTTTCTGGTCAAATATTGCGGTTATCAAAATCATTCTGACGAACCCGAAAGAGCGTCAGGCAGGATTTGTGACTATCAGCCTGCAATTGCGCGGGCGTTTGCCGCTTGGCATTCTGGCCTGTATCGTGACCTCAACACCCGGTACCGCATGGGCAAATTTTAATCCCGTAACGGGTGTTTTGCTGATTCATATTCTCGATAAGGACGGAGAAGATGAATTCCGCACTATGATAAAACAGCATTATGAACGCCTGCTGATGGAGATTTTCACATGAGTACAGTGATTTTATCCTGGGCGCTGCTTGTGTCCCAGCTTTGTCTGGGAGCCGCTCTGCTTTGTGCAACATGGCGTCTGATTGCGGGGCCGCGTGCGCAGGATCGTATATTGGGTCTGGATACGCTTTATGCCACGATGATGATGTTATTTATCACTTTCGGTATCCGCACCGGTACATCGATTTATTTTGAAGCAGCCCTTGTTATTGCGCTGCTGGGCTTTGTGTCCAGCGTGGCACTGGCAAAATTCCTGATGCGCGGCGAGGTGATCGAATGAACCATGCAACGCAACTGCCGCTCTGGGCTGCAATTCTGGTTTCGGTCTTTTTGCTGGGCGGATCAGTGATTACGCTGATCGGCGCGATTGGTCTTTTACGCTTTAAAAAGTTCTATGAACGGATTCATGCCCCGACACTCGGCACGACTTTTGGCGTCGGCGGCATTCTCATTGCATCAATTATTTTCTTTACAGTCTTGCAATCGCGACCGGTTTTGCATGAACTGTTAATTACCGCTTTTGTGTTTGTGACAACGCCGGTAACACTGATGCTATTGACGCGGGCAACCATGCATCGCGATAAAACGGATGACAGCCGGCAATTGCCGACCTCAAACGACCTTTATTAGCGATTTCTGGACGTGCCCCTTCTCTGATTTGTGTTGCGACTTATTGTCCAGACCTGCTTTGCGGGTTGCGGAGGAGCAACAATAATAATATCTGAATTTTCAGTAATTTCTGAAAATTCAGAAAATACGGGAGCAACTGATTTGGAATTGTCGCCAATCGTACAATCATTTGTACTGCACTTCGGTGAAATGGGCAGCCGCTGGGGTATCAACCGCACGGTCGGGCAGATTTATGCCTTGCTCTATCTTTCTAAAGATCCGCTCTGTGCCGATCAGATCGTGGACGCCCTTGGTGTCTCACGGTCGAATGTTTCTATGGGTATCAGAGAGCTGCAAGGCTGGAACCTTGTTTTGCTGAAGCACATTCCGGGTGACCGGCGTGATTTTTACTCCACACCGGGCGATGTCTGGCAGATTCTGCGCACATTGGCAGAAGAACGTAAAAAACGTGAAGTCGACCCGACTTTGAGTGTGTTGCGTGAAATTCTCATGGAAAAGCCGACAACGGAGAGTGACGCATTTGCGCAAGCGCGTATGGGCGATATGCATAGTCTGATTGAACGTCTGACCAACTGGTATGATGATGTGAAGTCGCTTGAAACCGAACGACTGACGATGCTTCTGAGCATGGGGTCCAAGGTCACGCGTTTCCTTGAAGCCAAAGATAAAATTGTCTCGCTCGGCCGCAGCCGCGCGCAGAAAAAAGAAGGACAATCAGAGTGAAGGAGGGACGGAGTGAGTGAAGTCTTATCCGGTTCGTCTGTCCCTTCGGAAATTCCGGCGGCAACACCGGAACGATCCGTGTCTGATACAGCAACAGTTACCGGCAGCGACAAGGCTGCCGGAACTGTAAAGGCGTCTGCACGGCGCCGTAAAAAGCGTGCACAGCCGGCAAGTTTACGCAAAGGCGGCTGGTTACAGGTTCTGGCAGCGCTGATCTGGCTGCCTCAGGCAGGGCTGATGGCCTATGCGATTAATGAACTGGCAGTCAGCGGCACAGTCAGTAATCTTCTGATGATTGTTACCGGTATTTTTCTGCTTGGTCTGCTGCGTACCATTTTGCAGGGCGCCGGCGAGCGGATTGCCTTTAAAACATCGCGCGCGGCGCTGTCTGACCTGCGGGCAAAATCGGTGCAGGCGCTGGCTGACCGTTCTCCGCTGGATCGCAACCGTGCGGCATCGGGTGAGGCGGCGAGTATTCTCGCCGAGCAGGCCGAGATGGTGGTGACCTATTGGTCGCGTTACCAGCCGGTGCAGATGAAAGTTATGATCGTTCCGATTGTCTTTCTGATTGCTGTGTTGTGGTATTCCTGGGCGGCGGCACTGGTCTTGCTGGTTGCGGCACCTCTTATTCCGGTTTTCATGGCGCTGATCGGTTATCGCGCCAAAGCCGCCAGTGAAGAGCAGCTGGTGGAAATGGGGCAGATGAATGGTTTCCTGCTCGACCGTCTGCGCGGACTGGCAACGATCCGCACATTCCACGCTGTTGATCTGACTGCACAACGGCTGCGCCATAATGCGGAAACGCTGCGCCACAAAACCATGATCGTGCTGCGCATTGCGTTCTTGTCTTCAGCGGTACTGGAGCTGTTTTCTGCGCTCGGCGTGGCGATGGTTGCGGTTTATATCGGCTTCCATCTGCTGGGTGAACTGAATTTCGGCGCGTGGGGCGCAACGCTGACATTGGGGCAGGGGCTGTTTATCCTGCTGCTGGCGCCGACATTTTTTGAACCGCTGCGCGAACTTTCCGCTGTCTGGCATGACCGCGCTGCCGGTGAAGCCGCGATTGACGCGCTGGAAAATATCAGTGCAGGCGGTATGAAACTCACCGCAGTTGCTGCGACTGCGATACCGGCTGAGACAGATAAAAACCATGCTGTCACGCTGCGCGATGTGGATTTAAGCTATGATGCAGATGATGAGACTGATCTGCTCTCCGGCTTTAGCTTACAAATTGCGCAAGGCGAGCATGTTGCTCTCCTGGGGCCAAGCGGCAGCGGTAAATCAACACTGCTGGCGATGATGGCCGGTCTGATCGCACCACGCAACGGCGATGTTCTGATACATGGTTCGGTGCTTGATCAGAGCAGTGCTGACGCGCTGCGTCAGCAATTCTCATGGGTCGGCCAGAAGCCACATATTTTCTCCGGTTCTGTGCGTTCCAATATTACGCTCGGCCGTGAAGATTTTGCCTTGAATGATGTGCAGGCTGCCCTGAAAACAGCAGCACTGGATAATGTGGCTTCGGCTGCTGCGGCCACTGATCTTGGTGAAAACGGCACTGGTCTTTCCGGTGGTGAAGGTTTGCGTCTGGCTTTGGCAAGGGCAGCACTGAAATCCGGTGCGGATATAATCTTTGCCGATGAGCCGACAGCCCATCTCGATAGTGAAACCGCGCTTAAGGCGACAGAAGGTCTGCTGACCATGGCGCAGGGCAAGACATTGATCATTGCCACACATGATGAAGAACTGGCACGCAAAATGGGACGCATCATTCGTGTAGACAGGCCAGTTGGTGCAGAAAATCTGCATGTACAGGAAGACAGTGGTCGTGCCGCTGCACCTGTATCCTCTGCACGGAGGGCGGCAGAATGAAGAAGCTTGCGGTTCTGAAACCGGTTCTCAAACTGTTTTTCTCGGAAAAGCGCGGCAAATTATGGGCAGGCATGTTGCTGGCTGCCATGACAGTTCTGTGCGGTATTCTGCTGCTTGGTCTGTCCGGCTGGTTTATCACCGCAACGGCAATTGCCGGTCTGGCATCTGCTACGGCTTTGGCTTTCGATGTGTTTGCGCCCGCTGCGGGTATTCGTTTGCTGGCTATTTTGCGCACTGCGTCGCGCTATGCCGAGCGTCTGGTCACTCATGATGCAACACTGGCTGTGCTGGCGGCATTGCGTGAGAAATTGTTCCGCAGCTGGGCAGCACCGCAGGCCGCGAAAGAACTTTTACGTCGTCCGAGCCGCCTGCTGTTCCGCCTGACAGCGGATATTGATGCACTGGATGCGCTTTATCTGCGCGTGCTGGTGCCTGCCGGTGCGGCTTTTGTCACCATATTGGTTGTTGGTTTTGCTTTCTGGCTGATGGATAGCACTTTCTCGCTGGCAATGGTTGCTGTTTTGGTGCTTGCCGGTTTTGGCCTGCCGCTGATTGCAGCGCTCTGGGCGATGAAACCGATGCGCCGCCGTGCCAAAGCCGTTGAGGCTGTGCGTGCGCGCAGTATTGATCTGGTCTCCGGTCAGACCGATCTGCTGATGGCGGGACGTCTGCAAGCGCAAAGCGCAAGCATATGTGCGGCTGATAAAAGATTGTCCGATGCCGATGAGCAGCTCAACCGGATTGAAATTTCGGTCGGTGCCGGTTTTGGCATCGCTACGGCTTTGCTGCTCTGTGTTGCTTTGCTCGGTGGCGTCTGGCTTGCAGAGGCTGGCGCAATTTCACCTGCTGTTGCTGCTTTTGCATTGCTGATGGCACTGGGGGCGATGGAGCCGTTTGCAGCATTACGCCGTGGTGCCATGGAACTTGGCCGCACATTGATGGCTGCCCGCCGCGTTGGCGACCGTTATGAAACACAGCCGCATTTCTATGTGCCTGTACAACCGGCCGATCCTCATGAGGCTGTTTATCTGGAACAGATCAATATGCGCTATGAGGACAAGATGCCTCTGGTGCTGCAGAATATCAGCCTGAATGTACGCAAAGGTGAAAAACTGGCGATTGTCGGCACGAGCGGCACAGGTAAATCGACGCTCATGGCTTTGCTGGCCGGTGAAGTAACTGCGGATTCCGGCATTATCCGCCATGAGGCAGCAACGCTGCTGACGCAGAAAACCCAGCTGTTTCAGGATAGTCTGGCGGAAAATCTGCGTCTTGCTCGCCCACAGGCAACAGAGGATGATCTGATGCAGGTGTTGGAAATGGCCGGCCTGTCAGAAACGGTAGGTGACATGCCGCAGCAGTTGGAAACAATGCTCGGCGAGGGCGGCCTTGGCCTGTCCGGCGGTCAGGCACGCCGTCTCGCACTGGCGCGTCTGTTTCTGCACAATACCCCGCTCTGGCTGCTGGATGAACCGACGGAAGGGCTGGATAAAGCCACTGCGCAGGACATTCTGCAGCGACTGGCACAGGCAACAAGTCAGAATAGTGGCCACGGCAGAACCATGATTATTGCGACGCATCTGCGCCGCGAGGCCGAGATTGCAGACCGTATCGTCGTGATGAGCAATGGTCGCATGACGGCAGAAGCATTGAAAGGAACGCAGGCATTTTCAGATATTCTGAAGACACTGCGTCAGGTTTAACAAGAATACCTGTCCGGAACCGGACACGTTGACAGCCATGTCTTTGAAAAGGAAGCCCCGCTTTATGAAGCATGATTTTTTACACATAATCAGAGGGATGATCTGACAAAAACGGATCACATTATCTGATTTTGAAAGCGGTTTTCTCCCAAGCGCCGCTTTCATCCCCACAATGTGAGAACCCTGTAACCGGCCGGTATTACCAGCCGGAACGGATATGCATTTCCTGATGCTATAAATTAGTATAGCCTAGAATTGGTCTATTTTAAGCGTGTCCCGAAAAGTGCGAAGCGGTTTTCGGACAAGATACGAATAAAAGCAAATAGATAGAGCATATCCGCCCTGCAGGTTTCTCACAGACATTTCCGGCAACAATGCCGGTCATACGGACTGTTTGATATACGCGCATTTTGACCGGAATGCCCCCTATTTTCCGGAGAGACGCGTAAAAGCTTTGTTTTCAAGCATAGTTTGCCGGATACTGAATAGTTTCCGGCGCTAGGCTACAACAGGAGCGCCGCGCCCCCGCGGCGGATGATGATGGAACTGGATATTGTTTCACTATCCCGTCTGCAATTTGCAGTCACCGCCATGTACCACTTTTTGTTTGTTCCATTGACGCTCGGCCTGTCTATTTTGCTGGCGATTATGGAAACGGTCTATGTGATGACCGGCCGCCTGATCTGGCGGCAAATGACAAAATTCTGGGGTACATTGTTTGGTATTAACTTTGTAACCGGTGTCGCCACCGGCGTTGTGATGGAATTCCAGTTCGGTATGAACTGGAGTTATTACAGTCACTATGTCGGGGATATTTTCGGTGCGCCGCTGGCGCTCGAAGGGCTGATGGCTTTCTTTCTGGAAGCGACCTTTATCGGCCTGTTTTTCTTCGGCTGGGACCGCTTGTCCAAAATCGGCCACCTGACCGTGACTTATCTGATGGCGATCGGCTCCAATATTTCCGCTTTGTGGATTCTGGTTGCCAATGGCTGGATGCAAAATCCGGTCGGATCGCGCTTTAATCCTGAAACCATGCGTATGGAAATCACGGATTTCTTTGCCGTTGTTTTCAACCCTGTTGCGCAGGCCAAGGTCGTGCACACGGTTTCTGCCGGTTATGTGACGGCGTCTATTTTCATTCTCGGTGTTTCGGCATGGTATATGCTCAAAGGCCGGCATCTGGAACTGGCCAAACGCTCGATGACTGTTGCGGCTTCTTTCGGTCTGGCCGGTGCTTTGTCGGTTGTGGTGCTGGGGGATGAAAGCGGCTATCTGACATCCGACCATCAGAGCATGAAAATGGCTGCAATTGAGGCCATGTGGGACACAGAACCGGCTCCGGCATCATTTACGGTCATTGGTTTGCCTGATCAGGAAAACCGCGTGACACATTATGCCATTCACATTCCTTATGTGATGGGGCTGATCGGTACGCGCTCGCTGACCATTGAGATTCCGGGTATTAATCAGCTGGTTTTGCAGGCTCAGGATCGCATCCGTGATGGCATCAAGGCCTATGATGCTTTGCAGACAATCAAAGCAACACCACGGGGCGAGCAGGCACCGGCAGAAGCCAAACAGGCTTTTGAACAATATGGTGAGCGTCTGGGTTATGGTCTGCTGCTGAAGAAATATGTTGATGATCCGCGCACCGCTACGGATGAGCAGATCGTAGCTGCCGCCAATGATACTGTTCCCGGTGTGCTGCCGCTGTTCATCGCCTTCCGTGTGATGGTTGCGCTCAGTATGTATTTCCTGTTGCTGACCGGCACTTTCTTTTTCCTGTCTGCACGCAGAAAACTGGACAAACATCGCTGGCTGCTCTGGGTTGCGGTTTTCTCTATTCCGCTGCCTTGGCTGGCTGCAGAAATGGGGTGGCTGGTTGCAGAATTCGGCCGTCAGCCATGGAGCATTGAAGGGGTTCTGCCGACAGTCGTGGCGGTATCCAATCTCAGCCCCGTAACCGTGCTGATCTCACTGAGCGGATTTATCCTGATCTATACAGTGCTCTTCATTATTGAGATGGGCGTGATGATCCGTGCGATCCGCAACGGGCCGCAGCCGGATCATGCTCCGGTTTCCGCACCCTTTGAGAAACCTGTTCCCAGTAAACCGGTACAAATCGGGGAGGCAAAATAATGGTTTTGTCCGAACTTCTTGATTATTCAACCTTACGTCTGATCTGGTGGGTATTGCTGGGTGTGCTGCTCATCGGCTTTGCGGCGATGGATGGTTTTGACCTTGGTATTGAAACCATGCTGCCTTTTGTTGCCCGTACTGATCTGGAACGCAGGCTGGTGCTGGAAACCATTGAACCGGTCTGGGAAGGCAATCAGGTCTGGCTCATTCTGGCCGGCGGTGCGATTTTTGCCGCATGGCCGCAGCTTTATGCGGTGTCTTTCTCCGGCTTCTATCTGGCGATGTTCATCATTTTGTTCGCGCTGATCCTGCGGCCGGTCGGTTTCAAATACCGCAACAAGCGTGAAAGCTCGCTGTGGCGCAACAATTGGGACCGGGCATTGTTCATCGGTGGTTTTGTGCCGTCACTGATTTTTGGTGTGGCTGTCGGCAATGTGTTGCTCGGCGTGCCGTTCCGTATCAATGACGATATGATGATCTTCTATGAAGGTTCATTCTTTGCCTTGCTCAACCCGTTTGCACTGCTGGCAGGTCTGATGTCGGTCATCATGCTGGCCATGCATGGTTGTGTGTGGCTCTGTGTCAAAACCACAGGCATTGTGGCTGAGCGTGCTAAAAAATACGGCACGCTTCTCGCATTGCTGACAGTGGTCTTTTATGTCGCCGCTGGGCTATATCTCTGGAAATCCGGTCTGGGTTACCGCATTACCAGTGAGATTGATCCGAACGGTCCGTCTAACCCGCTGTTTAAAACCGCAGTGATTGAGCAAGGCGCATGGCTTGCCAATTATCTGCGCTATCCGGCTCTGTGGGCTGTGCCTGCACTCGGCCTGCTGTCGCCTTTCGCGGTGATCCTCTTTTTGTGGGCACGGCGTCCGCTCGTGGCATTGCTGTTCGGTAAATTGTCCATCTTCGGTGTGATTACATCGGTGGGTGTGGCAATGTTCCCGTTCATTCTGCCATCCTCGCTGAATCCGAGTGCCAGCCTGACGGTTTGGGACAGCTCATCCAGCCATCTGACCCTGTTCATCATGCTGATCAGTACCGGCATTATGCTGCCGATCATCATGCTCTATACCAGCTGGGTCTATTATGTGCTGCGCGGAAAAGTGACGGAAAGTGATCTGGAAGAGGGGCATTACTGATGCTCGTTTCATCATCATTTCTGTCTCTTGTATAATATGAGGTTTTAAATGTGGTATTTCGCCTGGATTTTGGGGTTACCCCTCGCAGCGGCTTTCGCGGTGCTCAACGCCATGTGGTATGAGCTGGTGGATGATGCTGCCAAGCGCAAAGAACATAGCCATACAGGCTCTGAACATTAAATAAAAAAAAGCCGGTCTGAGAAAACTCAGACCGGCTTTTTAGTCGTGTCAGAACCGGTAATTCACACCGATTTTGAATGTATGAAAATCAAGCGAATTGGATGCTTTGCGTCCGTTTTTAACACTCGACGATCCTTCATGCTTGACGGTCTCATAGATTGTTTTCTCATAAGGTTTACAGAAACGCGGGAACTGAGTGCAGAAGTCGCCCATTCCCGGCTGTTTTGACGGGTCAACAATCTCAACACCAACCTTTTCCTGTGTTTCCCAGTCACGCATGATACCGGCACGGGCATTGTTAAAGTTGAAATTGGTTTTGCCGAAACGTGTGTAGGAATAATCCGCCATCACCGACCACCGGTCATTAATGGCATATTCAATCCCGCCGCCGGCTGTCCAGCCGAAGCGTGTTGCTTTCTCCTTTTCAGTCAGCGCAATTTCTGTGACTTTGTCAGAGCTGTCTGCACTGACACGATATTGCTCGCGCGACTGACTCTCGCGGGCAAAGGCCACACCGCCGCTGCCGTAAAGCATCCATTTATTGTCAAAAGCATAGCCGAGTTTACCGCGCACAGCGGCAGTCCAGTCAATGTCATAGATGGTCTGTGCCTGCACATTACCGGTGCCGGCAAAATCGCCTTCTGTTGTGCGGGCTTTATGTGCAGCATTCAGATAGGTTTTGCTCCAGTCTGCACCGATGCCCAGCACCACACGGTTTGGCAATTGCCAGTTATAACCGGCCTGCACACCAAACAAACCGCTATCCATGCCGAAATCAGCGGATTCCGTTGCCGCAACCGCATTGGATGTGCCGTCGAGAGCGGTTGTGTTGCCCCATGTCCGGCCAAAAACACCACCGGCATGGGCGCCGGCATAAAGGCCTGTCCAGTCAATCGGAGCGCCTTCAGCTGTCGGACGCCGTGTCAGGAAGGACGGCAGGGACGGCAATTGCTGTTCACCGCCGATATCCGCCGTGAGGCTGGCATAGAAAGTACGGCCCGGGCCCGGCTGCGTCACAAGCCCCAGAGGATCAATGTAGAATTTATCAAACACATTCTCGACGCGGAATGCCGCTGTCAGATTGTCAGTGATTTTATATTCTGCAAACAGGTCAACAAGCGCATAAGGTTTCCAGAGCACCGGTGTGATGAATTCCGATGCGCCTTGTGCAGTCACATCGCCATGACCGATAGCACGCGGCCCCGTATAGGAGACACGGCCGCCGAGCATCAGCCGTTCTTCCAGCAGTTTCTGCGACAGGGTCAGGTCAACCGAATATTTGGGCTGTACATGGTTGGTGGCATAATCACCATAAAGGCTCTTACCGTCACAACTGTCGGATGTCCGGCAATATTCAACATTCAGATAATAATTGGCTGCCAGATCAGCTGTGAAACCGTCCAGCTCATAGCGACCGGAAAATTCCAGACCGGAAAACTTTGCACGGTGGATATTGCCGATATTCAGAGCGAAATTGCTCGGATTTTTAGTGTCATATACAATATTGCGCGAGATGTAGTTTTTAACATCCCAGTTGAAGTAACCGAGTTTCAGCATACCCGTATCTTCATCGGCAAGCAGGCCGTTACGGACGACATTGGTACCGATTTCCCAGTTGCTGGAACGCTCAGGCTTTACATCCGTATTTGCGGTAACGCTGTTAAATGCGGAAACGGATTCAATAATGCTCGGCGCGCGCAGCGTATTGGAATAATTGACATAGAACTGGGTCTGTTCCCACGGTTCAAAAGTCAGACCGACAGACGGGCTGAAACCGCCGTCATTGGTTCTGGAACCCTGTTCCTTTGCATTATTGATCTGATTGCGCTCATAGGGGTCGAAACGGTCTTTCGACCAGAAATGCGAATAGCGCAAACCACCATTCACAGTAAGCCAGTCAACAGGCTTATAAGCAGCCTTCGTATAAGCCGCGACTTCATGGCGGATCGCATCGCGCGGTGTCATCCAGCCTTCCAGAGCTGCGGAATGTTCACTGCCGCGCGTATCTTCCACACGGAAAGACGTGCCGTAAGTCAGATCCAGATCGCCTGCATCAAAAGTGAAAGCGGATTTGTTCTGGATATCCCCGCCCCACATATCACTGTCAGATCCGACACGGAAATCGGCAGGCAGGCCGATCCCTCCCGGTGTAACACCACGACCGCCGCGTACCGGATTACGCAATTGCAGATGCGTCCAGTAGAGATTGGCGCGCAGATCAATCAACTCGTTGTCTTCCGGCTTCCAGTTATAACGCGCAGTCACCGTGTCGAGGCTGGTTCCCGCGGTTTGCTTTTGCTGTATGGACTGGTCTTTAATGCCGCTCAAGCGTGAGGCCAGCCTGTCACCAGCCTCGCTGCGATAGCCCATATAGCCGAGCTGCAATTCATGATCGTCCGCAAAACGGGCATTGAGTTTTGTCAGCCATGACTCGGTTTCCAGCTGGGTATTGAGTATTTCCTCACCCGGACGGTAATTGGTCAGCCCCTGATTGGCATAATATTCGTTCCAGTAATTGCTTGGGCTTCTGGGTGTGCAATTAATGGCAACCATTGAATTGCAATAAGGCTGTTTGCCCAGATTGACCGGATCGGCCGCTGCAGAGCCACGCGTTCCTGCATGGTAATTACCCTGTTTACGCCGCGCATAACCGGCCAGAACATCGATTGAATCGCCTTTATAGGCGCCGACAATACTGCCGGAAGCGGATGTCGGAGACAGGAATGACGGCCTGTCCAACCCGTCTTTTGAGCCAACAGGTGCTTTCATTGCATCCCACGGCGCATAGGGCCACTGATAACCGCTGAGAGCGCCGGCCAGTGGCTTGGATGTGTTGCCGCCAATGCCGCCTTTAACGCGGATACCCCAGTGATTACCGTCTTTAACAATATCGTCCACGCCGACAGTGCGCATACTGACCGAACCGGCATTGCCCCATGAAGCGGTGTCCGCCCCCTTGTTGATTTCCACACCGGCAATAAAGTCAGGATCAACAAAGGTGCGGTTGGAAACACCCTGATAGCCCTGATAGACGGTGACAGAGTTTTCCGCTCCGTCAATGGTCGTGGATACGCGCCCCATGCCCTGCATACCGCGAATATTGACATCAATTGATCCTGCACCATTGCGGGCTTCACCGGATTTGACACCGGGTGTACCGCGAAACATATCCGCAGGGCTGGAACCGCGATAACGCTCAATTGTTTCGCCGGAAATATAGGTGGTTGGTGCTGCCGTTTCATAAGGCGCTGTTGCGGCGGCGATTGCTCCGCCGCTGGAAACAGTTATCTGGTTCAGAATGAGTGAGCCGTCCGGTGCAGCGCCGCCGGTATTGGCGGCAAGACGCTCGGTAATCAGCACGGATTTTGTGCCGGTGAAATTATAGGTCAGGCCGGAACCCTGCAAAATCCGCGCCAGCGCCTGCTCCTTGGTGGCTGCACCTGAAATTCCCGGAGAAGATTTCCCGCGCACAACAGCAGGTTCATAGGATAGCTGGGTGCCGGATTGGCTGCCAAAGGCTGCGAGTGCACGGTTGAGCGGACCGGACGGAATATTGAAGCCTGTCTGTTGCTGTGCCTGTGCATTGAAGCTGGTTGCTGTCAGAACCACGCCGGTTATCATTGCGGTGGTTGCCAGCAAAGCGGCTATCATGGCTTTGCTGCATTTGGTGTGTCGTGCCGCTTGTTTGGTGGCGCCTGTCATGCCTGCTCACTCCGTCGGTCAATCATTACAGGCGTTTTTTCTGCATGAGAAAACGCCCTCATATTCTTCTTTACGAGTGGCGGATAAAAATATTCAGTTTTTACTCATATTTTATACGGAAGAGACAATTGTCAGCAAAGATGCAATTTTTCGTGTTTTAGCGCCAAAAGGCCGGACAACTGCTGCAATGGCTGCATCAGGGTCGTTAAGATCAAACACACCGCTGACCGTGCGCGATCCGAGTGAAGGATCAGCGATCAATACGCGCCCGTTTTGCCAACGGGAAATTTTTGCACAAAGGGCGGCAACAGTTTCATTTTCCGCAAACAGCATATTGGAGCGCCATGCTGCAATTTGTGATGGCTCCTGTTCGCCGCGGGTAATCCGGCTGGTTGCGCTGTCAAAAGTCAGCCACGTACCGGCTTCCAATCTTTCTCCGGCGACTGTGCCGGTTCTGGCTTCAACACTGCCATGCGCGACGGCCACAGAGAGAAAGCCTTTTTCTGCAGAAACATCAAAAGCCGTGCCCAACGCCGTGACCAGCATAGGGCCGGTTGAGACGGTAAAAGGGCTTGTGCTGTCCGGCTGAACCTGAAAATACGCCATGCCGGACAACAGCCCGATACGGCGGTCTTGCTCAGAAAAATCAACGGCAATTGCACTGTCAGGCCCCAGCGTGGCGAGGCTGCCGTCAGGCAGGGGAATGTCCCGGATCTCTGCCGTGGAGGTGATGTGATCGGCCTGCGACAGGAGCCACAGATGCGGCACTGTCAGCGCGCCGGTGGTCAGGGCTCCAAGGCCGAGTGTGGTTCCGGCTATAAAATTGCGGCGGGATAGTTTGCTTTTCTCCGGTATTTTCCGGTTCTCTGTGAACAAAGTGCCGGTCATGCCATGAATGGCAGCCACACGCGCCCAGGCTGCGGCATGGGCAGGGCTGCGGGTGACCCATGTTTTAATCATGTCGGCAGAAACGGGATTAACGGGGTCATTTTGCAGACGGATAGCCAGATCGGCTGCTTCACGAAACAGCCGCTGTGCTTCTTCTGTCTCATCAGCGGAATTGGTCATATGTTCCAAGCCTGTCCGGATAGATTACTGTCTCATTTCTGTTTACGAATGAGCGTGGTTAATTTTCAGTGTATGGGAAAATTTGTCACAGTCCGGTAAGGCGCCTGTCAATAAATTCATAGGCATCTCTGATGAGGGTCCATGTTCTGCCCACGGAGAGATTAAGTTCCGCTGCAATCGCCGCAATGGTCATCTCATCCATGCGGTGCATTTCAAATGCTTTGCGCGTTCGGGCGGGCAGTTCCTGCAAAGCCTGTTGTGCCAGCATCAGTTTTTGCCGGTCATAGACCTGTTTTTCCGGTGAGGGAGAGGGGTCAGCAATGGCAGAAAAATCTTCGGGTGTGAGATCGGCTCTGCGCAGCAAACCTTCACGCCGCTGATGATCTGTACCGAGGTTGCGCGCAATTCTGAACAAATAGGCTGCGGGATTATAAGTGGTTTTGCTTTCCGCAGGCGGAGAGACCAAAACGCGTAAAAAAGTATCCTGCGTCAGATCGGCAGCAGTTTCTTCAGGAAGCCCTCTGCGGCGTAATGATTGTATAATATCACGCGCATGTTTTTTAAAAAGATGATGGAGATCCCACATCTGTGCAACCGTTTTCTGAAAGCATTTGCCTGCCGGCTGCGCAGAAAATTATGCACATATCTGTCCGGCTCGTCAGGCAATGACGATATAATAAATCTTGACTATAATAATCAAGTTTATTTTGCAAGGCATAAATCTCGCTTCAGATACGGGTAGGGGCTATGCCGGTGAGTGTGACCCAACGGCATAGCGGTCTGGTTGTCCCTGCGAGCCTTAAAAATTGGCCGTCAGAGATGCATAGAATGTCCGGCCCGGTCCCGGTTGCTGTGCAAGGCTGAGCGGATCGACATAGAACCGGTCTGTCAGATTTTCCACGCGCACACTGGCGGTATAAGTATCGTTGATTTTATATTCTGCAAACACATCCACCAATGTGTAAGGCTGCCAGTTGATCATAGTAATAAACTGCGACATGCCCTGACCTGTGACATCACCGTGTCCGCTCGCACGCGATGCGGTATAGGAAATGCGGCCGCCGACTGTGAGTGCATCATCCAGCAATTTCTGGGTCAGGGTCAGGTCTACACCATATTTAGGCGGCACCTGATTGGTGGCATAGTCGGCATAGAGAGACTTGTTTTCACAGGTTTCGGCGGTACGGCAGAACTCCACATTCAGATAATAATTGGCAGCCAGTGTGGCTTCGAAACCGCCGAGCGTATAATTCGCCGACATTTCAAGGCCGGAGAAACGGGCACGGTCTATATTGAAAATGCGTACATTCGCAGAGTTCGCATATTTGTGGAATTCGCGCGCGATGTAATCTTTTACATCCCAGTTGAAGTAACCCAGTTTGAGCATTGCACGATCTGTACCGGCAATCAGGTCATCCTGAATGAAGTTTGCACCGATTTCCCAGTTGTTGGAGCGCTCTGCCTTGGCATCCTCATTCACAGTCATATTGAATGCGGACACGGCCTCCATAATGCTCGGAGCGCGTAAGGTGCTGGAATAATTGGTGTAGAATTGTGCGCCTTCAAACGGCTCGATTGTTACGCCCAATGACGGGCTGAAGCCGCCCTGTTTGAAACGCGCTTTGCCGTAAACCATGTCAGGATGAACATATTTTGTGCGGCTGCGATCGCGCGACCACATATGGGAATAGCGCAGGCCGCCATTGACCGTCAGCCAGTCAACCGGTTTATACGCTGTCTTGATATAGGCTGCGGCTTCTTTACGGGTGCCGTCACGCAAATCAAGAAATGTGTCCCATTTCCTTGTTCCTTCGGTCGGCTTGGTATCTTCTTCTTTGTAAGACGCGCCATAGGTCATATCAAAATCACCATAGGCAGTCGTGAACTGTGAACGGTTGCTGATATCGCCGCCCCATGTCCACAGGTCCGGTCCGGATTTAAAGTCGACCGGCGCATTTGCCGGCAGCCAGTCGACCGGATTGCGTTGCTTCAGTTTCGTACCCCAGAGATTGGCCTTGAGATTAATCAGATCATTCTCTTCAGGATCCCAGCGATATTTAAATGTTCCTGTATGCGCTTCAATATCTGTCGTCAGGCGCTGTTGTCTGGCTTGTTGTCCGAGCGTGCTCAAAGCATTGGCCTTAAAAGTACCGGCCTTGCTTTCAAAACCTGTATAGCCAAGCTGAATACTATGCCCGTCGCCGAACATAACCTTACCTTTCAGCAGCAAGGACTCCGTTTTCAGCTGGGTGTTGAGAACCTGTTCCCCGGGGCGGTAATTGGCCAGACCTGTGTTCTCAATATATTGCGGATACCATCTGTATTCAGGATTGGGTAAGTTACAAAGAAAACTGCATACGCTCATCCCGCCGAGATTGGCGATATCGGCGGCAGGGCCGTTTTTACCGGCATGGTAATTGCCGCGCTCGCGATAGGCATAGCCTGCCAGCAGTTCAATATTTTCATCCTGCATTGCCGCAACGATACTGCCTGAACCATTGGTCGGCTTCAGAAAAGCCGGACGATTCATGGTGTCATCCGAACTTTTAACACTTGGTACATAGAGATGATCGAATTCCGGCTGCAGATCGCCGGGATAACCGCTATTGATAATTTCATAACCCGCTTTTGTGTCTGTCACCGGTTTGCTGGAATTGGTACCGAAACCGCCTTTGACACGCAGGCCGAAGCGGTTGCCTTCCTTGACAATATCGCCCGCCTCAATTGTACGCATGGCGACCGTACCGGCAATGCCGCTGGAAGCAGCATCAGAGCCTTTTTGGATATCAATGCCGCCGAGAAAATCCGGATCAACAAAGGTGCGGTTCGAGATACCCTGATAGCCCTGATAGACATTAATGGCATTTTCCGCGCCGTCGATAGTGGTCGCGACGCGTCCCATGCCCTGCATACCACGGATATTCACATCAATCGCACCGGCACCGTTGCGGGCTTCACCGGACATCACACCCGGTGTGCCGCGGAAAATATCAGCAGGGCTTGCACCGCGAAAACGCTCAATCGTCTGCTCTGAAATATAAGAGGTCGGCGCTGCGGTGTGATATGGCGCTTCAGCCGCGGCGATTGAACCGCCATTGGTCACTGTGATTGTGTTCAGTGTCACGGTGCCGTCCGGCGCAGCTGCGGCCCGGGCGTTGCCTGCAGGATCATGAATTGTGAGCGTTGTGCCCTGAATAGAGTAATTCAGGCCGGAGCCGGACAGCAATCTGCCCAGTGCCTGTTCCCGTGTCATCGTGCCTTGTACCGCAGGGCTTGTCTTGCCGGATACCATATCGGATCGCATCAGCAGTTTGAGACCGGCACGATCGGCAAAACCGGCAAGTGCTGAACCCAGATTTTGTGCGCGGATATTGAAACTGATCGTCTGCGATACAGCGGTCTGCGCATTGGCAATTATCGGCAAGCCCGTGCCAAGCACTGCAATGAATGCAACCGAAGCCAGAAGTCCGGCCTTTTGCGCATGTTGGGGCAAAGAGCGCTTTTTCGCCTTGATGATAGCCTGCATGGAAATATTCCGCCTTACCAATATGACACATTCCGGGCTCCGCTCATGACGGAAATTCCGGCCTCATAATTCAAAGACGAAACGGCATGGCTGATCTTGCACCGGTAAAATATAAAAATATGATTATTTTTATCATAAATTTGAAACGGATAGTTTTTTAGCGCAAAATTGTCACAAAAGGCAGGCGGATAACGGAGACAGGCAGGGTGGTTTCAATGGCCTGTAAAATCTCTTCCGGCTGGTTGAGATCAAAAACGCCGGTGATCTGCAGTGTTTGCAGGTGTCTGCTGGCAAGAACAATTGTTCCGCCGCGATAACGCTCAATTTCTGTAACCACATCGCCGAGCGGTTTGGCGTTGAAAATCAGTTTGCCGCGACGCCATGCGGTTTCAATGTCGGAATCCACTTCTTCCGGTGCGGATATAGTCCCTGTGTCTTCATAATGGATACGGGTATTGGCACCGGCGACAACCATATTGCTTGTCCGGTTTGCAGGTTGTATCCGGCTGCTGACGCCGACAGTGCCTTCAATCACCGTGACAGCAACCTGCTGAGGTTTGATATCAATATCAAAAACCGTGCCCAGAGCACGGGTCTGCCCGTCAAGCGCCTCAACAATAAACGGGCGTGTTGTGTCTTTTGCGACAGTAAACAAGGCTTGCCCTTCATAGAGGGTCAGGCGTCTCTCATTTGCTGACATATCAACGGAGAGTGCAGAACCGGCATTGAGAAACACGGTTGAACCATCAGTCAGCGTAATGCTGCGCTGCTCACCCGTAGCGGTTGTATAATCGGCATAGAGACGCGGCCCGATGAGTCCCGTCTGATGCAGCGCGGCACCGCCGGTTATCAGTCCGGCTAGCCCGAGAACTGTGCGTCTGGTGAATTGTTTTTGCTTTGCGGATTTGCGCAGGCTTTTACCGGCACTACCAATACCGTGCCACAGTGCCTCGGCCTCGCGTGCAGCCATTTCATGCTCAGTGCTTTGACGGCGCCAGTTCGCAAATCCTGCATGATCCTGTGCGGTTGCCCGTCCGGAGCTGAGCTGCACAATCCGGTCGATAGTCTCATCGCTTAAGCTGATATCCGTTTTATATTTGATTTTTCCGGTCATGGCGGCTCAGGCGAGTGTACGAAAATGATCGCGGCAATGGCGCAATGCCTGCGCGAGATAACGTGCGACCATGCTTTCCGATACACCCAGACGGTGAGCAATCTCATAATGGGTCAGCAGGTCGCAACGTGCCAGCAACAAGGCTTTGCGCGGTTTTTCCGGTAATTGCAGCAGAGCGTAAATAAGCTGTCGCAATTGATCCCGGTCAATCGCAAAAGCTTCCGGTGACGGAGCAGTATCGGCAATCGCCTGTAATGTTTCTTCGTCGCTGAGGCAGGCTTTGTGATGGCGTTGTTCTTTGCGCAGCAGATCAATCGCAATATTATTGGCAATCCGCATGATGAAGGCGCGATGATCGCGAACCTCAGAAGAGCGTTCCTGTATTTTGGACAGGCGCAGCCATGTTTCCTGCAAAGCATCATCGGCCAGCTCATGGGAGCTGGTGCGTTTTTTGAGCTTTTCACGCAGCCATTTCAACTGCCGTAAATAGACAGACAACAGGTCTGCAGAATGATCGGTTGATTGAATGCTCATGCCGTGTGACTGCGTGCAAGGGGGGGCGAATGAATGGACTTATAATACTATACAAAAATACTCATATTTAAAAGCTGAAAAATTTCGGCGCAGAAATATCCTGTGTGTAGCGGTGAAAATACTGCTGAAAGATCAAAATCGCCGCGTTTGGGCGGGTTCAGCAGTTTCCTGTAGTTTCTGCGCCGAAGCTTAACAAAAATATTGTTTGTGTTGCCGTTCCGGATGCAATTCCGCCAACCTGAAAGGTAATTACATATGAGGTTTCTGTTATGCCTCTCCCTGTCCGCATATTCTCTGGCCGTTTCAACGGCTTTTCCGGCTGAGGCTGCCCGTGCAGATGCGGCGATTGCGGGGGCTCAGATCACCGTGACGGAGCGCACTGTCACCACTTCGGTGGCCAAGCCGGTGCCAATGGAATGGAAACTGGGTTTTAACGGATTGTTTGTGCCGCGAGAAGAAGTGGCCGTAGGCACAACATTACAGGATCAGCATATTGCAGCGGTTGAAGCGGAGGCCGGTGATTATGTAACCGCCGGACAGGTGCTGGTGCGGCTGGATACAGTGAAACTGGATATCAAGCTCAGAGAAACAGACGCGCGTGTTGCCCGCGCCCGTGCGTGGCTGGCTCAGCAGGAGGCTGCACAGATACAGGCACAGTCCAATCTGAACCGCACACAGCGCCTGCGCAGCAATGGTGCTGTCAGCGAGCAATCCTATGATGACAAGTTGTCGGCGCTGAATATAGCCGAGCAGAGTGTGGCGGTGGCAAGGGCCGAGTTCACGCAGGCAGAGGCGCAGCTGGCAGAGGCTAAAAGCGAGAGAGCACGGGCGATTATTCATGCGCCGGTCAGTGGTATCATTTCGGAGCGCAATGCCCGTGTCGGTGCGCTGGCTGGTAACGGCACGCTTTTCAGCCTTATCCGTGACGGCGAAATAGAATTTGCGGCTGAAGTGCCGGAAAGTGAAATCCTGCTGATGAAAGCAGGTCAGGCGGCGCATGTCACGCTGCCGGATGGTAAAATCACAGCCGGACATATCCGGTTATTGTCGCCGAAAATTGACCGTCAAACGCGGCTGGGCAGAGCCTATATTGCGATAGAGAGCAAACAGACGCAGCTCTTCTCCGGTGCTTTCGGCAGGGCAGATGTGGTGTTCTCGCAAAGCAAGGCAATTCTGGTCAATGACTCTGCGCTTTTGCATGGCCGCGAGGCATCCGATGCTTCGGTTTTTGTTGTTGTCGGTGGCAAGGCCATCAAGAAAAAAGTCAAACTCGGATTGCGCAAGAACGGAGCTGTTGAAATCCGCTCCGGCTTAAATGCAGGTGATTACATCATTGAAAAAGCAGGGCCGCTGCTCCGTGACGGCGAGACAGTAACACCTGTTCCTGCACGGGCGCCTTGAAAATCCGGATTCCCTGAAAGTATTGTTTATGACCAGTAATATTTCCGCCTGGGCCATCCGCAAGCCGGTGCCGACGCTTGTTCTTTTCATTGTTCTGACCCTTGCCGGCTGGGCTGCATTCAGTAAGCTGCCGGTGAATGCCTATCCTAACATATCCTTTCCGGTGGTGACGGTTGCGGTAACGCAGGCCAGTGCTGCTCCTTCTGAGATGGAGGCGCAGATTACCCGCCGTATTGAAGGTGTGGTATCCGGCATTACAGGGGTAAAACATCTGCGCTCCTCCATTGCGGATGGCGTGTCTACAACGACAGTCGAGTTCCGCATCGGAATCGATCCCGACCGTGCCACCAATGATGTACGTGAGGCCGTGGCGCAGATCCGCTCAGATCTGCCGCAGACCATTCAGGAGCCGGTGGTCAGCCGTGTTGATGTTGAAGGCGGGGCAATCCTTTATTACACGATTTCCGCGCCGGATATTTCTGCGGTTGATATGTCATGGTTCGTGGATGATACGATTACCCGCGAATTGCTGGCCGTGCCCGGTGTGCAGAAAGTGCAGCGGCTGGGCGGTGTCAATCGTGAGGTGCGTATTGCGCTGAAACCGGAGCGGTTGCTGGCACTTGGTGTATCGGCGGATCAGGTCAATTCTGCTTTGCGCGAGCTGAATGTGAATGTGCCGAGCGGGCGGGGTAATATCGGTGACAGGGAACAGTCGTTGCGCACGATTGCAAGCGCCGGAACGGTGGAAGAGCTTTCCGCTTTAACGATCTTATTGCCGGGCAACCGGTGGATACCATTGCGCGAGATTGCCACAATAAAGGACGGGGCAGGTGAACCGCGCGGCTTTTCCCGTCTGGATGGCAAAGCCGTGGTTGGCTTTTCTGTGTTCCGTTCAAAAGGGTACAGCGACACAGTTGTTGCCGATGGTGTCAAAAACCGGCTTGAGGACATAAGGCAGCTCAATTCGGGCACAGAGATTAGGGAGGTCAGCTCCACGGTCGAATATACGGTGCAGAACTATAATAATGCGATCACCACACTGCTGGAGGGTGCTGCGCTGACGGTTGCGGTGGTGTTTCTTTTCCTTCGCAACTGGCGCGCGACCGTGATTGCTGCGGTGGCTATGCCGCTGTCGGTTTTGCCGACTTTTGCGGCGATGTATCTTCTCGATTTTACACTGAACAACATCAGTCTGCTGGCTCTGACACTCGTGATCGGCATTCTCGTTGATGATGCGATTGTGGAGATAGAGAATATTGAGCGCCATATTCATATGGGCAAGCGCCCCTATATTGCAGCGCTTGAAGCATCGGATGCGATCGGACTGGCCGTTGTAGCGACAACGCTGACGATCGTCGCTATTTTTGCGCCGGTCAGTTTTATCGGCGGGGCAGTCGGGCAATATTTCAAACAGTTTGGTCTTACTGTTGCGATTGCGGTGCTGGTTTCCCTCGCTGTTGCGCGTTTGCTCACGCCGCTGATGGCTGCCTATATGTTGCAGCCGCATCCGGTGAGCGATAAAGCGCCGGGCTCTTCCGTGTTTGGCCGTTGGTATCTCGGATTACTGAGCTGGACTTTGCAGCACCGCAAAGCAACCTTTGCCATGGTGGCGGTCATCTTTGCCGGTTCGGTCTATCTCATGTCACTGCTGCCCACCGGTTTCATGCCGCAAAGCGACTCCAATGTTTCGCAGGTCAGCGTAACACTGGCGCCGGGTACGCGCCTTGATGAAGCCGCCCGCGTTTCAGATAATATTGTCAATCAGTTGCTGAAACGACCTGAAGTCAAAGATATTCTGGCTTCATCATCGGATGGTGTGAATGAGTTCTCACTGCTCATTAATCTCAAGCCGCGTGCGGAACGGGAGACGAGCCAGAAGGAATTTGAAGCAGCTGTCCGCCCTCTGATTGCTGCAATACCGGATATTCAGTTTACCTTTACAAAAGACAGCGGCGGCAAAGAAGTCGCTATTATTCTCGTCGGAAACAGCGGAGAAAATCTCACCCGTGCTGCCCGTGAACTGGAAGCGCAGATGCGCGGTTTGCCGGAACTCGCCAATGTGGTTTCATCTGAACCTCTGCCTGCACCGGAGCTGCATGTAAAACCGCGTCTGGACGAGGCCGCACGCCTTGGTGTGTCACCGGCCTCGATCGGCATGGTTGCCCGCATCGGAACAGTGGGCGAGACAGATGCTAATTCCGCGCAATTCAATCTGGGTGACCGGCAAATACCGATCCGTGTTTTGCTTGAAAACTCTGCCCGCAGCGATCTGGATATGCTGAAGAACCTGAAAGTGGGAACTGCAACCGGCAATCCGGTTCCGCTTGCTGCTGTTGCAGATATTTCGTTCGGTTCTGCGGAAAGCCGTGTAGAGCGTTTGAACCGGATGCGAATGATTGAGGTGGAGGCTAATCTGAGCAATAATGCGACGCTGGGTACTGCACTCGCAGCGATTACTGCGCTTCCCGCCTATAAAAACCTGCCAGAAGGTGTTCGCGAAGCGGAATATGGCAATGCGGAATATATGGCAGAAATGTTCAGCAATTTTGGGCTGGCGCTGCTGATCGGTATTCTGATGGTGGCGGCGGTGCTCATTCTGTTGTTCAAGAATTTCCTGCAACCTTTCACTATTCTGATTGCTTTGCCGCTTTCCATCGGCGGCGCGGCGATTGCACTGCTTCTCTATGGTGCGGCTTTAGATCTGTCCTCTGTTATTGGTATTTTGATGCTGATGGGGATTGTCTGCAAAAATTCTATTCTGCTGGTGGATTATGCCATTGAGTGTCGCAAGGAAGGTCTTGATCGTGATGCAGCTTTGCTGAAAGCCGGTATTACGCGTGTCCGGCCGATTGTTATGACCACAATTGCCATGGTGGCGGGGATGGTGCCTGCCGCCATCGGTATCGGCGGGGATGCGGGTTTCCGCGCACCGATGGCCATTGCTGTCATCGGCGGGCTGATAACGTCAACGGCACTCAGTCTGGTTTTTGTACCGGTTATGTTTGCCGCAATGGATGATCTGAACATCTGGCTGGGCAGAAGGTTGAAGAAACTGACTTCGGTTACCGAGCATGACCGTGAGCTTGGGACGCGCATTCTCAAGGAGCCGGAAGCCGGATAAGATATTAGAAAGTATATTTTGCAGGTCATGCTGTTTTTCTGGAAGAAAGCAGCATGGCCTGCAGAGTTTAGCTGGCGGCAGTTCCGATGCCCGCTGCCTGCATTATGACGCAACGATCTCCGGCAAGCCCTTAGAACGATGTTGGCTTTATAACTGGCCGCCAATGGGGTAGTGCACGCTACTCCTTCCCGGAAAACTGCCAATATCCATGGTCCTGCGGCGTTGCTTTTCAGATAATCTGAACCGCAATGCGGATTGTTTAGCTTTCTTCCTGCTTTATAGAACTGCACGTAACGGAAAATGAAAAATGATGAATCTTAATATTGATTACAACTTTAGATTGTTTTAAATCTTGAAATCAACAAAGAGATTGTTTTGTACTCTTGCCATCTCTTTAATTTGAAATTTGCTTATTATTTTAAAATTTATAGTTTAATCAATATGATAATTAAAATTATTCTCGTAAAGTTAAAAAAATTTCGATTTAATTGAATTTTTAATTGCGCGATTAATACAACCTATGGTAGATATTTTGTGAGAATTGCAATTGAATGAAATGGTGTTGTGCGCAATGCGTACACGACCCTCAGACACGCGGAAACCTTCGCAGGGCGGGTGTTAAGGGCGACGGCAGCATATGCAGGGTGCTTAATATAAAGAGTAAATAATGTTTAATTCATTGGGGTGAGAAATGAACAATCTATTTACGCCGACCGTGGAAGATCATGCTACAGTTTCACAAGGGGTCTTATTCCGTGAGGCGGATACAAAACTGAATAGCAGTTTCTCTGATACATTTAAGAATCTGGTACATTACAATAATCAAATTGCCTATATTCTGAGCCACAGCGGAAAGTTCGGCTATCAGCATGATCATTATGTGGTCATCATCACGCTTGCAGCAATCAAAGATCTGCATTGGTCTTTGCAGGGTAAATTCGGGGAGAGTTTTGATGCGCCTGCCGGTTCGGTGCTGATTATTCCGCAAGGTGCCGAATATGTAATGAGCTGGCCGATTGAAACGGATTATATTCAGATTGCACTGGATGACTCTTTGCTGAGCGACTTGCAGGATATTACCGGCGGCTTATCTCTTAAAGAATTGTTCCCGCATCCTACAAGGCTGCCGAATCCGAAAGCATTGTTGATTGCCAATCTGCTGCGCGCAGAACTATTGAAAAATGCACCCGTCAGCGCAGGATATATTAAAGCATTGCTGTCGGTCCTGATGGTGCAGCTGGTACAGAACCATTCCTTCCTGAGGGCAGGGAGCAGCCGGCAGGAAAGCGGCGGGCTGTCTTATCAGGCATCGAGGCGTATCGAAGCTTATTTGCGCGAAAACTATATGCGCAAATTATCCATCTCTAAAATGGCGGATATATTGGGCGTGTCCGGCGGGCATTTCCTGACATCATTCCGCGAGAGTTTCGGGCAGACGCCACATCAATTCTTGCTGATGCTGCGGTTGAATGCGGTAGAGGAGATGCTGGTCGATACGGATATTTGTCTGGCGGAAATTGCTGACAGGGCAGGTTTTTCCAGCCAGAGCCATATGACAACAGCATTGAAAAAATGCCGGATGGTGACCCCGGGGGAATTACGCCGCAAACGATTGAGTGCTGCCAAAGCACACAAGTAAGATGCGCAACAAGGCTCATAAGAAAAGCCGCCGCCTGAAACAGGTGGCGGCTTTATCAATTATTTCTGAATTATGCGCCGTATGGCACCCAGATATTTTTCACCTGCACCGCACGGCGCAGATAATCGCGTCCCTGACCCTGCGCTGTATCCAGCCAGTTGCGCTGACGGCCATTGCTTACCCATGTGGCTTTGAGATTGCCTGTCGAGGCTTTTTCAACCATGGCACTGCCTGCTTGTGACCCGACATACCAGAGCGCGGACACGGCATCATGCTCAGCCAGCGTTTTAGCCAGAACATCGCGCTCACCGGTGATGAGATTGACCACACCGGCCGGTACGTCTGATGTATCCAGCACCTGATAGAAAGCACCGGCGATCAGCGGATGACGGCCTGACGGCACAACAACAGCGCGGTTGCCCATAGCGATTGCGGGCAGGATCAGCGAGATCATCGAGAGCAATGGCAGTTCATCCGGACAGACAATACCGGTCACGCCCCATGGCTCATTCATTGCCAGTGTGACATGACGCGATTTGGTGGAGTGAACGGCTCCGTCAAACTTGTCTGCCTGTGCAGCGTAATAGAAAATACGACGGATTGAAGCGTCGAATTCTTCTTCTGCCTTTTTCTCAGAAACACCGGTGCTGGTGGTGAGCAATTCAATGAATTCAGCACGGCGCTGTTCGAGATTTTCGCCTAAGTAATACAGCACCTGCGCACGATTATGAGCGGTTGCGCCACCCCATGAACCTGCTTTTGCGGCTGCTTCTACGGCATTGCGGATATCTTTGCGGTTGCTGAGTGGTGCTTCACCGATGACAACATTGCTTTTGCCGTAGACCGCATAGCTTGCGCCGCCGTCAGGGCGTGCCTGCTTGCCGCCGACATAGTTTTTCATCGTGCAGTCAATGGAAACGGCTGCTACTTTTTCATCAGCGACAGGCAGAGCGGAGAAAGAAGTGCTTTCGGTTTCTTTGGCGAGCGGCAGAGCTTTTTCCCAGTCGCTGACCAGATATTCGTAAAGCCCTTCGCGCGCACCCTCACGACCGAAACCGCTTTCACGATAACCGCCGAAACCGGCACCGGCATCAAGCATATTGGTGCAGTTGATCCAGACAACACCGGCTTTAACGGAAGCCGCAATATCGAGTGCAGTATTGATATTTTCCGACCAGACGGAAGCAGCCAGCCCGTAAGAGGTGTTGTTGGCCAGTGCAATTGCTTCAGCAGGTGTACGGAAAGTTGTTGCAGCTGCAATCGGGCCGAAAATTTCGACCTGACAAACGGTGGAAGCCTGGTCAACTTCAGTGAAGAAGCCTGGCGCGATGAAATTGCCTTTGGCCGGCAGTGCATTCGCAGTCTGCCAAAGCGCACCGCCTTCTTCCACGCCTTTGGCGATCAGTGCGGAAATACGCTTAACCTGCAACGGGGAGACGATTGCGCCGACATCAGTGGATTTATCCAGCGGATCACCAACGCGGATTGTTTCAAGGCGCTTGCGCAGCTTGGCATAGAAGCGCTCGGCAATGCCTTCCTGAACCAGCAGGCGCGATCCTGCACAGCACACTTCACCCTGATTGAACCAGATCGCATCAACAACACCTTCAACAGCGCTGTCGAGATCAGCATCTTCAAAAACGATGAACGGTGACTTGCCGCCGAGTTCCAGCGACAGTTTTTTACCGGAACCGGCAATCTGTTCGCGGATGACACGGCCGACATTGGTCGAGCCAGTAAAGGCAACCTTGTTGACATCCTCATGGCCGCAGATCAGCGCACCGGTTTCACCGTCGCCCTGTACGATATTGACCACACCGGCAGGCAGACCGACTTCATGGCAGATTTCCGCAAAGGCGATCGCTGTCAGCGGGGTCAGATCGGCAGGCTTCAGTACAACTGTATTACCGGCAGCGAGTGCAGGGGCGATTTTCCATGCCAGCATCAAGAGCGGGAAGTTCCACGGGATCACCTGACCGCAAACGCCGACAGGGGAGAAACCACGGAACTCATCTTCCACCATCTCAGCCCAACCGGCGTGATGATAGAAATGACGGACAGCCAGCGGCACATCAATATCGCGGCTTTCGCGGATCGGTTTGCCGTTATCCATGCTTTCCAGCACGGAGAAGAAACGCTCACGCTTCTGCAGATGACGGGCAATGGCGTACAGATATTTGGCGCGCTCATGACCGGAAAGCTTTGACCATTTGCCGAACGCAGCGCGTGCGGCTTTGACAGCCGTATCAACATCTTCCGCAGTGCCTTTGGCAATGCCTGCCAAACGCTGCTCCGTTGCCGGATTGATGACATCAATAATCTGCGCATTGCCTGCATCGGTAAAGCGGCCATTGATGAAATGACCAAACGGCGCGGAATGATTTTTCAGCCATGCAACAACATCGCCATTGGCTTCGGGAGACGGACCATATTCCATTGTGTTCAGAATATCCTTGATCTGTGCCATAGTCGTAATTCCTTATGCCGCAGCGTGACGGGAGAGGTCGGCATAACGGCCGGTCACATAATGTTCGAGCTGGCGTTCAATATCGCCGAGCAATGAGGAAGCGCCGATGCGGAACAGATCCGGCTGTAGCCAGTCATGACCCAGCTCTTCCTTCATCATCGACAGCCAGACGAGGGCTTCTTTTGCAGTACGCAGGCCACCGGCAGGCTTGAAGCCGATAATCTGGCCTGTGAGTTCGCCGTAATCGCGCAGCGCACGCACCATGGTCAGGCTGACCGGAAGAGTTGCGTTGACTTCTTCTTTGCCTGTTGAGGTTTTGATGAAGTCGGAACCGGCCTGCATTGCAACCATCGATGCCTTATAGACATTGGTCAGGGTCTGCAGATCGCCGGTAGCCAGAATGGCCTTCATATGGGCTTCGCCGCAGGCTTCACGCATCGCAGCCATTTCATCATACAGCGCCTGCCAGTTCTGGGTCAGAACATGCTCGCGGGTGATGACGATATCAATTTCCTTGGCACCTTCTTCAACCGCATAACGGATTTCAGCGAGACGCAGCGGCAGCGGAATAAGACCGGCAGGGAAGCCGGTGGCGACGGAAGCAACAGGGATATTTGTGCCTTCCAGCGCTTTAACCGCATGGGGAACCATTGTCGGATAAACGCAGACCGCACCGGTGGTGATATTGGCATCAGCGAGGCCAAGACCTTCCAGAATATCCGTACGGATCGGGTTTTTGGCTTTGGCGCAAAGGCGGCGCACACGGCCGGCAGTGTCATCACCGGCCAGTGTTGTCAGGTCAATGCACTGGATGGCACGTACCAGCCAGGCAGCCTGATATTCCTTTTTCACCGAACGGCGGGCGGGAATGGTCGCGGCACGGCGCTCAAGTGCCGAGCGGTTGACGTTGATATCGTCAAACCATTCGGTTTTCAGCGGGGTTCCGGTGTTACGTGCATGAGAAGTGCTCATCGTATATCCGTAAAATTGGGGTGCAATCAGAGGCCTGTTCTGGGCGGAAGCAAGCTGCCCTGACAGGTTTCCGGCTACGGGGGTAGAACCGGAAAGCTGTCAGTTCCGGTGATTGCACCGGTTAAATCAACGCGCCGTTCTGCCTGTTATCAGGCGTTTGGCGCAGCATATTTAGTTTCAGCTATGGCTTTTGCAGAACTCTGCAAACTCTTCGAGAGATGCATAGGATTTCTGCGTGCCTGTCTTTGTAATGCTGTCGGCGGCATAGAGACTGGCGCTTTTCAGAGCCTCCGCCACATTGCCGTGTTCGGCATAGAACCGTGCGAAAGAGCCGATAAAGGCATCGCCTGCGCCGGTTGTATCTTTCGGGGTGACTTTGACCGGTGCGATATTGACCACCTCATCAGCGGTTACCAGACGCGCACCACGGCCGCCGAGCGTGACGATGACAGTGCGGATACCTTTGGCAATCAGCGAGCGGGCAGCAGCAATAGTCTCTTCGTCTGTCGAGGTCGGCATGCCGGAAAGCAGCGCCAGCTCGGTCTCGTTAGGTACGAGGAATGACACTTGGCGGATACGTTCAGGATCAAGATCAGCCGCAGCCGGTGCCGGATTGAGAATGGTTTCAATCCCATTGGCCGCTGCAAAGGCGATGGTGTGATAGACGGTCTCGACCGGTACTTCCATCTGCATCAGGATCAGGCCGCATTGTTTCAGATCTTCGGCAGCGTCATCCACATCCTGTGGCAGCAGATCGGCATTGGCACCCTTAACGATGAGAATGGAATTTTCACCGCTTTTATCGACAAAAATCGGGGCAACGCCACTGGATTTACCTTTGATAACGCCGACATGTTTGGTGTCAATACCAGCCTTTTTCAGGTTGAAAATAGTGTTGTCGCCGAAAATATCATCGCCGACTTTGGTCACCATCATCACATCGGCACCAAGACGTGCCGCAGCAAATGCCTGATTGGCACCTTTGCCGCCGCAGCCCATTTCAAACAAAGGTGCTTCCAGCGTTTCGCCGAGAACCGGCATACGATCCATATAGGTAACCAGATCGACCATATTGGAACCGACAACAGCGATTTTTTTCGACATCAGAACTACTCTATCTCTTTGTTTCCGCACTTAATCTTATTCGGAACACCATCAGCTGTTCCGGATCAGTGCCTTAAAGCGCAGTGATCATCTGCTCAAATTCATCAGCTTCCGCAGGTGCCAGATAGCCGAGGCGTACAGGGAAAGTCGCGCGTTCGCCCGGAGCCAGCAGGCGCACATTGCCTTTGGCTTTTTCTGCCAGATAGCCTTCCGGTTCGCAGGTGGAAGGCAGGGCAAAAGCTGCAACCTGCGCATCGCCATTGACCAGAACCCAACGCACGCATTTCGGGAAATCTGCCGCCGGATAGGAGATGGCAAAAGCCTCACCCTGTTCCAGCTTCATCATCTGATGAATGGTGCCGTTTTCATCCTGTTTCAGATTGCGCAGATAGAAAACCTGTTCAGGATCGTAACGATCAGGATCGTCCAGCACTTCCATGACGGACGGGTTTTTTGCCAGCTCGTCAATCAGCGTCAGATAGTCAGGATTTGGTGTCACATGAGCAGGCACGGCAGTGCGCACTTTGGTATCTTCCGGCGAGAAGGAGGTCGGCTGAATGATACGGGCATCTTCGTCATAGGCGAAGTTGACATGGCACATATACATCAGTTCCATCGGGGCATAGGAGAGGTTCTCCACGTCCATTTCGATGTCGAATAATGTGTCATCCGCATAAAGGCGCACGGATGGTCGTGCCAGATAATGCGCACCGAAGCCCATCACATATTCATATTCGCCTGTCACTTCGACATAGGCGCCCTGTTCATCCTCACCGAAGATAAGCCCTGCAACATTCATATTGGCACAAGGCATTTCACCATGCGCGGCATGGGTATCCTGTGCTGATGGCACACCATTGCGCAGCAGGCCGGAATGGAAAGCAAAGCAGCCATAGGTCTCGGCAATGGTTTTGGCAGGACGCGGCATGGCAAAGCTGTTGCCCATCGTCAGGTCAACGCCGTCAAATTCCGCGCCCCAGACCATCTGCCCCATATAGGGCAGCACGATCAGATGGCCGCGCTGATTTTCAATCATCAGCGCTTCAACGCCGGTGGCGTAGCGGAATGCAGTAACAGTCAGACCATCCGATGAAGCAATTTCATGCGGCTTGTCGGTGAAATCCTGACGGCGAAGATGAACGGAAATATCCTGCATGGCTTTACCTGTCTGAATTGCGGAATGCATTGATTGCAATCACCAGAATGAGGAATGCCCCCCAGATGAAATCAATCAGATGATTGGAGAAACGCAGCATCTGGAATCCCGATGACAGCAGCATCAGTGCAACAAGCGCAATACCCACACCCAATACACGTCCTTTACCGCCAGCCGGATTGGTGCCGCCGAGTACGGCAATCAGCACGGCCTGCAGCAGATAGGACGCGCCGTAATCGGATTTTGCAGCATTGGTACGACCAGACAGGATGATACCGGCCAGTGAGGCGAGCATACCTGTAAGCATGTAGGAGTAGAGGATCATGCGGTCTTTTTTCAGACCTGCAAATACCGCAGCTTTCGGATTAGTGCCGATCAGCATCAGATTGAGGCCGAGGGTGGTGCGGCTGAGCAGCAGCGCAATCAGACCGGACACGGCAACAAAGATGATGAAAGGTGTGGCAATACCGAAGATTTTGCCATTGCCGATCATGTTCCATGCATCAGGAAAGCCGACAATCGCAGGGCCGCCGGTGAGCACCAGTGCCAGCCCCATAAACACCTGACCGGTGCCAAGTGTGGCGAGAATTGGCGTGATGCGCAATTTGGCGATCAATATCCCGTTGACCAGCCCTGCCACCAGTCCCACCAGCAAGGCAAGCAGCACACCAATCACCGTATAGAACAGCATATTACTGTCGGAGTTTTGAGCCGCCTGCACCATGGTGGAGTGGAAATACACACCGGCAAGAATGCCGGAGAGATTGGCAATGCCGACAACTGACAGATCAATGCCGCCGGTCAGCATGGCAATCATCATGGCAATCGACAGAATGCCGAGTTCCGGCATGATGTAGCTGATCGATTCAAAATTGTAGTAGCGCAGGAATTTATCCGGATTGAGCCAGCTCATGGCAGCAAACACCAGCACGGTGATAATCACCAGCTGCAGGATATTGCGATCCATATTGGCAGGGCTGAGAAAACGGCGCGTATCAATATCTTTTTTCATATCTTTATCCCCGCCGCTCACACCAGATTTTTCCGGTCACGCCATGCGGTAATTGCCGTGGCGATGATGATGATGAGACCAACGACAACTTTCTGCCATGTGGTGTCGACTTTCATGATGATCAGCGAGTTCTTGACCATCACCAGCATGAAAACGCCGAGCAAAGTGCCAAGCACCGAGCCGCGACCGCCGAAGATCGACGCGCCGCCGAGCACAACCGCTGCAATCACTTCCAGCTCAAGGCCGGTAAAGTCACGCGGATTGGCAAGCCAGATCATCGAGGAATGCAGCAGACCTGCAAAACCGGCCAGCGCACCGGCCACACAATAGACCACGAAAATGGTTTTGGCGGTGCTGAAACCAACGCGTTTTGCTGCCTCAGGCGAACCGCCATAGGCATAGATCGAGCGGCCGATCATTGTATATTTCAGCATCAGATGAATGAGCAGCGCGATGCCGAGATAGACCAACACCATTGCCGTGAGGCCGAAATTCGTACCGGTGGCCGAGGTCATAGAGACAACATCGGTCTTGCCGAATTCGATCAGTTCTTTCGGCATCTTGTTGATGTTGACAATACTGGTGCCGACCAGACCGAGTACCAGACCGCGTACAATAGAGCCGGTGCCAAGCGTCACGATCAGCGGGATCATGCGGAACTTGTAAATAATCGCCGCGTTGAAAGCGCCGAGCGCCAGGCCGATCAGCGTTGCCGCGATAAACGGAATGACCACACCGTCATAGCCGATGGCGACCATGGCTTTAACAGTCAGATACATAGCCGCAATTGCGAAAGCGGTGAAAGACACATCAATCCCGCCGGAGATCATCACCAGCAATACGCCGAGCGCCATAATACCGATCACGACATTGGAGCGTAGCAGGCCGAACATATTGTCCAGCGACCAGAAGGCCGGATTGATAAAGCCGATAGTAATCATGGCCAGCAGCAGAACGCAGGCGATGATAAATTCTGTTGTTTGATAGAACTTCATGACCGGTTCCTCAGTTCAGTGTCTTCAGCCGGTCATTGACGGCATCTTCAGTCATGGTGCTGCCGGACAATTCATCCACCAGCTTGCCCCGATGCATCACGACAACACGATTACAGTTCTGCACCAGCTCCGGCACATCATCGGAGATCATCAGAACAGCAAGGCCGTTATCCTTGGCGAGTTTGCGGATAATCGCATGAATCTGCGCCTTGGAACCCACATCCACACCAACCGTCGGGCCGTTGAGGATCAGCACTTTCGCGCCGGTCAGAAGCCAGCGGGCAAGCACCACGCGCTGCGCATTACCACCGGACAGATGGTTGACCGGTGTATGCGGGCCCGGTGCCGCAATCTGCATGGCGTCGAACATTTCTTTCGTGACCTGATCGACTTTTTTACGGTTGATGAAGAGGCCGCTCACCATCTTATCCAGCGAGGTCACAATAATATTGCGCTCAATCGACTGGGTGAGGAACAGGCCTTCCGTGAGGCGGTCTTCCGGCACATAGGCAATGCCGAGATCAATGGCCTGACGCACCGATTTCGGATGAATGGTTTTGCCGTTCAGCTGCATTTTTCCGGTGCATTGCGGCAGCATACCAAACAGCGACAAAGCGAGCTCTGTACGGCCGGAGCCGATCAGACCGGAAATGCCGACAATCTCACCGGCATGAAGCGACAGGTTTACCCCGTCGAGCAGCACATTGCCGGTCGCTGAATCTTTGGCTTTCAGGTCTTCAACCTGAAGCACCGGCTGTGTGCTCTGATCTTGTGTCTGCCAGACATAGTTGTCCGGTTTAAGGTCCAGACCGGTCATCGCACGGGTAATTGCCGGTTCGTCGAACTCACTGATCGGGCCTTCCGCGACCTTCTTACCGTTGCGGAATACGGTGAGGCGCTCGCTGATTTCCAGCATTTCGCGCATTTTGTGGCTGACAAACAGCACGGCAATGCCCTGTGCCTGAATATCGCGCACGATTTTGAAGAGTGCATCCACCTCATGGCGGGTCAGCGCTGTCGTCGGCTCATCCATGATGATGAGGCGCGCATCGGCCATGACCGCACGGGCAATGGCAACAATCTGTTTGCCCGAGGTTGGCAGACTGTCGACTTTCGCATCGAGATTAATTTTAACATCAAGGCGGTCGAGCGCCTTCTGTGCCAGTTCGCGAACCTGTTTCCAGTTGACGGTTTTACGGCCTTCGATCAGGAAAGTGTTCAGCGCCAGATTTTCGGCAACGGTCAGATTTCCGAACAGGGAAAAGTCCTGATAAATCACCTGAACGCCGTGATGTACGGATTTGACAGGATTGAGCTTGCCGGCAGGTTTGCCGTCAAACAGGATTTCGCCGTCCTGGGGTGTGTAAACACCGGACATCACTTTGATGATTGTGGATTTTCCGGAGCCGTTTTCACCGGCAAGGCAATGGATTTCACCGCGGCGGATGGTCAGCGACACATCATCAAGGGCTTTAACACCCCCGAAGCGCATGCCGATATTGCGCAGTTCTATCAGATTTTCAGTCATATTATTCCTGCCTGTGACAGAACGGATGTGTTCCCGCAGAGCTGGAGCATTTCACAGTCAACCCGGATCAATTCGGACATCTGTGATAATGCGGCCATTAAAGAAACCAGAGCGATATCCATGATTGAATTTGGATGTAACCCGCTCCGGTAAAAACAGAGGCGGCAACAAGCCTGTTACCGCCTCCGGCTCTTTACAGATTAGAAGTCGTATTCAGCCATGTTGTCTTTGGTTACGCCAACCCAGCCTGCACCATAGAGCAGATGCGGCTGTGCAGCATCCGGAGCGAGCAGAGAATTGTAACCGGCAAGGCCGAGGTCAAGACCGGCTTTGATCTGGTCGTTTTTCTTTTCCAGAGCAGCAACGGCCAGCATGTTCATGGCATAACCGGCAACAGCAGGATCCCAGAACTGGATATACTGGATATCGTCATTCTTCAGATATTCACCGGCAACCGATGGCAGACCTGTACCTGCGAAGAAGACTTTACCCTTCAGACCGCCTTCAGCGATCAGACGGCCGGCACCGGCAGAAGTCGGCATCGGCGCACCCAGAATACCGGTAATATCCGGATAGGTGGTCATCGCTTCTTTCAACTTGGTGTAGTCGGTATTGGCATCGTCATAGGTTTCCAGACGCTCGGTTGCCTGTGACATTTCAGGGAAATTGGCTTTCTGATATTCTACAGCACCGTCAACCCAGTCCATCTGGGACTTCGAGGTGAGGCTGCCGACAGTGGCAACATATTTGCCTTTGCCGCCCATATATTCGCCGAGCTGTTTCATCAGATTGGCACCGTAAGCTTTGTTGTCAAAGGCTTCGATGTCATAATCGACGTTTTTGATGTTGGATGCTTCGTGGGAGATAACCACGATGCCGCGCTCGCGGGCTTTCTTCAGAACCGGCTCAACCGCTTCAACCGAGAACGGGACAATGGTAATAGCGTCAACGCCCTGTGCGATCAGATTTTCAACGATCTGCACCTGAGCGGCCGCATCAGCCTGACTTGGGCCAACCATCCATACATCATGGCCGGTTTCGTCTTTAAACTGGGCCACACCGTCACGCATACGGTCAAACCAGGCAATACCATCAACCTTAACAACGGTCGCAATAGTGTATTTCTTGTCATTGGCTGTGGTGATGAGGTCTTTATTGACCTTGGATGTGTCGATCACACCTTCCGCGAAAGCGGATGGCATAGCGATGGACATTGCAACTGCAACAGAAGCGAGAAGTTTTTTCACGCGATCCTCCCTGAGAAACCCTACCTGTTAAACATCCTGTTATCCGATAATTCCCGTCACCCCCGGATCATGAGAATTATCTGACAATAAGACGGATATTATATTGTTAGTATCCGATCATTATGTTTGGATCGTTTCACTAAATAATTTAATGTGTCAAGTCTGCAAAGACTGCTGCTTCGCGCAACGCACTATTTTTTGTAGGTGGGAGAGTAAAAATGATTCAAAAAGGGGGAGAATCTTGAGCAGAACCAGCCGCAGGGACGAGCGTCTCACAGAACTTGCAGTATTAATGGAAAAACAAGGTGTGATGCGTCTGCGGGATGCGGCAGCGCAACTCGGTGTTTCTGAAATGACTATCCGCCGTGATATGGCGCAGCGGGATCTCAACGGCGGGGATCTTACGCGCTCGGATAGTGATGTGCTCAAGGGATTGAACTGCCTTGGCGGTTATATTTTCTCTGCGCAGGATAATAACGGTCACAGCGATTACAGTCTTGACCACGAAAGTGACTGCCATGCGGGCGCCAAAGCACAGGCTTGCGCGGAAGCAGCAGCGATGATTGAAGAACATGACACAATTTTCATTGATTGCGGCACGACCACACCGCATCTGGCGCGTCTGGTGCCTGAGAATAAGTCTGTTACGGTTGTTTGTTATTCACTCAATGTTGCGGAGATCCTGTCCGCGCGTGAGGATGTACGCCTGATTGTGCTGGGTGGCCTGTTTCACCGTTCCGCGGCCTCTTTCTCCGGCGAGGAGGGGATTGAGACATTGAAGAAAATCATCATCAATAAGGCCTTTATCTCGGCAGGCGGCGTGCATGACGAGCATGGTGTGACCTGTTCGCATTTCCATGAAATTCCGGTCAAACAGATGGCGATTGCCCGCGCGATGGACTCTTATCTGGTGGTGGATAGCAGCAAATTCGGTAAAGTGCGCTCGGCACCATTTGCGCAAATTACGCAATTCCGCAGGATTTTCAGCGCGTAATTGTAAAATTAGCGGGCAACAGAGCGGGCTGGTCACTTTTTTAAAAACATCTATGGTTCAGAGCGTTTTAAAAAGGTGCCCCATGCAACTCACAGAGATCTTAACGCATACACCTTGGTGGGTGTGGGTTTTGTTGGTATATCTTGTCTACCGTGGCATATGCCTTCTGTCGCCAACAAATATCTCCCCTAAACGAATGTTGTTGATGCCGTCTGTTTTTTGCTCTGGGGCATCTATGGTATGTTCAACAAGCTTTATATGCCTTGGACGGCGCTTTTTATTTTTGTATTTGCATTGATTGCTGGCCTGTTACTTGGAAAAACTATTATGGTAATGCAACAGCCTGCCATTTTTGATAGAGTAACCGGTATGGTGCAACGTCCCGGCTCTGCGGTGCCAATAATCGCTATTTTGCTGAATTTCAGCTGTCTCTATGGCATGAATGTTTATGCCGGATATCATCCGGATAGTATAAGAGAGCTAAATTTTACGGTAATTTACAGTGTGACATCAGGCTTGGCCGATGGTTTTTTCTGGGGAATGTCCTTGGCAATTTTAATGAAAGCATTTTCCGGTTCAGTCATGCGTTCCGCTGTTTAAGTGTATTTTAAACTATTAATCCTGTATCCGCTCTGTTCATCGGGCTTTTGAGCTGTTAATCACATCCTATCCAGAATGTGATTGTGGTTTTCTCAAATGTCTTCGCCTGAAAAAAACGGCAGCCGTCTGAAACGCACGGCAGACCGTCTTTTTGCGCCCTTGCTGGCCGGTGCAACTTTTCGTTCCCGCCTGATTGCCAGTCTTGGTATTCTGCTTTGTGTTGTTGTGACCGGTATGGTCAGCGCCTGGTTCTATGACCACACTACGCATTATGTGTTTCTGATCGCACCGGTCGGCGCCTCGGCTGTTTTGCTCTTCATTGTTCCGACCAGCCCGATGGCCCAGCCATGGGCTATTATCGGCGGGAATACGATTTCTGCCCTGATCGGCGTTATTGTCTATCAGCTGGTGAAAGAGCCGTTTCTGGCGGCCGGTCTGGCGGTTTCTTTGTCCGTGCTTGCTATGTCGCTGGCACGTGCCATGCATCCGCCCGGCGGCGCGATTGCGCTTACTGCTGTGATCGGCGGCCACACAGTGACCGAGGCGGGCTTCTTGTTTCCGTTTACGCCGGTGGCTTTGGATTCTGCGATTGTGGTGCTGTTCGGCATTGTCTTTCACAGGTTGCTGAGGCGCCCATATCCGCATACGATACCGGTCATTAATCCACACCAGACGCAGGATACGCCGACGCAAATGCGCGGCGGCCCGACTTCCGCTGATATTGATGCTGCTTTATCTGAAATGCAGGAGAGTTTCGATATCAGTCGTGAAGATCTGGAAGTCTTGCTGCGGCAGATCGAGATGCAGTCTGTAATGCGTAACAATGCGACGGGTAAAGCAGGACCGGATTGTGCTTCGATTATGTCGCGTCACGTTGTATCCGTGAAAGCGGATGATACAGATGATTATGCCCGTTCATTATTGCTCCGGCATAATATCCGCTCGCTGCCGGTGGTTGATGAGCGCAACGTGTTGCTTGGCACGGTGGGCTTGCGTGAATTGCTGAAAGGCAAAGGGGCTGTTGCAGCACTGATGACCAGCCCGCCTGTGGCTCAGCCGCAGGATTCGGCTCTGAGTCTTTTGCCGGTGCTTACCAATGGCCGTTCTCATGCGGTAATTATTGTTGATAAGGATCACCATGTGCAGGGGCTGATCTCGCAAACCGACTTGCTTGCAGCCCTCGCGCGACTGGTGCAACCGGATATGCCGGTGAAAAGCTCCGGATGAGATAATACAAAGTTGATTTCTTTTATCCACTTATCTATAGCATAAGGCAAAGTGATGAGGCATTGTCAGAAATGATGTTTGCCTGCCGTGTAGCGAGTTTTGTGCGCCCGATGGGGCGTACGGCGCTCTGAATGCCTATAGGGAGTGAATATGCAAATGACACCGGATCAGACGACACCAGTACAGACCCCGCCGGCAGGCCGTCCGCAACTGCGTCAGTGGGAGCTGACTGTAACCGCTGTGGCGGATGCTCCGGCCAATATGCGCCGTGTCACTTTTACCGCACCGGATATTGCAGAATTCACCTATCGTGCAGGACAGGCCATTGTGATGATGCTGCCGGCCGGTGATGGTGAATTTGGTCGCCGTGACTATACAATCCGCAGCCTTGATAAAGAAAAAGGTCTGCTGGATGTGGATTTTTTCATGCATGGCGACGGCACACATCTGACACCCGGACCGGCTTTTGCCCGTGATGCTAAAATCGGCGACATGATCAGTGTGCGTGGTCCGCGCGGCGGTGCGTCTTTCCGCGAGGATGCTGACTGGCATCTGATTACCGGTGATGAATGCTGCATTCCGGCGATTTTCCATATTCTTGAAACTATGCCTGCAAAAGCGCAGATGCATGTCCTGATCGAGGTGGACAATGTGGCCTCGCAGATCGCGCTGAATGATGTCCGCGAAGGATTGTCAGCGACACAGATCACATGGCTGCATCGCGGTGATCAGAAAGCCGGTCCGAGCGATCTGATGGCAGAGGCTGTTGCCGGCTTTATGCTGCCGCATGGCCGTGGCCATGCCATTCTGATTGGTGAAACCAGCAATGTGCGCAAGCAGCGCCAGAATCTGATTTCGCGCGGCCTGACCCGCGAGCAGATCGCTTCTGAAGGTTACTGGCGTCCGGGTCGTATCGGCGGCCATGACCATGTTGAAGACTGATACGTGAAATTTCGAAAATCTGCCGGATAAATCAGGCTATTGAAGAGGAAAAGCAATGAAACGGATGACAGGACTTTTCGCAAGCATCGCTGCCGGTGCCCTAATGTTTGCAGGCGCGGCTCTTGCCGGTGAAGTCACCGTGAAACACGCACAGGGTGAAACAAAACTGCCGGATGTTCCGCAGAAAGTTATCACTTTTGACCTTTCATCCCTTGATACGCTGGATGCACTGGGCGTTAAGGTTCTGGGTGTTCCGACCATCAAAAAGCAGGATTATCTGACCAAATATGATGCCGATGAATATATCAAGATCGGTACATTGTTTGAGCCGGATTATGAGGCTGTTAATGCTGCACAGCCGGATCTGATTATTGTCGGCGGCCGCTCTGCTGCCAAATATGCTGAACTGGCAAAAATCGCGCCGACGATCGATCTGACAGCCAATGCTGCAAATTTCGTGAAAAGCTCGGAAGACAATGTCCGCACTCTGGCGAATATTTTCGGTAAAGACAAAGAAGCTGAAGATGCGCTGACCAAGCTGAATGCCAAAAAAGACGAGCTGAAAGCGCTGACAGCAAAAGCAGGCACCGGTCTGCTGGTTCTGACAACCGGCGGCAAGATCAGCGCCTATGGTCCGGGTTCGCGCTTTGGTGTTCTTTATGACGATCTCGGTGTGAAGCCTGCTGCCGATGATATCAAGCCGGGCGGTCATGGCCAGCCGATCTCCTTCGAATATATTCTCGAAAAGAATCCAGACTGGCTCTATGTGATTGACCGTGATGCAGCGATTGGCCGTGAAGGTGTGGCTGCCGAGAAATTCCTCGACAATGCAGTGGTTGCCCAGACCAATGCCTGGAAGAACAAGCAGGTTATCTATCTGGACGGTTCTGCATGGTATCTCAATGCCAGTGGTCTGACATCGATGGGCAAAATTGTTGATGAACTGATTGCCGGTTTAAAGAAATAAGCCTGCGGAAATAAGATTCCGGACGGCTTTACGGATAAGCGGAGTAAATATGTCGTGTTTTGACTTTACCCCGCCGGTTCTTTCAGGTTAAAGCATCCGGATTGTCTGCAAGGATATCAAAAAAGGCGGCAATGCATTGTCACTGCTGCCTTTTGTTTGTCCTGTATTATGCCCGCCGCTAATCGCAATTGTCAGATCCTTTCTGGCTGTGCGGAATAGCTTGTTGTGTGTCTGTGCGTCCTGTTCCATTTTTTGGATGCGCCTAGAACGGTTGCCGCCTTGTGAAACTGATCGCTGCAACATGCCTGCTGGTTCTTCTTGCTCTGATAAGTCTGTTTATCGGTGTGAGCGACGTGTCTTTACAAAGCCTGTTTGGCGATGAAACCGCACGGCGTGCGCAATTTGTACTGGTGGAGACCCGCATTCCGCGCACGCTTGCGCTGATCCTTGCCGGTGCGGGCATGGCTGTTTCCGGCACAATCATGCAAATTCTGGCACGCAACCGCTTTGTAGAGCCGTCAACGGCCGGTACGGTGGATTCTGCCTCACTCGGTATTCTCACCGTGATGATCCTTGCACCCGGTCTGCCGGTCTTTGGCAAAATGCTGGTGGCAACCAGTTTTGCACTCGCAGGCACTGCGCTGTTCATGCTGATTTTGCGCCAGATTCCGCTGCGCTCTCCGGTGATTGTACCGCTTGTCGGTATTATGCTCGGCGGTGTGATCTCGGCAATCACCACATTTTTTGCCTATCGTTTTGATCTGCTGCAATCCATGGGCGCGTGGACGACGGGTGATTTTTCTGCCGTGCTGCGCGGGCGCTATGAGCTGTTATGGCTGTCTTTCGGCCTGACCATTGCCGCCTATATTGCCGCTGACCGTTTCACTGTTGCGGGTATGGGCGAGGCATTTACCACCAATCTCGGTCTGAATTACCGCCGCGTGATGACTTTGGGGCTGACCATTGTCTCCATGGTCACGGCCTGCGTGGTGACGACTGTTGGTATTGTGCCGTTTCTCGGTCTGATTGTGCCGAATGTGGTGAGCATGGTGATGGGCGACAGTATGCGCCGCTCGCTGCCGTGGATTGCGCTGCTTGGTGCAGGACTGGTGCTGATCTGCGATATGATCGGCCGCACGATTAACGCACCTTATGAAATTCCTGTCGGTACAATTCTTGGCGTGCTGGGCAGTGCCTTCTTCCTGTATCTCGTTTTAAGGAAGTCCGCCCGTGGTGCATGAAACAATTTACCCGGTGCACAGTGAAGGCACATTGCCGGTTGAAAATCCGGCCAATCGCAGAAGCGCTGTGAAACGGCTGATCTTGCTTGGTGCATTGGCGCTGATTGCGATGGCAGCTTTCATGACCATTGGCGCAAAAGGCAGCTGGAGCTTTGTATTGCCGTTTCGCGGCACCAAGCTCGCGGCCATGATTTTAGTGGCCTATTCGATCGCTTTGTCGACGGTTTTGTTTCAGACCATTACCAATAACCGGATTCTTACGCCCTCAATCATGGGCTTTGACGCGCTTTATGCATTGTTGCAGACGGTGCTGGTGTTCTCGCTGGGTGCTCATGCGGTTTCAATGGCCAATCCGAAGCTGATGTTTCTGGTTGAAATCGCTTTGATGATGGGTTTTTCCGGTCTGCTCTATCGCTGGCTGTTTGCCGGTGAGGGGCGCTCGCTGCATCTTTTGATGCTGGTGGGGATTATTTTCGGCGTATTCTTCCGCTCCGGCACCGGCTTTATGCAGCGGATTATCGATCCGAATGATTTTGTGGTGTTGCAGGACAGGCTGTTTGCATCATTCAACACGATTGACAGTCAGTTGCTCAGCCTCTCAACTTTTGTTGTCGGGTTGGTCTCTGTCGTGGCATGGCGCATTGGTCACCGGTTCGACATTCTGTCACTGGGGCGCGAGACCGCCATCGGGCTGGGTATTAATTACAAACGCACTACGATGCTTATTCTGATGATGGTGGCTGTGCTGGTTTCTGTGTCCACTGCTTTAGTGGGGCCTGTCACTTTCTTCGGGCTGCTGGTAGCCAATCTGGCTTATATGATGATGCCGGTTACCCGTCACCGTTACACAATACCTGCTGCCGTGCTGCTGGCTGTGATTGCCCTTGTCGGCGGACAGCTCATTCTTGAGCGCGTTTTCGCTTTCAATACCGCATTAGGCATTGTGATTGAATTTGTTGGTGGTCTGTTCTTTATTCTGATGCTGGTACGAGGAGTTGCCCGATGATCGAGGTCAAAGCCGTCAGTAAAACCTATGGCGAAACTCTGGTTGTGAATGATGTCTCCCTGACATTGCCATCCGGCGGTATCACATCAATTATCGGCCCCAATGGCGCGGGAAAATCTACGTTGTTATCGATGATAAGCCGCCTTATTCCGGCTGATCAGGGGCAGGTTCTGGTCGACAATATGGATGTGGCGCGCACTGCCGGTGATGTGCTGGCCAAGCGTTTGTCGATCCTGCGTCAGGAAAACCATATGACGGCGCGCCTGACTGTGCGCGATCTGGTAACATTCGGCCGTTATCCTTACAGCAAAGGCAGGCCAACAGCAGAAGATGCGCAATTCGTGGCGCGTTCTATTCAATATCTGAACCTGAATGATCTGGCTGATCGTTTCCTTGACGAATTATCCGGCGGTCAGCGTCAGCGTGCCTATGTGGCAATGGTGCTGTGTCAGGATACGGATTATACGCTGTTTGACGAGCCGCTGAACAACCTCGACATGAAACATTCTGTCGAGATGATGAAACTCTTGCGCAAAGCGGCGGACGATCTGGGCAAGACGGTTGTCGTTGTGCTGCATGATATCAATTTCGCATCCTGCTATTCCGACCATATTGTTGCAATGCAGCACGGCAAGCTCTTCTGTCAGGGTACGCCGGAAGAAATCGTTTGTCCTGTGGTGCTGGAATCCATCTATGGCACGGTGTTCAAAGTGCAGGATGTCGAAGGCAAGCGCATCGCTACCTATTTCATGTAAAATCACGCTGTTGATGAAAAACAGCGTGATTTATTCTCCTGCATATCATTACAAGTCGAGCTGGTAGCTCCGGCTCTTACTATAAATCGAGCTGATAGCTCCGGTTCTTACTATAGATCGAGCTGGTAGCTCTCAGGAATATACCGGTATCCCTGATCCATTGCCTGCAAATAGCCGATAGCCGGAAACGGCATATGATAACCGATAAATGGCAGGCGTTCCGAAGCAATCATATCAAAGATGCGCTTGCGGGTTGCAGCCGCCATTTCTTTGTCGGCATCAAAAACCACATGCCATTCCGGTCTTTGCAATGTGATGACGAAATGATTGGCTGTGTCAGCAATCAGGATGAGCTGCTTGCCGCCGGATTCAACGCGGAAAGCCATATGACCGGGTGTATGGCCGAAAGCAGCAAGTGCCGTAATACCGGAAACAACAGCATCTTCGTCTTTAAGAAAACTGGTTTTGTCTGCCAGCGGTTTTACATTGGCGAGAACAATTTTCTGCACGCCTTCGGCCGGTGTACCTGCGCGGTCAGGACTGGTCCAGAAATCATATTCTGCCTGCCCTGTAACATAGCGCGCATTGGCAAAGGCGGGAGCTCTGTTTTCCATTAATCCGCCAATATGGTCAGGGTGGAAATGGGTGAGTACTACAATAGTAACCTGTTCCGGTTTGTATCCGGCAGCTTCGATCATTGCCGGTAGTTTTCCCTGTCCGTTTTCGCGGGCAGCGGCACCCATGCCGGTATCAAACAGGATCAGTTCTGAGCCGGTATTGACCAGTGTCGGTGTAAATCCGTTGACGAAACGATCAGCAGGCAGAAGATTGGCCTGTAATAAGTCCGCAACCTCTTCTTCCGGCTGATTGATGGCATAGGTTTTTTGCGGCGCTTCGCCGGGGCGCAGACCATCCAGTAAGACTGTAATCTGAAAATCACCGAGCATGAAACGGTGAAAACCGGGTGATGTGACACCGGAAAGCGGCACATCAGCAAAGGCCGCACGGGTTAAAATCTGCGGCGCAGCAAGGCCGGTGAGTGTTGCAGCCGTGGCCAGGCTGAAGATATTTCTGCGGGTAAGGGACATTCGATTACCTCATATCATTGGTTTTGATCGGGTCGAAAGAATGCTGCATTATCCGTCAGGATTGCGGGGCTGCCAACCGCACAGGCAGCTTTTTTATTATTTTCCGATAATGGCTGCATATTGACAGACGTAAAAAGTGATTAGGGCAAAGCTTTATCAGCCCTTATTTAAACCGTCATATTAAGCCCCTATATAAAGACAGGTATAATCTGACACCCAAAGCACAGGCGGACGGAGGTTTTTTATATTGCGATCTGTATAAATTTATAAAATCAGTTTCGATTTTGAAGATTATGCAGTAAAGAAAGCTACCGCAGTCCGGCAGTCTTGCCGCGCGGTCTCCTGTTAACAGGATAAATTTCCCCGCCAAAACACGTAACAGTAACGGACCGGACAAACGAATTGACGATCAAGACCCCGTATTACCTCATTGATAAGACCAAACTTCTGCCAAATCTGGAAAAGATTAAATATGTGCGTGAGCAGTCCGGCGCGAAATCGCTGCTGGCACTGAAATGTTTTGCCACATGGTCCGTGTTTGATCTGATGAGTGAATATATGGACGGTACAACATCGTCTTCGCTCTATGAAGTGCGCCTTGGCAAAGAGAAATTTGCCGGCGAAACACATGCTTACAGTGTTGCCTATGCGGATGATGAGATTGAGGATGTACTCGCGAACAGCGACAAGATCATCTTCAATTCCATTGGTCAGCTGACCCGTTTTGAAGAAGTATCCCGAAACCACATTCGTGGTCTGCGTGTGAACCCGCAGGTCTCCACGTCCGATTTCTCACTGGCAGATCCTGCGCGCCCGTTCAGCCGTCTTGGCGAATGGGATGCCGCAAAGATTGAAACCGTGATGGATAAAGTCTCGGGTTTCATGTTCCACAACAATTGTGAGAACGATAAATTTGAGCGTTTTGATGAAATGCTCGGTGTTATTGAAGAGCGTTTCGGCCATCTGATTTCCCGCGTGAAATGGGTCAGCCTCGGCGGCGGTATTCACTTTACCGGCGAAAACTATCCGCTGGATCAGTTCTGCGCACGCCTGAAAGCTTTTTCCGAAAAATATGGTGTACAGGTCTATCTGGAGCCGGGTGAAGCTGCGATTACCAAATCCGCCACGCTGGAAGTGACTGTACTCGACACGCTGTTCAACGGCAAAAATCTTGCGATTGTCGACAGCTCGATTGAAGCTCATATGCTCGATCTGCTGATCTATCGTCAGACCGCCAAACTGGAGCCGAATAAAGGCGATCATGAAATCATGATCTGCGGTAAGTCCTGCCTTGCCGGTGATATTTTCGGTGAATTCCGTTTTGAAAAACCGTTGCAGATCGGTGACCGTCTCTCCATTCAGGATGCAGCCGGTTATACAATGGTCAAGAAGAACTGGTTCAACGGCGTTAAAATGCCATCCATCGTTGTCCGTCAGCTCGACGGAACTGAAGAGCTGGTCAAAGAGTTTACCTTTGACGATTTTGCTGCTGCTCTTTCCTGAGCAGTATAAGCAGTTTCAGGAAAAGTGGAGGCCGGTTTTCCGTCCGAAACTGCGTTAAAGAAAATAGATCGTTTTAACAAAACGATCTAACCGCAACCGATGTGTTATGGGCGGGCAACCGCTCATACATGTCATTGATTGGTGCATAATCATCATCAGAAAAATTCGTGATTATGCCGAAAAGGCTACTATGGAGCGTACCGCGTGAAATGAAAAAAAATGTCCTGATTATTGGTGCCGGAGGCGTGGCGCAGGTTGTGGCGCATAAATGTGCGCAGAACAACGATGTACTGGGTGATATTCACATTGCTTCACGAACGAAATCAAAATGCGATGATATGGTCGCAAGCGTTCGTGAAAAGAAAAGTATGAAGGTTGAGGGCGTATTGGAAGCCCATGCACTGGATGCTTTGGATATTGAAGCTACGAAGGCACTGATTACCAAGACAAATTCACAGATCGTGATTAATGTCGGTTCGCCTTTCATCAATATGTCGGTGCTGCAGGCCTGTATCGAAACCGGCGTGGCTTACATGGATACTGCTATCCATGAAGAACCAAACAAAATCTGTGAAACTCCGCCGTGGTATGCAAACTATGAGTGGAAGCGCCGTGAGCTCTGCGCTGAAAAAGGCATCACTGCTATTCTCGGTATCGGTTTCGATCCGGGTGTGGTGAATGCCTATGCGCGTCTGGCCAAAGACGAATATTTCGACAAGATCACCGATATTGACATCATTGATATCAATGCCGGTTCCCATGGCCGTTGGTTCTCCACCAATTTCGATCCGGAAATCAATTTCCGCGAATTCACCGGTCGCGTTTATTCGTGGCAGAAGGGTGAATGGCAGGTCAACAAGATGTTCGAAGTCGGCAAGGAATATGATTTGCCGGTTGTCGGCAAGCAGAAGGCCTATATGACCGGCCATGATGAAGTGCATTCGCTGGCACGTAACATCGAGGGCGCGGATGTGCGCTTCTGGATGGGTTTCGGCGATCATTACATCAATGTCTTCAACGTGCTGAACAATCTTGGCCTGTTGTCGGAACAGCCTGTTAAAACTGCTGAAGGTCTGGAAGTTATTCCTCTGAAAGTGGTCAAGGCCGTGCTGCCTGATCCGTCATCGCTGGCACCGGATTATACCGGCAAGACCTGTATCGGTGATCTGGTTAAGGGCAGTAAAGACGGAAAAGACCGTGAAGTCTTCATTTACAATGTGGCAGACCATAAGGATGCCTATAATGAAGTCGGCTCACAGGGCATTTCTTACACTGCCGGTGTTCCGCCGGTAGCGGCTGCCATGCTGGTTGCGACCGGTGAGTGGGACGCCAAGACAATGGTCAATGTTGAAGAACTTGATCCGCGTCCGTTCCTGACAACGATGAGCAAAATCGGTCTGACCACTTGGATCCGTGACGAGCAGGGCGAACGTCAGATTTTCTGATTTTTGATCTGTTCCGGAATTAAGCTCAGGGGTGCAAGCCTCTGAGCTTTTTATTATAAAAATATCTTTTAGCCATTATTTGCAGAGCTTTTGGGTGATGGAGCTTGTCTTATTACAGTGCCATTATGTGTTGTATAGGCAGATAAGTAATCTTGCATATCCGACAGGCGCCCGCATTTCACGATCAGTTTGCTGCGTTCCTGTTTGATCTCATTCGGTGTCATATTAAACCGGTCACGAAACGATTTTTGGAAATGCTCAGGGCTGGAAAAACCAAAAAGTTGTCCTAGCAGAGGAATTGTGGTGTCCGGTTTGCTAATAAGAAAGCGGCAAGCTGCGTCCAGTCTGCGCTCACGTATCGCGCGCATGACGCCGCCTTCTGCCTCGAACATGCGATATAGATGAGCCCGCGAGACCTTGAAACGGGTCATTATCATTTTAATATCAAGCGACGGTTCTGCCAGATGCAGGTCAATAAAACTAAGTATACGACTGCGTAAAATTGGTATAAATACCTGATCATCCAGCGCTGCAAGTGTTTTGTTATGGTGTAAAGCTAAAGCCAGTGACGACAAAGCAACATTTTCTGCAGTCTGTGCCATTGTTTCTGTTGTTGAAGGTGCCAGATTTATTATGCCGGTAATAACATTAGCTAATAAATGTGTTTCTGGTTGCCCGGCTTTAAATAAAATTCCGTGCAGTTTTTTTCCCGGAATTAATTTTTCCAGCTTCTCACGATGAAGAATCAGAGAAAGTGTTGAGCCGGCGCTAGTTTGGGATGAAAAAGTACGACCGAGATCCAGCAAATAAATATCAGAATTACCAATTGATAATATTGTGCCTTCGCAATCCGCCGCGGAAGCATTTCCCGTAAATAATTGTAGCAAATAAAAGTCTTCGAGGCCGCTTCTGCTAATGATTTTTAAGTTACGAGAATAGCGCTGAGGGGAGAAGGTGGCATTGCAAAACATAATCGAACCGGCCATTTTAACTCCGAATGTACCCTCCATGTCAGGATAAAGGCTACTTTGGCATGGCAGACTATCAAATAGCGGACGGGTTACATCCCGCCAATAGTCAGTGCGGAGGTAAGGATCGACCAGATCCGTTGAAACCTGAAGTATGTTTTGCATGCTATCCCGCCCCTTGCGCATAACCGAGACGCAATCAGATTATATCCGGCCACCTTATTATAAAAGAGACATTTTATTTGTTTTCCGCTGACGATGACCGCCTTGTACTTCACAATATGTCAAGAAATGAGACGCTGCATAATAGAGACAATCAAAGTGTTATGGTAAGTTGATTGTCCGCGGGAACATTATGGGTTTTTACGGCAATAATGTTACGCCAGATGATCTGTTATTTTTGTTCGGTAATCAAATATTCTTCGGGTCGGTTTATTCGATCTGAGTGTAACGAAGGGGGCGATCGGAATGACCATCTTTTCCGATTCAGGTTTGCGACTGATAACCATCAATCTTGCAACGACAATCCTTCGTGGTCGGCGGTAGTGCCAAACATGGTGCGGTCTAATAGACTGCCCATGGTGGGCGGGGGCACAGGCACTATCGCCGGCAGAGAATAACTGTAACTATCATTTCAAATCGGATAGCTCTCTCATTGAGAGCAGATGATCAGGGTGATCTCTGAGGTTTTTACTAAATTCGATGTTACCATGCCAGTACTGGCCGTTAATATTGTCCTTACAAGTTCTGTCCTATAGTGAATTCTAGACTGCGATATGCATTAGCTGTCACAGCTTTAAATTTTCCGAAATCTGTGGCGGATGACTATATGAATGGCTTGCATGAAGCAAAGCGCCTGCTGAAATATTCAGTCATCGGTACCGGGCTGGAAGTAATTGCGCTGTTGCGTCTGGGTAAGATTCTGCCGTTTGCTGCACAAAATGGTCTGATTTTTACGCTGCACCATGTGCGACCGGAAAACCCCGCACAGCATTTCTCTCCCAATGCAATTCTCTCGGTCACGCCGCAATTCCTGGAACAGGCGATTCAGGAGGTTTTGCAGGCAGGTATGATCCCTGTCCATGTGCATGATTTGCCGGAGCTGCTGGCGAATAATCCTGAAAATAAGCGCTATGTCTGTTTTACGCTGGATGACGGCTACCGGAATAACGCTGATTATGCAGCTCCGATATTCAGACGCTATAATATTCCCTATACGATTTACATCACGTCCGGCTTTGCCGAACGCAAGACTATTTTGTGGTGGGAAGTTATTGAGCAGATCCTGCGTGACAAAGACAGTCTGACATTTGATTTTGGTGCAGGGGCTAAAACCCTGTCGCTGAAAACCCGGCGGGAGAAGACAATGGCTTTTACCCTCTTCGCCGGTTACGCCGACAGTTATGATGAAGATGAGGCGGTGAGTAACATTGCGGATCTCGCTGTGCAGAACGGTATTGATCCGCTGCGCATCACGCGTGATCTGACGATGGACGTGTCGGAATTGCGGACTTTGCAGCAGTGTGACAACGGACTGGTGCATTTTGGTGCACATACAGTGAGCCATATCAATCTCAGTCGCGTTGATAGCATGCGCATGAAATACGATATTGAAACATCTGCATTATGGCTGAAGGATAAGCTGGGGGTGGCGCCGCAATCGTTTTCCTATCCTTACGGATGGAAGACTGCCGTGAGTGAAAATACCTTTACAGCGGCATGTGAGTCGGGTTTTTCCCTCGCGGCAACAACACAACCTGCAATGCTGAATGCTGCTTGTTTACAGCATCCGCAATCGTTTCCGCGTGTATCATTAAACGGATATTTTCAGAAAAAACGTTATGTGAGGGCACTTATCTCCGGTATTCCCTTTATAAACACATAATAATTTAGAGATAGCCGCATTATGAATATTTATGATGTGCTCTATCAAAATTATAAATTTAATTATGGCGCATTAAAAAGTTAAGCTTCTTACAAAGAAGCAGCAATTTGATTGCAAACTTCTTGGGATTCCCGAACAGGGTAGCCATGAGAGTTCATACGGGGGCATGATTATCATGGTGTCGCCGATTGCCGGCAAAGCGCAGGCATCGGCGACAATAATCCCGAAATTACTTTCGGGATCACCAATTTCATAACATCAAACGGTCAGTTCAATGCGGTTGCCATCCTTGTCAAAGCAATGGAGGGCAGATTTTGCTGCGCTGACTTTCAGCACTTCACCGGTTGCAATCGTGCTGCGTCCGGCAACGCTGAAAATGATGGTTGTGTCATTTGCAAGGCGTGCATGGACATAGCTTTCCGCACCGACAAGCTCGACCGCATCAACAGTCACATCCGTGGTGAAGGCTGCATTTTCAGTGCCAAGCATAAAGCCTTCCGGACGTACGCCGACAGTTGCAGTGCCGGCCGGTACAACCGAGCTGAGTTCCTGCATCCATGGTGCATCTTTGCCGGAAGCATCTTTGAGAGGCAGCAGGTTCATCGATGGTGAGCCGATAAAGGTTGCAACGAAAGTTGTCGCAGGCTTTTCATAAAGTTCAATCGGTGTGCCGACCTGTTCAATATGACCGGCATTCAGAACCACCAGACGATCAGCCAGTGTCATGGCTTCCATCTGGTCATGAGTTACGTAAACGCTTGTTACGCCGAGGGAACGCTGCAGACGCTTAATTTCTACGCGCATATGCACGCGCAGCTTGGCATCCAGATTGGAGAGCGGTTCGTCGAACAGGAACGCAGCAGGTTCACGCACAATCGCACGACCCATGGCAACGCGCTGGCGCTGACCACCGGAAAGCTGACGTGGTTTGCGTTCCAGAAACTGTTCAATTTCCAGCGCTTTTGCAGCCTTGGCGATACGCTGTTCGATCTCGACTTTTGGTGTATTGCGGTTCTTCAGACCATAGGCCAGATTTTGGCGCACAGTCATATGCGGATAGAGCGCATAATTCTGGAATACCATTGCAATATCGCGCTCTGCCGGTTCCAGTTCGTTTACAATGCGGTCTGCAATTGAAACTTTACCGGAAGTAATACTTTCCAGACCCGCAATCATGCGCAGCAAAGTGGATTTACCGCAGCCGGAAGGCCCGACCAGAACAACCAGTTCACCGTCAGCGATTTCCAGCGAGATGCCTTTAATGGTCTCGATATTGCCGCCATAGGTTTTTTTTACATTTTCAAGAGAAATACGAGCCATTATTTTTCCGTTTCAACAAGACCTTTGACGAACCATCGCTGCATCAGAACCACGACGATGATCGGAGGGATGATCGCAAGGATCGTTGTCACCATCACAAAATGCCATGGTGTTGCGGCGTCGGCGAAATCCACCATTTTACGCAAAGCGATGATGATTGTGTTCATCTTTGCATCATTGGTGACCAGCAGAGGCCAGAGATATTGTGTCCATCCGAAAATGAACAGGATGACAAAAAGTGCTGCAATATTGGTTTTGGACAGCGGCAGCAGAATGTCTTTCATAAAGCGCCACGGCCCGGCATTATCAATGCGGGCTGCTTCCACAAGCTCTCCCGGAATAGTCAGGAAGAACTGACGAAACAGGAATGTCGCCGTTGCTGAAGCCATCAGCGGCAATGTCAGACCGGCATAGGTATCGATCAGTCCGAGATCCACAATCACTTTATAGGTCGGCAGAATACGCACTTCCACCGGCAGCATCAGAGTGATGAAGATCATCCAGAAAAACACCATGCGGAAGCGGAAGTTGAAGAACACAATCGCAAAAGCAGAGGTGAAAGAAATGATGATCTTGCCGATGGCAATTGCCAGTGCCACGACAGTCGAGTTGAACAGCAGACGTTCAAGGCTCACACCCACGGTGCGTTCAACACCACCGGTCATTGCATCACGGTAGTTTTCGATAAAGTGGTCACCCGGCCAGAGCGGGATCGGAGGGCGGAGGATTTCCGCCGACGTCATGGTTGAAGCCACAAATGTATAATAGATCGGGAAGGCAACAATGATGATGCCGATAATCAGCGCCAGATGGCTGATTGCGATAGTAACGGGATTACGTTCAATCATTGGCTGACCTCAGGAATAATGCACGCGCTTTTCAACAAAGCGGAACTGGAACGCCGTAAGGGCAATAACGATCACCATCAACACCACGGACTGTGCTGCAGAGGAACCGAGGTTCAGATTGACGAAACCGTCATTATACACTTTGTAGACCAGAGTTTCGGTGGACTTGGCAGGACCGCCGCCCGTAACCGCATGGATGATACCGAATGTGTCGAAGAACGCATAAACAGTATTCACAACCAGCAGGAAGAACGTGGTCGGAGCCAGAAGCGGGAAAGTAATTGACCAGAACCGCTTGATACCGCGTGCGCCGTCAATGGCTGCTGCTTCCAGCAGGGATTTAGGGATCGCCTGAAGGCCGGCCACAAAGAACAGGAAATTATAGCTGATCTGTTTCCATGAGGCGGCAAAGATAACCAGTGCCATCGCCTGATCGCCTTTCAGCAGGGGATCCCAGTCAAAACCGGCATTGCGCAGCAGATAAGCGAGAGTTCCCATCGCAGGGGAGAACATGAACAGCCACAAAATACCGGCAATGGCTGGTGCCACGGCATAAGGCCAGATCAGCAAGGTACGATACAGATTTTTACTGCGCACGACTTTTTCCGCAGCAGTTGCCAGAAACAGGGCAACAGCCATCGACAGCAAAGCAGTCGCAATACTGAAGAAGATCGTAATCTGGAAAGAATGCAGATAATTCGGATCGGCGAACAATGCCTGAAAATTCTTCAAACCAACAAAAGCGCTGCGCAGACCAAACGGATCTTCACGCATCATCGACTGATAAATAGCCTGACTGGCCGGCCAGAAAAAGAACACGAATGTGAGTATGAGCTGCGGTGCAACTAATAAATAGGGTAGCACCTTGTTGGGAAAAACAACACGCTGCACAAAGATCTCCTTCAAACTGCAGCGCCACACACCGAAAAGGTGCTGAAGGGGCACAGCAAGATTTTTGAAATGTTACACAATTTCTGATGCGATCAGCAATCAGAGACAGTGTTTGTCAGTTCAGAGCATTTCCGTTCTGTACGGAAATCATGAAACACTCTGCCTGATCGTTTTTACACGCTTCCGGGGTTATTTATTTTTCCGGCAGGTGCTCTGACATATAAGCCAATCCTCAACGCAATCCTGAAGATGGGTTTATATGCAGTGTGAAGAAAACCGCGCACCCTTTGCAGGATGCGCGGTGTGACGATTAGCGGTTTACAGCTTCGGCAATGGCTGCATTACCACGCTCAACGGCGTTTTTCAGTGCAGTTTTTGCATCCTGTTTACCAGCCAGCATCGCTTCATATTCTTCATTGAGAATATCACGTACCTGCGGCAGGTTTACGAGACGTACGCCCTTGGAATTAGCGGTCGGCTCTTTGCCCATCATCTGCAGGATCGGTGTTTCGCGACCTGGATTCTTTTCGTAGAAACCGGATTTTTTGGTTTCTTCGTAGGCTTCCAGTGTCACAGGCAGATAGCCGGACACCTGATGCAGACGAGCCTGAATCTTGGTCTGGGACAGGAAGTTGAAGAACTGGGCAATGCCCTTATATTCTTCATCGCTCTTGCCGCCGAATACCCAGAGGCTGGCGCCGCCCGGAATAGTGTTCTGCGGACGACCTTCACCTTCATAATAAGGCAGCTGGCCGATACCGTAATTCATGCCGGATTTAACCACATCGCCCAGACCACCGGAGGATTCTGTCAGCATCGCACATTCACCGGATGTGAAGAGCTGCTTGGCTTCAGATGTACGGCCGCCGTAACGGAACGCGCCGTCTTTAGCGAGATCAGCCAGACCCTGAAAATGCTGCTCGAACAGAGGTGCATTGATTTCCAGTTTTACATCCAGACCGGCAAGACCGTTTTCATTGGTGCCGTAAGGAACATTGTTCCATGCGGCGAAGTTTTCTGTCTGAATCCATGTCAGCCATGTAGAGGTATAACCGCAGGCTGCTGCGCCGCTGGATTTGATCTTGCGTGCTGCTTCAAACACTTCAGGCCATGTTTTTGGCGCAACTTCAGGATCAAGACCGGCCTTTTTGAAAGCGTCTTTGTTGTAATAAAGGATCGGCGAAGACGAATTATACGGGAAGGACAGCATGGTGCCGTCCGCTTTTGAATAATATGCGGTGATACCGGCAAGGTATTTGGCTTTATCAAATGTGAAGCCGCCTTTTTCCAGTACTTCGGCAACCGGCATAACCGCGCCTTCAGCACCCATCATCACGCCGCTGCCTGCATCAAAAACCTGCAGAATTGCCGGTGCCTGCTTGGCGCGGAATGCAGCGATACCTGCATTCAGAGTTTCAGGATAGGTGCCTTTATAAACAGGAACGATTTTGAATTCGCTCTGGCTTTCATTGAATTCTTTGGAGAGCTGTTCAACAACTTCGTTGTTGGAGCCGGCCATACCGTGCCACCATTGCAGTTCGGTAACTGCAAATGCGTTGGATGCGAATGCAACGGACATTGTTAATGCCGCTACTGAAACAGTCATCAGACGTTTGGACATGACTTCTCCCTGAAGGTCCCTGAAGATCAATGAAGCGGAATATCGCTGCGCCGGTGTTGCGTGTACGCCGTTCAGCCAAGAGTTCCGCGGTTGCCATTAAGCTCTTTCGTTTTAGCGCATATAACATTTAATACGAAAGAGAAAAGCACAATTACGAAAGCTATTCACGCATAATTCTATGCGCAGACACATTTTGGCGAAGAGTTTGTCACAAAACAAGCGATAATAAAATTGCGTGCCATAAAGTTCGTGATTTCAGGAAAATGCTGCGGGCAGGGTGATTCTTTGCCGCTCACGGGCGGAAAATCCACAATTCAGGCAGAAAAAAAGCCGGACTAAAAAGCCCGGCTGAATTTAAGAAGACATTTAGATGCCTTCGAGGGGAACACTTGCAGCGCGAAATGGGAGGAAGCGCGCCAGCAAGTGATCTTCATATGGAGCAAGCTTTAAATAAGTTCAAGGCCATATTCGCACTTTTTTTGACCAAAACGTAAAATAATTGTGCCTATGTATTTCAGCCACAGGTTTTGCACAGCGCCTTAATATGCATAGACATAACAAGCCGTGACAAGTGGTTCAGCCGCGCCTTGCCTGCATAATGCCTGCAATGACAATGAGGCCTCCGCAAATCTGCCAGATGCTCAGCGGTTCTGACAGGAGCACCCATGCCAGAATTGCGGCTACAACCGGCTGGATTAAAAGAGTCAGAGAAGAAAACGCCACCGGCAGCCATGCAATAGCAAATGTAATCAGGCTTTGTCCGGCGGCTTGCGTCATCCATGCCAGCGCACAGACAATGAACCAGCCAAACAATGTCAGCGGGAAATATTGCGTCTCAAAAATCAATGCGAGCGGCAGAATAGTCAGGGTTGCGCTGATTGTTGTGCAGAGCATGATTGTGGAAGTGGAAAAACGGCGGCGCGTGAAGCCGAGCATCAGAATATAGGCGGCATAAAGAATGGCAGCACCCAGAGCCACGGCATCACCTTTGAGGCTGCTATGGCCGGAAAGATCGGGACCGCCTTTGAGGATCAGTACGCCAATAATAGCGATGACAAGACCGCTGATGAAAATCCGGCTGATTTTCTGCTTCAAAAATAACCAGCCGCCTAGCGCGACAAAAATCGGCGACAGGTTCACAATCAGCGTCGAATTGGCAACGGATGTCATGGTCAGGGAAATATGCCAGACCACCAGTTCCAGCCCGATCAGAATACCTGGAACGGCAAGAATTGCCAGATCGCCAAGGGAAGCCGGTTTGACCTGATCCACACCATGCTTCATGCGGTTGTTCAGGATCAGCATCGGGATAATCGCCAGCGCTAACCGCCAGAAAGCTGTGACAATCGGGCCGGTTTCTGCGAAGCGCACCAGAATAGGCGAGCAGCTGATGAGCAAGCCGCCGAGCAAAAGCGCGATAATTGCTTTTCTCTGTGTTTCAGGCGTGCTTTGCAGCAGGCCGGTTGCGTTTATTGGCGCGGCTTCGGATGGTGACTTGTTCATGTTTAACCTGCCACCCCTTATGAAGCAGCCTTATATATGAGAAATGCAGCATAGGTGCAGGCATCTGCTGACAAGATATGCTGGCCGTATTGTGAGTGATCCGCTGCCTGCGACATGCTTTGTCATCGGAGAGAGTATTTCTCAGTTGCGCGCTTCGGCAGATAGTCAGTCTTTATGTGATATATATCAAAACAATTATATAAAACAGCGCGTCTTTTGACGGACGCGCTATTTCTTAACTCTCTATGGTTTGTAGTTATTCTTCAAAGCCGACAATGCCTTTGATTTCTACAAATTCACGCAGACCGAAAACGCCATATTCACGGCCATTGCCCGACTGTTTGTAGCCGCCAAAAGGTGCCGCGCCGTCCCATGGTGCATCATTAATGTAGACATTGCCGGTACGCAGACGTTTGGACAAAGCCTGCGCTTCTTTCAGATCGCCCTGAATATAGGACGCAAGGCCGTAGACCGTATCATTAGCCATTTCGACCGCTTCATCCAGATCATCATAGCCAATCATCGACAGAACAGGGCCGAAGATTTCCTCGCGGGAAATGCGCATATCATGGCCGACACGGGCAAAGATGGTCGGGCGCACATAATAACCGGCATTGAGTTCCGCAGGGCGGCCGGTGCCACCGGTTACCAGTTCCGCGCCTTCATCAATACCGGCTTGAATCAGATCCTGAATCTTGTCGAATTGCAGTTGGCTGACGACCGGACCGAGATCGGTATTTGCGGAATTCGGGTCGCCGGTGCGGAATTTTTCTGCCGCATCGCGCGCGATTGCAATTGCATCATCCATGGCTTCCTGTGGTACCAGCATACGGGTCGGCGCATTGCAGGATTGGCCGCTATTGCCAAAGCAACGGGTGACACCGGTACGCACGGCCTTATCCAGATCGGCACTACGCAGGACAATATTCGGGGATTTGCCGCCAAGTTCCTGATGAACACGTTTTACGGTCGGGGCTGCGGTCTGCGCAACACTGACACCGGCGCGGGTAGAGCCGGTAAAGGACACCATATCCACATCTTTATGGCCGGAAAGCGCGACGCCGACAGTCGGGCCGTCACCATGAACAAGGTTGAACACGCCTTTAGGCACACCGGCTTCATCCATAATTTCTGCGAACAGAATGGCACTGACCGGTGCAATTTCTGATGGTTTCAGCACCATTGTGCAGCCGGTTGCAATGGCCGGTGCAACTTTGGCGGCGATCTGATTGATCGGCCAGTTCCATGGCGTAATCATCGCCACAACGCCGATTGGCTCATGCACAACGCGGGTTGTGCCCTGCATATAGGCATATTCGAAGACTTCAGCGGCTTTAATTGCTTCCATCAGATGCGCGGTACCTGAACCGGCCTGTGCAGCCTTAGCCATGGCCAGCGGTGCGCCCATTTCCTGCGAGATTGCGGCGCCGATTTCATCCGAGCGGCGGATGAATATTTCAAGAATGCGTTTGAGCAGGGCGAGGCGCTCTTCTTTACTGGTGACGGAGAAGCTTTCAAAAGCGGCTTTAGCGGCGGCTACTGCCTTGTCAACATCTGCAGCGGTGCCCATTGCGATTTTGGTAAAAGGCTGTTCCGTTGCGGGGTTGATGACATCCAGTGTTGTAATTGGGCTTATTGCCGGATCAACCCATTCACCGTTGATATAAAATTTGAGCGCGTGATCCATAGTTCCCATCCTGTCATGCTGTTCATGCGGTTTTTAGAAATTTTGCGGGCAGTTTAGACCTAAAACCTGTGATTACAACTGCATAAACTGTCCGGGATGATGAAAAACCTTCATTAATTCCATACCGCCCGCAGATCTGCGCACAAACTAAAAAACCGCCCCCGGCGGGTACCGGAGGCGGCTTGAAAAGCTTTGCAGAATAATCAGGCCCAGGTCTTTTCGAGGACGCGGATCCAGTTTTTATAGGCGATCTTGTCGATGGTTTCCTGATCGTAACCGGCTTTGCGCAATTCTGCGATCAGAAGCTGCAGGTCAGCGGCGCTGCCCAGAGCATCCGGAATGGTCGTACCGTCAAAGTCGGAACCGAGAGCCACATGGTCAACGCCGATACGGTTGATGATATAATCAATGTGGCGCACCATTTCGCTGAGCGGCGTGGCAGTGATTTTTTGACCGTCCGCACGCAGGAAGGAAACGCCGAAATTGATACCCATCAACCCGCCGGTTTCCTTGATGGCGTCCATCTGTTTTTCAGTCACATTGCGGCTATGGGTGCAAAGTGTGTGCACGTTGGAATGGCTGGCAACGAGCGGTGCATCGGAGATCGCTGCAATATCCCAGAAACCCTTGTCGTTCATATGCGACAGGTCAACCATGATTTTCAGCTCATTACAGGCGCGGATCAGGGCTTTACCCGCATCACTGAGGCCGGGACCGATATCCGGTGTGCTTGGGAAACGGAACGGCACGCCGTGAGCGAAAATGTTTGGACGGCTCCAGACCGGACCCAGTGTGCGCAGGCCTGCCTGATGCAGAACATAAAGTTCATCCAGATCAGCACTGATGGCTTCAGCGCCTTCAATATGCAGCACTGACGCAAATGCGCCATTGGCCATTGCAGTGCGGATATCATCGGCAGAACGGCAGATTTTCAAACCGCCTGCGGACTTCGCTTCAATCTTCGCCAGAAGCGCAGCCATGCCAAGGGTGATTCTTAAGGCGCTACCGTGTTCCGGCGTCGGATAATCGCCGTTTGCATCTTTTTCCATCGAAGGCGACGGTACATAAATTGCGCACAGGCCGCCTGCGAGGCCGCCTTTTTTAGCGCGCGGAAGATCAATGTGACCTGCCTTTTCGCCATCAATAAAGCGGTCGACCGGATTGGCTTCGCTTGACGTCCACAGACGCAACAAAACGTCATTATGGCCATCAAAGACAGGGGTGAAATTGTCTGCCGGTGAAGAACTGGACATGGGAAAGAGAACCTTACTTTTCTGGATGACGACATAAAATATGTCGCAAACAGAAACATTTAGCGGATAAAATCCTGTTACTGCATCTCGTTAGCAACGCTATTCCTCGGAGATTTCGGGGAGGCGCCTGCGATTCTGCGGTTTTTCATCGCTGAAATACAAGTCGTTGCGTGATTTGCGAGACTGACCATTTTGCAGCCAAATTGCAAATGCCTTTTCTTGCAGGGGATAGTCCACTTCTGCATATTAATTAAATTAGAAAATAACAAAGTTTTGAACAGGATTTTGCATGCAAACCATGCATAGCCACTGGCAAAATCTGCATTGGCCGCGTTATTGGGCTTCATGATAACTGAACCGGACATTAGACGGTTTTCTTATACACATTGTTTTGATGCAGTTTCGGGTGGATCGGAACGGGCAAAAATCGGTCCGGTGGACGATCTCCCGCGAAGATAACTCATTTGCAAAGCTGTTAGAAAACTTAACCACTGGCAGGGGGCACCCGGCCGGTTTCTTGCGTTTACGGATAGGGAAGAGGAAATCACCGTGATTTCAAGACGTAATTTTTTGGCGGGCGCTGCTGCTGTTCCGTTCCTGTCATATGCCGGTATGCTGCCTGCGATCGCTGCCGGTCGTCAGGATATTCTGGTTGTGGCCATGCAGCTGGACAACATGACATCGCTTGATCCGCATGAGAGCTTTGAAGCTGTCGGCAGCGAAATCTGCAACAACATGTATCAGCGTCTTGTGCATCCGAGCTATGAAAATCCTGAAAAGATTGAAGGCGGCGTAGCGACTTCATGGGAAGCTGATGCTGAAGGTAAGGTCTATACTTTCAAAATCAACCCTGAAGCTAAATTTGCCACCGGCAATCCGATCACTGCTGAAGATGCTGCATTCTCGCTGCACCGCGCGATCAAGATGAACAAAGGCCCTGCTTTCATCATCGGCCAGTTCGGTCTGACTCCTGAAAATGTTGAGAAAGCTGTTGTCGCGACCGATGCCGGTACGCTGACCATTTCTCTCGACACCCCGACTTCCCTGTCCTTCCTGCTTTATTGCCTGTCTTCCAGCGTCGGTAGCGTTGTTGAGAAGAAGCTGGTGATGGAAAATGCAGCCGGCGACGATCTCGGTAACGAATGGCTGCGTAAAAACAGCGCCGGTTCCGCTGAATGGACTTTGGCTGCATGGAAGCCAAGCGAAAGCGTAATGCTGAACCTGAACCCGCACGGCGCCTACAAAGGCAATGTGAAGCGTATTGTTCTGCGTCACGTTGCTGATCCTTCTTCCCAGCTGCTGATGCTCCAGAAAGGTGACGTGGATATCGCCCGTAACCTGACTTCCGAACAGCTGCGCGTGATCCAGAACGACGAAAACTTCACGCTCGTGCGTAAGGGTATTGCCGGTATCGGCCTGATGTCGCTCAACCAGAAAGTTGAAAAGCTGACCAATCCTAAGCTTTGGGAAGCGATCAAATGGGCGATTGACTATAAGGGCATTCAGGAAAATATCGTGCCGCTGACCCATCAGCAGCATCAGACTATTATTCCTGAAGGTTTCCCGGGTGCGGTTAATGAACTGCCGTTCCAGAAAGACACTGCTAAGGCAAAAGCTCTGATGGCTGAAGCTGGTCTGACCGATGGTTTCTCCATCAGCATGGATCATTATTCCGCACAGCCTTGGCCGGATATCGCTCAGGCGATTCAGGCTAACCTCGCAGAAATCGGCATCAAGCTGGAACTGCGTGCTGCTGAAAACCGTCAGGTACTCACCAAAATGCGTGCCCGCGAACATGAAATCGCTCTGACTTCATGGGGTTCGGACTATTTCGATCCGAATACCAATGCGGACGTATTCTGCAACGTGACCGACCTGTCCGACGATGCGAAGAGCAAGCCTTTTGCATGGCGCTCGAACTATCAGAACGCAGATTTCGCCAAGAAATCGCTGGCTGCCCGTGATGAAAAAGATCCGGCAACCCGCGTTAAACTTTACGAAGACCTGCAGCGCGAATTCATGAACAACAGCCCGTTTGTTGTCATGCTGCAGACTGTAATGACTGCTGCCTGCCGTAAAGATGTTACCGGCATGCGTCTCGGCGTTCTGTCCGATACCCACTCTTACGCAGGGATTGCGAAAGCTTGAATAAGAGACTGAAAACTCTGACTGGTACTCTGAGCAGCGTGTTAATCACGCTGTTCGGACTTGCTATTGTCACTTTCATGATCGGCCGCGTTATGCCGGTTGATCCTGTGATTGCAGCCGTCGGCGATAATGCGCCGGAGGCTGTTATTCAGCGTGTGCGCGCGGAGATGGGGCTGGATCAGCCGCTCGTCGTGCAGTTCTTCCATTATATCGGTCAGGTTTTGCAGGGTGATCTCGGCAATTCCATTCTGACCCGCAACCCTGTTACCACGGATATTGCCCGCTATTTTCCGGCAACCCTTGAACTGGCCACCGCAGCGCTCCTCCTCGCTGCCCTGATCGGTATTCCTCTGGGTGTCTGGGCAGCGGTGCGTCAGGGCACACTGACGGATCAGACGATCCGCGTTATTTGTCTGGCCGGTCACTCCGTGCCGACATTTGTGCTGGCGCTGATTTCGCTTCTGGTTTTCTACGCTGCGCTCGGTATTGCACCGGGACCCGGCCGTCAGGATATTATTTTTCAGGACATGATCCCGCATGTCACGGGTATTCTGACGATTGATACGCTGCTCGACGGCGATATGGATGCTTTCTGGGATGCGCTCGCGCATATGGCCCAGCCGGTTATCATTCTCGCTTATTTCAGCATGGCCTATATCACCCGTATGACCCGTGCATTCATGCTGGATGCACTCAAAGGTGAGTTTGTTGTTACAGCCCGCGCCAAGGGCCTGTCCGGCACTGCAGTTATCTGGAAACACGCTTTCCCGACTGTGGCCGTGCAGCTGGTGACCGTTCTTGCACTGACCTATGCCGGTCTGCTTGAAGGTGCCGTTGTAACCGAAACCGTGTTCAGCTGGCCTGGTCTTGGTCAGTATCTGACTGTTTCGCTGATGAATGCAGACATGAACCCTGTCGTCGGCGCCACTCTTCTGATTGGTGTCATCTATGTCGGGCTTAACCTGCTCGCTGACATTCTCTACAAGGTACTGGATCCACGCGTCAGATGATTTTCTCTAATTTTCATAACTGGGCGCTGGACGAAACTCCGTCCTCGCCGTCGCAGGCTCTCTGGGGCCGGCGCTACCGTATCTGGCTCAATCTGAAGTCAAATCCGCTGGCGATGATCGGCCTGTTCATCATTGCGGTCTTTGTTTTCATCGCCATTTTTGCCCCGTGGCTGGCACCGCATGATCCGAGCATTCAAAATCTCGGCAATCGTCTTGCGGCACCTTCTGCTCAGCATTGGTTCGGTACGGACGAGCTGGGACGCGATATTTTCTCGCGTATCCTTTATGGCGGCCGCGTAACACTCGGCATGGTTATTGCCGTTGTTATTCTGGTTGCACCGCTTGGTCTGATCATCGGTTGCGTGGCAGGTTATTTCGGCGGTGTTGTCGATACAATCCTGATGCGCGTAACCGACGTGTTCCTCGCTTTCCCGCGTCTTATTCTGGCTCTGGCTTTCGTAGCCGCGCTGAAACCGGGTGTTGAAAGCGCGATTCTGGCGATTGCACTCACAGCCTGGCCGCCTTATGCGCGTCTGGCCCGTGCGGAAACCATGACCATCCGTAACACTGACTATATCGCAGCCTATCGCCTGACCGGCGCCAGCCCTGCACGTATTATCGCCCGTCATATCGCACCTTTGTGCGTACCGAGCCTGATTGTACGTATTACGCTGGATATGAGCTCGATCATTCTGACCGCTGCAAGCCTTGGCTTCCTCGGTATGGGTGCGCAGCCGCCGTCACCGGAATGGGGTGCGATGATTGCAACTGCCAAACGCTTCATTTTTGAGCAGTGGTGGGTTGCTACAATTCCGGGTATTGCGATCTTCCTCGTTTCACTCGCGTTCAACTTCCTCGGCGACGGTCTGCGTGACGTCCTCGATCCGAAGCAGAATTGAGGGATAAAATGCTGGTAGATATTCAAAATCTGAGAATCGCATTTGAAACCCGCACCACCCGTTTTGAGGCGGTGCGCGGTCTCTCTCTGCAGCTTGGCCGTGAAAAGCTGGGTATTGTGGGTGAAAGCGGCTCGGGCAAGTCTCTGACTGCCCGCGCTCTGATGAAACTCCTGCCGAATATTGCGGAAGTCAAAGCTGATCGCTTAAGTTTTGACGGACAGGATCTGCTGACCGCATCTGAAAAACAGATGCGTCAGATCCGCGGTAAGCGCGTTGGCTTCATTCTGCAGGATCCGAAATACTCGCTGAATCCGGTAAAGACCATTGGTGTGCAGGTGGCGGAAGCCTGGCGTACACACAAAGGCGGCAGTAAAAAACAAGCTCTGGAAGCGGCGATTGATCTGCTCGATCAGGTGAAAATCCGCAATCCGCGTGAAGTGGCACATACCTATCCGCACGAGGTATCGGGCGGTATGGGGCAGCGTGTCATGATCGCTATGATGCTGGCACCGGATCCGGAACTGCTGATTGCCGATGAGCCGACTTCGGCGCTTGATGCAACCGTACAGGCTGAAATTCTGCGTCTGATCGATGATCTCGTGGACAGCCGCGGCATGGGGCTGATCCTGATCAGCCACGATCTTCCGCTTGTTTCCCATTTCTGTGACCGCGTTATGGTTATGTATATGGGGCAGGTGATGGAAGAGCTGAAAGCATCGGAACTCAATAATGCTCAGCATCCTTATACCAAGGGTCTCCTGAACTGTATTCCGTCGCTGACGCATCCGCGTGATCGTCTGCCGGTAATGACCCGTGATCCGGAGTGGCTGAAATAATGATTGAAGTTGATAATCTGAAAATTCAGTTCGGTGACAAGCAGGTCGTTAAAGGCGTTTCGTTTAACGTCGAAAAAGGCGGCAGCTTTGGTATCGTGGGTGAGAGCGGCTCGGGTAAGTCGACAATCCTGCGTGCGATGGCCGGACTGAACGAAAGCTGGAGCGGACGTATTGCTTTTGACGGCAAAGATGCGCCGTTGAAGCGGACGCCGGAATTTTTCCGTTCTGTTCAGATGGTGTTTCAGGATCCGTTCGGCTCACTGCATCCGCGCCAGACCATTGACCGTATTCTGAGCGAGCTGTTGCTGGTTCATAAGATCGACAATGTTGAAGGACGCATCAAGCAGGCTCTGTCTGATGTGGCTCTGCCGCAGACGGCACGTTTCCGCTATCCGCATCAATTGTCCGGTGGCCAGCGTCAGCGCGTGGCGATTGCCCGTGCTCTGATTGCAGATCCGCAGGTATTGCTGCTCGATGAGCCGACCTCGGCACTGGACGTTTCCGTTCAGGCGGAAATTCTCAATCTGCTGTCGGATCTGCGTGAAGAACGCAACCTGACCTATGTTCTGGTGAGCCATAACCTCGCGGTTATCGCCCATCTCTGCCCGGAAGTGGGCGTGATGCAGAATGGTGTGATGGTGGAACAGCTGACAGCAGAAGATCTGCGTTTAGGCCGCACCACCCATCCGCATACTACAGAGCTACGCGAGTTGAGCGTAACGGTTGAAGAACCAAAGTAAGACTATGAAACAGGCCGGATTTTCCGGCCTGTTCTTTATGCAATATTGAATTAAACCTGTATGAACAGGGCATGGGAAGAAGCGATCATGGCTATGAACTGGGAAGCCGCTTTATCAACCGCACAAAAACTGGCCTCACAATGGCCTGCGAATGAGCCGGGAGGCGTGATTATCGGTTTTGATGCGGATGGTATCCGTTTCAACACTGCAAGCGGCGTGGAAAGTCTGGCAACCCATAAGCCGTTTTCCGCTGACAGCGTTGTGCGTTATGCTTCTGTGACCAAGCATGTCTTTGTTTCTATGGTTTTGAAACATGCAGATAAAATCGGTCTTGATGATCCGTTGGGTAAACATCTGCCGGAACTGAAAAAGCCTTTGAACGAAGTGACCGTCGGACAGGCGCTGGATATGAGCGGCGGCCTGCCTGACACGCGTGAATGTCTGACTTTGCTCGGCCTGTCGATCTATACGGAAACCCATAATGACCGGTTGATGGATTTCCATGCGACGATGGAACGCCTCAATTTTGATGCCGGAACGCAGGTTTCCTATTCCAATACCGGCTATCGTCTGGTGGAAATTGCGCTGGAACGTCTTGGCCTGCGCTTTGATGATTATTTGCAAAATGAAATCGTATCATTGCTCGGCGTGCAGCTGAAGGCACCGGATGTCTGGAATGATCCGGTGGATGGTCTGGTGCCGGGTTACTGGCATGATGGTAAGAAGTGGCAGCTGAGTTCAGCCGGTCTTTATATTTCCGCAGCGGGTAGTCTGACCGGTAGCGGTACAGCGCTGGCGACCTGGGCACGGGCTCTGATGTGCGGCAAGGGCCAGCTTTCCGGTGTGATTGAAAAAATCAGCGAGCCACGCAAAATGGCGGATGGTCGTTTGTCCGCCTATGGTCTTGGCTTTGTCGGCTCTGAGCTTGATGGTCTGAAGCTGGTTGGCCATGGCGGTTCGCATCCGGGTTATAAGAGCTATGTGCTGATCTGCCCTGAGCATCAGTGTGGTTTTGTGGTTGTTGCCAATCGTGATGACGCCAATGGTAGCAAGATGGCGCAGGCTGCAATGGCCGCTCTTGCAGGTCGCTCGTTACCACAGGCCGGCAGCACAATTCCGGACGGTTTTTATATCACGGAAACCGGTCATCACTGGGTTGAGATGAAGGGCGGTAACGTTACCTATATCGACAATGAAGATGCGCTTTATGATGAAGGCAATGGCTGGTTCTCATCCCGCTCGGCTACCTCACCAATCCTGCTGCGCTGGACAGGTGAAGTGCTGGAAGGGGAACTTGGTCATGCGCCGCGCCGTCTTTATCCGGCGACACCAAAGCCTGCCGGTAATGAACTCGATGGCAGCTGGAAGTCGGTTTACGGTGCTGCCTTTGAGATCGCCAACGGTACTGCAATTATGGGTGTAGGCCCTGTTCAGCAGACAATGCCGGTTACCGGTCTTGGTAATGGCCGTTATCTGTTTACGCTCCATGATGGTCCGTGGGTTAAACGGGTTTGCATCAACCGCCTGAGCGATAATCGCATTGAACTGGTGCTGAGCCGCAGCCGTATGCTGGAATATACCCGCTGATCTTCAGTAACTGAAGTGACTGCCGTTCTCTGATATCTGCGGATATTTAAGAGAGCGGCCGTTTTTTATGTTTCTGTTCAAATATGCTGACATATCGTATAAGGCCTATTCTGAACCTGCATGCCTGTATGCAAAACAGGCAATCATGACGAAGGATCCGTATTGTGGAAATTAAGTGGGTTGAAGACTTTCTGGCGCTTGCTCATACTTTAAATTTCTCCAAGGCCGCAGATGAACGCCATGTTACCCAGTCTGCTTTCAGCCGCCGTATCAAGCAGCTGGAAACATGGCTCGGCACGACTCTGATTGACCGTGCGACTTATCCTTCGCGGCTCACCGAGGCCGGTGAGAAATTTATTCCGGTGGCGCAGGAAACACTGAAATCGCTGTATCAGGTGCGTCAGGGCTTTCAGGCAAACCAGACACTGGAAGCACAAACGATTTCTTTCATCGCATTGCATACATTGTCCTTCACATTTTTCCCGCAATGGGTGAAGGAAACCAGTGATAATACAGCGCCGGTTTTCACGCGGTTGCGGCCGGATACGGGCAGTGTTGAAGGTAATGTGAATGCGCTTGTTGACGGGGATTGTGATTTTCTGCTGACTTATGTGCACCCGTCTGTACCGCTGCTGCTCGATGCTGCAGACTTTGATTACAAAGTTGTCGACTTTGAGCAGATCATTCCGATCAGCGCACCGGATGCCGAAGGTCATCCGCTGCATATGGTCGGCCGTGATGAGCAGCCGTTTGATTATATCGGCTATGAAAAATCATCGTTCTTTGGCCATTTGCTGAGTGAGCTGTTTGTCTTGAAAATGCCGGAGCATCGTTTGGTACATGAGGGCAGTATGTCGATCGGTCTCAAAGGCATGTCAATGGCCGGATGGGGCGTGGCATGGGTGCCGCACAGCCTGATTGCCGAAGAACTGGCAAGTGGTCAGCTGGTGGCAGGGGCTGACCCGTCATGGAATATTTCGCTGGAAATCCGTTTGTATCGTTCCAGAAATAATCAGCGTGGCGTGATTGAAAAATTCTGGAACAGACTGACTGATCTGCGACAAAATCCGGATCAGAGTTTGTAAAATAAAAGGGCGCTATAGCGCCCTTTTTATCATGCCAGTTGTGGCTGCCTCATAACGGTGAACTGACGCATCAGTACCGGCACAAGCAAGACCAGTCCGAGGAGTGAGGAATAGATTTCCGGCACGACCAGCAGGATGGCGGCAATCACAAGCAGAACCTGTTCCCAGACTTTAGTGCGAACCAGCATGAAGCCGGAGAGCGCGGCACCAAGCGCGGTAATGCCAATCACACAACCGAGGAATGCGATTACAAATTCGCTCAACGAGAAATTGGCATTGACCAGCAACAGTGATGGCGAGAACACAAAGACAAACGGCACCAGCACTTTACCGAGTCCGAGACGGAAAGCCGTGTTCCCTGTTTTAAACGGATCAGCCCCTGCCATACCCGCTGCCGCATAAGCGGCCAGCGCCACTGGCGGCGTAATATCCGCGAGAATGCCGTAGTAGAACACGAAGAAATGGGCGACCAGTGGCTCCACGCCCAGCATTGCCAGAGTTGGTGCGGCAATGGTTGCCATAATGATGTAGTTAGCGGTTGTCGGAATACCGCAACCCATCAAAATACACACAATACCGGTCATAATCAGCGTGAACAGCAATGTCAGTGTTGCGCCGCCAACCAGTGAGGCTGGCAGGAATGTACCAAACCATGTGGCAATATCTGCGGCGGTTGTGGTGACAATATAGGAAATTTTGAAGCCGACGCCGGTCAGTGTGACGACACCGACCACAATGCCAACGGTTGCGGCAGCAGCACCGACTGCCAGTGCATATTTTGCGCCGTCGCGCAGACCGTCAAAAACTTCTTTGACGGACATGCGTTTGCGCGGATTGAGCAAACCAACCGCAATACAAAGCGTAATACCCCAGAATGCCGCCATATAAGGTGTATAACCGGACAGCAAAATACCGATCAGCACAACCAGTGGAATAACGGTTGGCCAGTCACGTTTGAATGCTTCTTTCAAGTCCGGCATTTCTTCCGGCGTCATACCACGCAGGCCTGTGCGTTTGGCTTCAAAATGCACCTGCATCAACACGCCGAAGAAATGCATGAAAGCCGGAACAATGGCGGCGATAATAATGGTTGTATAAGGCAGATTGAGGAACTCAATCATCAGGAAGGCTGCAGCGCCCATAATCGGCGGGGTAATCTGCCCGCCCGTTGAGGATGCGGCTTCCACTGCGGCTGCAAAATTGCGCTTATAGCCAAGGCGGATCATTGCCGGAATGGTCAGCGAACCGACAGTTACGGTATTCGCGACCGATGAGCCGGAAATCATGCCGAACAGTGCCGAGCCGAAGATCGAAACTTTGGCAGGTCCGCCCGCATAGCGACCGGCAACCCATGCGGCACAGTCAAGAAACAATTGCCCGAGGCCGATACGAGTGGCAAAAACACCGAACAGCACGAAGTGGAACACATAAGTGGCGACCACGCCGAGCGCGATACCGTAAACGCCCTGTGTTGTCAGATAGAGGTGATCGACAATCTGTGAAACAGACGAGCCCGGATGCACCAGAATGCCCGGCATGGAAGGGCCGAAATAGGCATAGAGCATAAAGCAAATAGCGATAATCGGCAGCGGCCAGCCGACCGAGCGGCGGGTGGCTTCCAGAAGCACGATAATCAGTAAACCACCAAGGATCACATCTGTTTGTGTCGGATTGCCAACGCGGAAGGCCAGATCATCCAGCGGAATAAGCGGCACATGCATAACTGCAATAACGGCACCGATCGCCAGTGCCCAGTCGATAATTGAAATGCCAAGTGGCCGCAGAAGAGTCGATTTAGCCGGTTCGGAATAGCCTTTGGGAGAGAACGGGAAAACCAGAAAAACCAGACCAAGCACAAAGGCCAGATGGATACCACGATGCATGGTTTCGGATAAAATACCAAAACCGGCTGTATAATAGTGAAACAGTGAAAGAATAATCAGTAATGTGCCGACTATGCGGGCAGTGACAGGCAACAACGGACGAAAACGGATTTCGGAGTCGAATCTCTCTTCGAGCTCACGCGCTTTTTCTTCATCCAGCTCCATCGGTTTCAACGATTGTTGCTCTGTGGTCATGGGAAATTTCCTGAAATATGGCTAAAGGCACTGGCTTTCGCTGGCGGTGTGTACCAGCCGGACGCCGTAGCTCATCAAAATGCGCATTGTAGGCCTGTGAGAAATCCTGCACCGGAAATGTAAGGTTCCGGTGCAGGGCAAGATTGTGATTATTTCAGCAGGCCGGCTTCTTTGTAAAAGCGCTCTGCACCCGGATGCAGCGGAATACCAAGGCTGGTGACTGCATTCTGCAGGGTAATCATTTTACCCTTCGCATGACCGGCATCCAGTGCTTTACGGGTTGCGTCATTCCACATGGTTTTGGTGATGTTATAGACCAGCTCATCAGACTGTTTCGCGCTTGTCACCATCTGGGCGGCAACGGAAATTGTATCGGTCGCACCGACATCTTTATAGGTACCTGCCGGTACAGTATCCTTGGCGAAGAAGCTGTATTCTTTGAGGATTTTCTCCATTTCCGGTCCTTCAATCGGAACCAGAGAAATACCATTGGTGCTGGCGAGTTCGGAAATTGCACCGGTCGGATAGCCGCCAACAAAGAAATAGGCATCCAGCGCGCCGTCTTTCAGGCGGTCGCCGGCCGGACCAGGTTTCAGATATTCAGCCTTCACATCTTTTTCAGTCAGGCCATAGGCGCCGAGAACAATACGTGCATCGACAATGGTTCCTGAACCCGGCTCATCAAGCGAGACGCGCTTGCCTTTGAGGTCAGCAACAGATTTGATGCCTGCATCTTTACGCGCAACCAGATGCACAGTTTCCGGATAGAGAGTTGCGATCAGACGCAGATCTTCCACCTTGCCTTTGCCTTCATAGAGGCCGGTGCCGGTATAGGCCCAGTAAGCAACGTCCGACTGGGTGAAACCGGCTTCAAGGCCACCGCTTTTCACCGCATTAATATTGGCGACAGACCCGTTGGAAGAGACGGCAGTTGCGACAAGACCCGGAACGCCCTGATCGCCATTGCCGGAGATTGCATTGGCGATCAATCCGCCGATCGGATAATAAGTGCCTGCAGTTCCGCCGGTACCGATACGGAAAAAGGCCGGTGTTTGTGCTGCTGCAATGGTAACGCCAATTGCAGCACTCCCTAAAACGGCAGCGGTCATAAAGCGGCGGAAAGTTTTGCCAAAATTCATCTTCTCTCTCCCAAAAGAATTTCCTCTGTGCTGAACATGAAAAGATGAGCGTGACTTGTCAACCTTGCAGCTATAGGTGAAAACCACATTATACTTTAGTATAATAATAAATTTCATATTGTTTTTCAAATACATGAAAGGGTGCAATTTAATCTTATGCAGTCATATAGGGTGCGAAATTTGTTTGTGCCTCATCGACTTGAATCGTCGAATAAAGCGGCGGGAAAGCGCGTTGCGGGCATCTTTGCCGCTCGCAAATTTTGCAGCCTGCGCCGATTGGTGTGCGTGCAGCAGGATCATCAAGGATCATGCCCTTGGAATAGACCAGCCGGTCAGCATGGTGCAGGTCGCAGCCCAGTGCAATCGCAAAGCTTTTCGACGGCGCTTTATAACCGCCTTGCCGGTGCCGGATCATTTTTGCAATCCAGAAATAGGTGCGGCCGTCCGGCATTTCCGCCTGCTGGGTTAAAATCCGGTCGGGCGATGAAAAGGCCGCATAAATATTCCATAACGGGCAGGTGCCGCCAAAGCGTGAAAAGTGAAAATCGGTCGCCGACTGGCGCTTGGAGATATTACCGGCACGATCGACACGAATGAAGAAAAAAGGGACACCCCGTGCTTCAGGCCGCTGTAGAGTGCTGAGACGATGACAGATGGTTTCAAAGCTCACTGCATATTTTTGCCCAAGTAATTCAATATCATAACGTAATTGTTCTGCGCTTTGCAGAAAATGCATATAGGGCATCAGTACAGCGCCGGCGAAATAATTGGCAAGACCAATCCGCGCCAGCACCCGTGCTTCAGGGCTGGAAAAAGCCGTCTTTTCCAGTAACTGATCCAGCAGATGTTTTTGTTCCATAAAGGCGATTTGCGTTGCCAGCTGAAAGGCCTGCTGGCCTTCATCAAGGCGCGGGGAAAGGGAGAGCAGGCGGGTGCTGCTGTCGAAATGGCGTACCTTGTCTGAACTGTCGGGGCCGGATTGTTCAACCAACCGCACGCCATGCATTTGCATCAACCGCTCAGCCAGCGCATGTTTCATCTTGCCGACCGGCAGAGCGAGCTTGTGGCTCAGTGCTTCGCCTTCATGGTCGAGTTCCGGTATATAATTACGGTGCGCATAGAAATATTCCCGCACTTCTTCATAAGGGGTGGAGAGCATTACCGGCAGATCCGCAGAACGGTCATTGCCAAGCTGGTTTGCAAGATATGCAGATTGTTCCTGCGCTTCGCCCAGTTGTTTATGCATTTCCACAAGCAACCGCCCGACTGCGGGCATATTGGCAGCTAATTCGCGAATTTCTGTTTTGCCAAGCTGCTCATTGAGGCGCGGATCGGCAAAGACTTCACGCAGATCGCTGAATAATCGGGCTTCCTCGGCTTCGGAGAACAATTGCACATCAATGCCAAAAGCCTCATTGAGACGGAGCAAAACCTGCACTGTCAGCGGGCGCTGATTATTCTCAATCTGATTGAGATAACTCAAAGAAATGCCAAGGCTTTTGGCCAGTGACATCTGAGTGAGCTGACGCTCTTCCCGCAGTTTTTTAAGTTTAATACCTACAAAAGTTTTACGCATTCTTCAGGCCCTCCCGACCTTTCAGATTAACGCTGAGATGTGTTGTTCCTTATGCATGCCTGTTGTTGATCATGCGGTATCGACTTCGCAAACTTCACAATTTCACAAAAAATCACCGCCGTCACTTCGCTTTTTCAGCCATAGTCGCAAAATTTTGTCGCTGTATAGTTGGTTTACAGAGTGCATTCGGCTTCGCAAATTACACAATTCACTGTTGTCGGAGGACGGCAGAAACGGGTTGTTATCGTCTTTGGCTAAGACAGAGAGGGATTTTTCTGTGAAACTCCATAAAGTGCGTACCTATAAATCGGCTGAACATCTGGCGCGTGAGGATCAGCTGGCATGGAAATTTGCCGCCATGGCCGCCGATGATGTGCCACTGGATGATGATGTGGTTGAGATGATCGGTAATCGTATCATTGACAACGCATCCGTTGCTGCTGCTTCACTGATGCGCCGGCCGGTTGTCAGCGCCCGTATGCAGGCGCTTGCCCATCCTTATAAGCGCGGTGCCACTGTTTTTGGTCTACCTGCGGATCAGCGTGTGTCACCGGAATGGGCGGCATGGGCGAATGGTGTTGCAGTACGCGAGCTGGATTTCCACGACACATTCCTCGCTGCCGATTACTCTCATCCGGCAGATAATATTCCGTCGATGCTGGCAGTGGCTCAGCATTGCGGTCTCAATGGTTCCGCGCTGGCACGTGGTATTGCCACCGGCTATGAAATTCAGGTCAATCTTGTGAAAGGCATTTGTCTGCATGAGTTTAAAATTGACCACATTGCCCATTTGGGGCCATCGGCTGCGGCCGGTATCGGCACCATGCTGGGCTTAAGCACCGAGCAGATTTATCAGGCTATTCAGCAGGGACTGCACACTACAACAACGACGCGCCAGTCCCGTAAAGGCGAGATTTCCAGCTGGAAAGCCTATGCGCCAGCCTTTGCCGGTAAAATGGCGGTGGAAGCTGTTGACCGCATTATGCGCGGCGAGGGCGCACCTTCTCCTGCATGGGAAGGTGAAGACGGTTTTATCGCATGGCTGCTCGGTGGTCCGAAGGCCGAATATTTCGTGCCGGTGCCGGAAATCGGTGAGCGCAAACGTGCGATCATGGATACTTATACCAAAGAACATTCGGCTGAGTATCAGAGTCAGGCACTGATTGATCTCGCACGGCGTATGCGTTCAAGTATCAAGGATTTCTCCAAGATTGCCAGCATTGTGCTGCATACCAGCCATCATACCCATTATGTGATTGGTACCGGCGCCAATGATCCGCAGAAAATGGATCCGAATGCCAGCCGTGAAACGCTTGACCATTCGATCATGTATATTTTTGCAGTCGCGCTGGAAGACGGCACATGGCACCATGAGCATTCTTATGCACCGGAGCGTGCTAAACGTCCGGAGACAGTTGCGCTCTGGCACAAGGTCAGCACGGTGGAAGATCCGGCATGGACAAAGCGCTATCATAGCCATGATCCGAATGAAAAAGCCTTTGGTGCCCGTGTGGTTATTACCATGCAGGACGGCTCGGTGATCGAAGATGAACTGGCGCTGGCCGATGCACATCCGTTGGGTGCCCGTCCGTTCAAACGTCCGGATTATATCCGTAAATTCCGCACTCTGGCTGAAGGCATTATCGGGCAGGAAGAGCAGGATCGTTTCATCAAAACTGTTGAACGCCTGACTGAGCTGACTGCCGATGAACTGGCTGGCCTCAATATTACTGCGCTGCCGGGCAAATGCGAGCCGGGCAAGGCGCACGGTATTTTCGACTGGCAGGGCTAGAGCGCCGTGTGCCAGACATGGCACACAAAGGTCGCTCTAATATTTTAAAATTAGAGCATAATTTCATCTTAAACTGATCCAAGTTTAAGGCATTATGCTCTAGCCGGTCTCTGCGAGTGCCACATTTGATGGCACTCGTCATCCGCAACGCAAAATCTGAGCTGCAGGCATGTTTTCCGTAATGATCCGGGAGGGATCGGAAATGGTGCTTTGCAGCCAAAGGAGAGAATGATGAGCATTGCAGAAAGTGAAACAACGGTAACGCCGCCAAAAAAGAAATCCGTGGCACTGTCCGGCGTGGTTGCCGGTAATACTGCCCTTTGTACTGTCGGGCGCAGTGGTAATGATCTGCATTATCGTGGTTTTGATATTCATGATCTCGCCTTGCAATGTGATTTTGAAGAGGTTGCGCATCTTCTGGTGCATGGCACGCTGCCAACCAAACGCGAATTGATTGCCTATCAGCAAAAGCTCAAGGCCATGCGTGGTCTGCCGACCAATGTGAAAGCGGCGCTGGAATTACTACCCGCTGCAAGTCATCCGATGGATGTGATGCGTACCGGTGTTTCCGTTCTCGGCTGTGTGCTGCCGGAAGTCAGTGGTCACAGCCAAGCAGGAGCTAAAGATATTGCCGACCGGTTGATGGCATCACTCGGCTCCATGCTTCTCTATTGGTATCACTTTGCCCATCATGGCCGCAGGGTGGAGCTGGAAACCGATGATGATACAATCGGTGGCCACTTCCTCCGTGTACTTCACGGTAAAGAACCCACACCGGCTGCGGTACGGGCAATGAATATTTCGCTGATCCTCTATGCAGAGCATGAGTTTAATGCGTCTACTTTCACGGCACGTACCATCGCGGGAACCGGCTCAGACGTTTATTCCTGCATTGCCGGTGCCATTGGTGCGCTGCGCGGGCCTAAACATGGCGGTGCCAATGAAGTAGCGCTGGAAATTCAGCAGCGTTATGCTGATCCTGATGAAGCGGAGGCCGATATTCTGCGCCAGCTTGAGCAGAAACAGGTGGTGATCGGTTTCGGTCATCCGGTCTATACGATTGCCGATCCGCGTAATGAGATCATCAAAAAAGTCGCGCTGGAACTGTCGGAGGAAGCCGGAACAACCAAAATGTTCGACATTGCCGAGCGTATTGAAACGGTGATGATGGACAACAAGAAAATGTTCCCGAACCTCGATTGGTTCAGCGCTGTTTCCTACCACATCCTCGGTGTGCCAACGGCAATGTTTACGCCGCTTTTTGTGATTGCCCGCACTTCCGGATGGGCAGCACATATCATCGAACAGCGTATTGATAACAAGATTATCCGTCCGTCCGCCAATTATATCGGCCCCGATAATCTGATTTTTGTGCCGATTGATGAACGATCCGCATCCACTCCCAAGCCTATTTAACTGAGACAGTCTGAGTGAGTATTATGCCTTATTTATCTGCTTCCGATCTGCCAACCAAACCCGCCGGTGAGCGGTTCCGTGAATTGATGAACAGACCCGGCATTGTGCAATTGCCGGGTGCGCATAACGGTATGGCTGCCATTCAGGCGCGCAATGCCGGTTTTGAAGGGCTTTACCTCTCCGGTGCCGCGATGACAGCTTCGATGGGGTTGCCGGATCTTGGCATTATCACTGTCGATGAGGTGGCGTTTTTCATTCGTCAGATTACCCGCTCCAGTGGTCTGCCGCTCGTGGTCGATGGTGACACCGGCTATGGCGAAGCACTGAATGTGATGCATATGGTGCGCACATTCGAAGATGCCGGTGCTGCCGCTGTGCATATTGAAGATCAGTTGCTGCCGAAAAAATGCGGCCATCTGAACGATAAAAAACTGGCAACTGCCGATGATATGGCTGCTAAAGTAGCTGCTGCCGCCAAAGCGCGCCGTCATTTATATCTGATTGCCCGTACGGATGCCGCTGCCAGTGAAGGTATGGACGGCGCTGTGGCGCGGGCCAAAATGTATATGGAAGCCGGAGCCGATGCGATTTTCCCGGAAGCTCTGAACACGGCAGAAATGTTCCGCGAGTTTGCCAAGCGTATGCCAGGTGTGCCGCTCCTCGCTAATATGACCGAATTTGGTCGTACCCCTTTCTTCACCGCGCAGGAATTTGAGGAAATGGGCTATAAAATGGTTATCTGGCCGGTATCTTCTCTTCGCGTTGCCAATAAAGCGCAGGAAAAGCTTTATGCGACGATCAAGCGTGATGGCGCCACCAAAGCCATGGTTGATGAAATGCAGACCCGTGCGGAGCTTTATGATGCAATCGGGCTGAACCAGTATGAAGAACTCGACCGTACCATCATCAAAAGTATTGTTCCGTCAATGGATTAAGCGAAATTTCTCTGATGAGATGAAATATGAGCGGGCAGAGATAAAACTGAGGTCTCGCACTTGAAAAACCACAATTCGCAACCCAAGTGCAAATCCTGACCAATCAGGAGGCCCTTAATAATGCTTTGCCCTATCGATAATACCGAGCTTGTCATGTCTGACCGGCAGGGAATTGAAATCGACTATTGCCCGAAATGCCGTGGTGTATGGCTGGATCGTGGTGAGTTGGACAAGATTATTGAGCGCTCAGTTCCTGCAGAACCTGTGCGCACAGCCAGCAAGGATGATCAGCGTTCCGACAGCCGCGGTCATGACCGCGATCGCGATTATGATCGTGACCGCCGTGATCATGATGATTACGGCCATGGTAAGCCATATCGTAAAAAGAAATCGCTGCTGGGTGAGTTGTTCGATTTCTGATCTGCAAGCTATTACAAACAGGAGCCTGCACCGGAATCACCGGTGCAGGCTTTTTTGTTTTTAAGGTCATGTTGTGGAGAAAAACCGGTCACCTGATGACAGACAAACAGATGGCATCTTGCACAATTACTGTATTTTTATGAGTTTTTAAAACAGGATAGATATTTTCTGCCGGTCTTCCGTTTCGTAGAAGAATTTGCTCGCTTTGATGTTTTTGCATTGTCGGTAATAGCAGTTTGATGTAAAAGGTGACTTTAATTCACATGTTTAACTGTCTTTGCTTAGACCTCTGCTTTTACTGAATTAGTGATCGTTCCGGCCGGGCATTTTCATTGTTGCGCAGGCTTTTCCGGCTTGCATTTGTTTAAACGACACTGAGAGCAAGCCGATGTTGGCACCGTTTCTGATTATGTTGCGTGAGGGGCTGGAAGCTGCTCTCCTCACCAGTATTATTGCTTCTTATCTGAACAAGACCGGACGCTCGTCCTATATGCCTGCTGTTTGGGTCGGCATCTTTCTGGCCATTGCTTTGTCCTTTCTGGCCGGAGCGGCATTGCAGATCATCAGTGCTGAGTTTCCGCAAAAAATGCAGGAATTGTTTGAAGCCGTTGTCGGCTTTGTTGCGGTGATTGTACTGATGTCCATGGTTTTGTGGATGAAAAAAGCCGCCCGCTCCCTCAAAGATGAATTACAGCATTCTGTTGAACATGCGCTTGCCGCTAAATCAGCTACTTGGGCATTGATTGGCATGGTGTTCTTTGCCGTGGCGCGTGAGGGGTTGGAATCCGTTTTCTTCCTGCTGGCTATTTTTCAGCAGAGCGAAGGCTATGCGGCACCGCTCGGCGCGTTTTTGGGCGTAGCCGTATCTGTCGTGCTCGGCATGTTGATTTATCAGGGCGGGTTGCGTCTGAATTTACGACTTTTTTTCCGCTGGACAGGTATTCTGATTATTTTCGTTGCTGCCGGTTTGCTGTCCGGTGCATTGCGTAGTTTGCATGAGGCTGGCATCTGGAATTATTTACAGGCACCGGCATGGGATCTGAGCCATGTACTGCCGCTGTCTACGCCGCTTGGCACATTGCTGTCCGGCCTGTTCGGCTATCACGATACACCGGCAATCGGTGAAGTAATTGTCTATTTTGTTTTCCTGTTTGCGGCGCTGGCCATTTATCTGCGGCCGGTACCTGCACAAAAAACCGCTGCTGCGTAAGAGGCTATGATGAGTAAGAATCCATCCGCACCTTCATCAGGCCTTATGAAGCTGGCTGTTGCCGGTTCCGCTGTTTTGGCAGTGGCTGCAGGCGGGTTGTTCTATTATGCAACCATCACAAAAAACACAGCGGGTAGTGAAAAACTGATCCCGATTGAGGTTGGCGCTAAAGCCTGTGAGCCGATGAACCTGACCTTGCCATCCGGCTTTCACAGTTTTGAAATTCACAACCGCTCTGACCGCCCTGTTGAATGGGAAATTCTGGATGGTGTGATGGTCGTAGAAGAGCGTGAGAATATTATTCCGGGTATGAAATCCGTGTTGCGCGCGCAATTGCTTCCCGGAGACTATGAGATTACCTGTGGTCTGCTTTCCAATCCGCGTGGCAAATTGACAGTAACACCGTCCGAACATTCTGCGGCGGCTGTGGCGGCCAAGCCGGATACCCGCGCTTTCATCGGTATGCTCTCGGAATATAAAGTGTTTCTGGTCATGCAGAGCAATGCGGCGCTTAAAAATACGCAGACCCTGCAAGCAGCAATTGCTGCAGGCGATGTGCAGGCAGCGCGCGCAGCTTTCTCGCAGGCACGCGAAGCCTATGAGCGCACAGATGTGCTTTCCGGTCGTTTCTCCGATCTGGCCTCAAAGATTGATCCTCTCGCAAATTATCTTGAAAAACGCGAGGAAGACCCCGCATTTACCGGTTTCCATCGTATTGAATATGGTTTGTGGACACAGAACAGTACCGCAGGACTGGACATTTTTGCCAGTCAGTTGGCAACTGATCTGACAGAACTGAAAGAACGTCTGAAAACCACGAAGCTGACGCCGGATATGCTGCTGCGCAGTCTCGCTACCTATCTGAACCAGCAGGCTGAAGGTGCCGTTATTGCCGGGGATAATGCCTATTCGCATCTTGATCTGGCTGATCTGACGGCAAAATTCGATGGCGCAGAAAAAATTCTCACTTTGCTGAAACCACTCAGTGAAAAACCGGCTGCGGGTGAGACACAAAATGCGCTGTCAGCTTTACAGGATATACGGCAGGAACTGACGGCTTTGTCGGCCGGAAACCCTGAACGCTCCTATGCGGAAATTGATGAAGCTGCCCGTCGCGCATTGGCGGAAAAAGTGAAAGCACTCAGCCAGAAAATCACCGCACTGATGGCAGCAATCGGACTGGAGTAAGTGATGAAAAAGGAAGAGAACAAGCTTACAGCAAACCGCCGGAATGTCCTCAAAGGATTGGGGCTGGCACTTGGCAGTACAATAACTGCGGGGACTGCAGGCTATGCGCAGGCCTCATCGACTCCGGTTGAGCATCATGTGACTGATGCGCCGGTTGGCAGCAATGGTTTTCATCAGCGCCAGCCTTTTTATGGCATTCATCAGTCCGGCATTACCAATGCCCGTCCTGCGCATGGTCTGGTTGCGTCTTTCGATGTGCTGGTGAAAACGCCGGATGATCTGGAGCGCCTGTTCCGCACACTCACGCAGCGGATCGCCTTTCTTACGCAAGGCGGTACAGCGCCGGAGCTGGATCCGAAACTGCCGCCTGCGGATTCCGGTATTATAGGCCCTGAAATACGGCCGGATAATCTGACGATGACAGTAGGTCTTGGCGACAGCCTGTTTGAGCATCATCCGTGGTTGCAGCCGCATAAGCCGAAGCTGCTGCAACGTATGACCAAATTTCCGAATGATGCACTGGTGGCTGATCTTTGCCACGGCGATCTGTCGCTGCAATTTTGCGCGAATACGCCGGATACCAATATTCACGCTTTGCGTGATATTCTGAAAACCATGTCTGATCTGGTTTTCCTGCGCTGGAAACAGGAAGGCAATGTGCCGGTAATCCCGCCTTCGCCTTCTGGTGAAGTGGAAAGCGCACGTAATTTCTTAGGCTTCCGTGACGGCTCAGCCAATCCTGATGCCGCTGACAAGAGCCTGATGAACCAGCTGGTCTGGGTGGGGCAAACCCATCAGGAGCCGGATTGGGCAACCAATGGCTCCTATCAGGCGGTGCGTATCATCCGTAATTTTGTGGAGCGTTGGGATCGCACGCCTTTGCAGGAACAGGAACTGATTTTCGGCCGGAAGAAAAATTCCGGTGCGCCGATGGACGGTACCAAAGAAAGTCAGGTTCCGGATTATTCCAAAGATCCTGAAGGTAAAGTCACACCGATGGATGCGCATATTCGTCTGGCCAATGACCGCACTCATGCCACGCAGAAAAATCTCATTCTGCGCCGCCCGTTCAACTATTCCAATGGTGTTACCAAGTCCGGTCAGCTTGATCAGGGACTGCTTTTCATTTGCTATCAGGCTGATCTGGAGCAGGGCTTTATCACTGTGCAGCGCAAGCTAGATGGCGAACCGCTGGAAGAATATATCAAGCCGGTCGGCGGCGGTTATTTCTTCATTCTTCCGGGTGCTGTGGATGAGAAGGATTATCTCGGCAGCACATTGGTAGAGGCAATCCGCAATCATCCGGATAACAAGGTTTAACCACAACCGTTTGTACAAACGGCTGTAACTCTAAAAACATGAAGTGTATCAGAAGGACGTCTGTAATGAAGTTTGGATCTTTACTTGCCGCCTCGGTACTTGCCTCCTGCCTGTCCTTTCAGGCGTTTGCGCAAGATACCACCTATGACCTCGTTGAGCCGCTGGCAGAATATAAAATCTATGTCAGCGAAAAAGTGCAGAAGCTGGAAGAAGACACCAAGGTGTTTACCGATGCTGTGAAAGCCGGTGATGTGGAAAAGGCAAAATCGCTTTTTGCTTCAACCCGCCTGAGCTACGAAGCCATTGAACCGATTGCGGAATTGTTCAGCGATCTGGACGTGGCGATTGACAGTCGTGCTGACGATTGGGAAAAAGCGGAGCAGGATCCGGGGTTCACGGGTTTCCACCGTATTGAATATGGTCTGTGGGAAAAGAACTCGACTGAAGAGCTGACACCGGTTGCTGACAAGCTGATGGCTGATGTGAGCGAATTGAACAAGCGTATTGCTGATCTGACTTTCCCGCCGGAAAAGGTTGTCGGTGGTGCGGCAGTGCTGATGGAAGAAGTGGCAGCAACCAAAATCTCCGGTGAGGAAGATCGTTACAGCCACACTGATCTTTGGGATTTCAAAGGTAACTTTGACGGTTCCCGCAAGATTTTCGATCTGGTACGTCCGCTGATTGAAGCAAAAGAAGCCGAATTCACCAAGAAAGTGGATGAGAACTTCAATACGGTTTCCCAGACCCTTGATAAATACAAGGAAGGCGATGGCTACCAGAGCTATGACAAGTTGACTGAAGCTGACCGTAAAGTGCTCTCCATTGCCGTGAATACACTGGCGGAAGATCTTTCCACACTGCGTGGGAAACTCGGCCTGAACTAATCAGCTATAACTAAAACGCCCGATATCAGACATGATATCGGGCGTTTTTTATTGGCATTGTGTGATTTTGATTGGCTGTTCAGCGGTTATCCCAAGTTCATGACATTGGCCGTTGGCACAGAGTTTCCAGCCGCTGACTGTCTCGCCGGATGCCGCCAGCACAATCTCTCTGCGGGGCGGAATTTTCGGTACATAGTGATACCAGCCGTCACGCAAAATTGCATCTTCCGGTGGCTCCATACCAGCACCGGAACCTTGTATGCGGGCTTCGGTCAGCACAAAACCTGTCGGTGTGATCTGCCAGTCTTCCTGCCACGGTATTTTCTCGACACTATGCGTCCATTGCAGCATGAAAGAAGTGGTTGCTATCCGCAGCATACCGGCTGCGGATAGTGCGCACAGTGCCATCAGGCGGCTTTCAGTTGCGGCTCTCTGGTATTCCACCAGTGCCACAGCAGGAACGCCATACAGGCAGCAAAACCGATCTCATCGCTGAGCGGGTAAGTTGCCAGCATCATTGCGGCTGCTGCAAAGGCCCAGATACGCTCCCAGATTTTGAGATGTCCGCGTAAGAAGCCGATTGCTGCGGCACCCCACATGACAATACTGAGCAGAGCTTTACCGATCATATAGGCGACAGCAGGCCAGAAACCCATGCTTTCCGCCAACGGGCCGCCATCCTGCAACATGATGACAGGTGCATAAACTGCCATAAACGGCACCGCAAAACCGGCAACGGCAATACGCACAGCCTGCATCCCGATTTTCATACCGGACTCTTTGGCAATCGGGGCGGCAGCAAATGCCGCCAGTGCGACCGGTGGCGTCAGGTCAGCCATAATCCCGAAATAGAACACGAACATATGTGACACCAGAAGCGGCACATCCAGCATCAACAGGGCAGGGCCTGCAATTGATGAGGTGATGATATAGTTCGGGATTGTCGGAATACCCATGCCAAGGATCAGGCAGGTGATCATAGTCAGCACGAGGGAGAGGAACAGGGAGTTTTCACCTACGCTCACAATCACACGCGCAAAGCTTGATCCGGCACCGGTGAGCGCCAGCACGCCGATGATGACGCCGACAAGCGCACAGGCCACACCAACCGGCAGGGCATTTTTGGCGCCTTCTGCAAGGCTTTCGAGGCAGAGACGCAGCGTCTCACGGCCACCGCGCAGCACGAAATTGACCAGAACCAGTGCCGTGATTAGCAGCAGGATCAGGGTAATGCCGCGGATTTCAAAGCCTAGAATATTGAAGCTGGTGCCGAAAGCCGCAGCGGACATCAGGCCGAGTGCGACCCAGAATAATACGCGCACGGCCATTGGCATATTGGCGGAGACCGGCACACCGAGGATGATCAGTGCGGTCAGCCCCATGCCTACGGTTCCGGCGAATAGCGGCGTATAGCCGGAGAACAGTAGCCAGACCAGTGCCACAAGCGGCAGGATCAGATACCAGTGTTTGCGCAAAGCACCGAGCGCACTTGGCAATTCAGCTTTTGACAGGCCTTTCAGACCAAGGCGACCGGCTTCCAGATGCACCATGATAAATACGGTGATGAAATAGAGAATTGCCGGAACAATCGCCGCTTTCACAATTTCAAGATAAGGCAGACCGAGTGTTTCCGCCATGATGAAGGCAACAGCGCCCATTACTGGCGGCATAATCTGACCACCCATCGAGGCAACGGCTTCCACACCACCGGCAAAGGCAGGTTTGAAGCCGGAGCGTTTCATCAGCGGAATGGTGAAAGCGCCGGTGGTCACCACATTGGCCACACCGGAGCCGTTGATGGTGCCCATCAGAGCGGAGGAGATGACCGAGACTTTGGCAGGGCCGCCGCGTGATGAGCCGACAGAACCCATCGCCACATCATTGAAAAGCTGGATCATGCCCGCACGTTCAAGGAATGCACCGAACAGAATAAACAGGAAAATATAGCTGGATGAGACATAAATCGGCGTACCGTAAATGCCCTCAGTTCCCAGAAACAGCACTTCGACAACCTGTTCAAAATCATAGCCGCGATGATTGAGCGGTGATGGCAGATATTGGCCGAACAGACCATAGGCCAGAAAGATCAGGCAGATCAGTGGCAGGGTCCAGCCCATCATACGCTGCCCCGCCCAGAAGACCAGAGCAACGGCAAGCACACCGATCACAATATCCTGCATTTCCGGCTCACCGGCACGCAGGATCAGATCATTATAGAAAACCCAATGATAAAAGCTGACAGCAAAAGCCAGAATGGCCGTTGACCACATCAGCAGTTTCTTGAAAGAGCCGCTGGGCGCTGCATTGGCATAAAGGCCAAACAGCAGCAGCAGCAAAAAGCCGACATGAACGGAGCGGACAACCTGACTTGGCAAAGGTGAATAGGCCGCAGTCCAAAGCTGGAAAACGGAAAAAGCAACGGCAATGCCAAACAATATTTTGGCGCCGCTGCTGACACCCCAACCCGGAATATGCTCGGCCGATTCAACCGCATTGTTTTCTGAAGATGACATAAATTTAAAACCGCAAAAAATGACAGGAACAGACGGTCAGAAAAGGCTGCATATTCTGTGCTCTACAGAATATGCAGCCTTAAAATCCGCTTCAGGCGTGATTATTCAATGCCTTTTTCTTTGTAGTAACGCATTGCACCCGGATGGATCGGGGTTGGAGATACGATCGTGCTCTTGTCGAGTTTGATCATTTTGGCTGCGGAATGGGCTGCAGTCAGCTGATCCAGATTTTCAAACAGACCTTTGGTCATCTGATAGACCAGTTCTTCATCCATATCCGGACGTACGATCAGATAGTTGATTACCGATGCGGTCGTCACATCTTTATCCTGACCGGTATAGGTGTCGGCCGGAATAGTGTTGACCTGATAAGGTGCACCGATTTTTTCAATAATATCAGCAGGTACTTCCACCACATTGATCTCAACTGCATTGGCCAGATCGCGCAGCGATGCAACGCCAAGACCGGAGGACTGCAGGGTGGCATCAAGCTGGCGATTTTTCATCAGTTCCACGGATTCCGCAAATGGCAGATATTCCACTTTGCCGAGATCGCTGTAGGAAAGACCGGCAGCGCCGAGAATGGTTTTCGCATTCAGCTCGGTGCCGGATTTCGGCGCGCCGACGGACAGACGTTTTCCTTTCAGATCGGCCAGCGTTTTAATGCCGGACTCTTTGGAGGCAACGATCTGCACATAATTCGGATAGATTGCGGCGAGAGTGCTGATATTTTCCAGTTTCTTTTTGAAACCGGCTTCTTCATTGCCTTCCCACGCATCACGCAGGGAATCGCCGAGCGTGAAAGCAATTTCGCCACGACCACTGTTAATCAGATTGATATTCTCAATCGAGGCTTTGGTTGCCTGCACAGAAGGACGGGCATCAGGAATGCCGGAATAGATTTTTTCAAGGGCGACACCCATCGGGTAATAAACACCGCTTGTGCCGCCGGTCAGAATATTGATGAAATTTTGCGCATTTGCTTCAGCTGCGGCAAATGTCAGGGTGACCGCTGCAAAGGCTGATAAAAGTGATTTTTTACCCAAATAACCCATGAAATCCTCCATATTTCACTCATGGGCGGCTCTCCCTCAGCCTTCAGCTCTCCCTGATGTGACTGTAACCGCCCGTATAATATCTTGCTGTAAGCCGGTGGTTCAGAACAATCCCCGATTAACATCACCAAGACATTTAATGTACAAAAAGAGCCCTAATCATCCTAAAGTATTAGACAGACAGATAAAATGTAAAATAGAGGCTCTGTTTCGCAGGTGATTTTTTATGAAGTCGCCATATTGTGCAACCAAAAATTTGTGACCGGCTTGTCTGCATTTAAAAACATGTCACATTGAATTTTAAATAACTGATTTCATTAAATTTATTGAAACATGATGCTTGTGCATAAAATTATTCCGAAACACTGTCAGGCGAATGGAATAGTTTTGCGCAAAGCTTGCGACATGAGCGCAAAGCCGGATATAGCTGTTGCGGCTCATAGTGGTTGTGCATGGAGGAAACGCACAATCGGATACTGTGGACACAAGCATAATGGGAGTGAGAAATGAACGGTGCTGATAGCCTTTGCGACACCCTGCTGGCGCACGGGATCGATGTCTGTTTTGCCAATCCGGGCACATCAGAAATGCATTTTGTGGCAGCGCTGGATCGCAAGCCGCAAATGCGCTGCGTATTGGGTCTGTTTGAAGGCGTGGTAACAGGTGCAGCCGACGGCTATGGCCGTATGGCGGACAAGCCGGCAGCAACTCTGCTGCATCTGGGTTCCGGCCTTGGCAATGGCGTTGCGAATTTACACAATGCCAAGCGTGCAAAAACACCGATCGTCAATATTGTCGGCGATCACGCCACCTATCATCTGAAATATGATGCCCCGCTGACCAGTGATATTGAATCGCTGGCACGTCCGGTTTCAGGTTGGGTGAAGACGTCTAAATCCGCCGATGATATTTCCGCAGATACGGCTGAAGCTTTTGCCGCAGCATGTAATGCACCGGGGCAGGTGGCAACGCTGATCCTGCCTGCCAACACCGCATGGACAGAGGCGCCGCAGCAGATTGTGCAACCTCTGACCCGTCCGGAACGTCGTAAGGTTGATGCTGATGCCGTGCGTGAAGCGGCTAAAGCGCTGCGCAACGGTAAGCGCACGCTCATCCTGCTTGGCAATCTTGCCCTGCGTGCCAATGCGCTGGAAATTGCCAGCCGTATTGCGCAAGAATCCGGTGCGCGTTTGCTGGCGCAGCAATCCAATGGCCGTATTGAGCGCGGTGCAGGTCGTGTTGCTGTTAATCGCGTGCTTTACCGCGTGGATGATGCACTGGCTGATCTGGCGGATATTGAACAGGTTGTATTGCTCGGAGCGAAAATTCCGGTCGCCTTCTTCGCCTATCCGGGTAAGCCAAGCACTTTCCTGCCGGAAGGTTGCGCCGTGGTTGATTATGCCGGTGAAGCAGATGACCAGCTCTATGCTTTGCAGGCACTGGTCGATGAAATGAATATTCCGGCATCTGTCACGCCACTGCTCAATCAGCGTGGTGAGAAGGTCATGCCGACCGGTACGCTGGATGATGATAAAATCAGCGCGATTGTTGCATCACTCCTGCCGGAAAATGCGATTATTGTTGATGAATCCATTACATCCGGCCGTGAAATGTTTGGTCTGACACATCAGTCAGCGCCGCATGACTTTCTGCAGCTGACCGGTGGTGCAATCGGTATCGGTCTGCCGCTGGCAACCGGTGCAGCTGTGGCCTGTCCTGACCGTCAGGTGGTGGCGTTACAGGCAGACGGCAGCGGTATGTATACGATGCAGGCACTGTGGACTCATGCCCGCGAAAACCTGAACATCATCACCATCATTTTCGCCAATCAGCGTTATGCGATCCTGCATGGTGAATTGCAGAATGTCGGAGCCGGTGCACCGGGACGCAATGCGCAGCGTATGTTTGATCTGGTTGAGCCGACGATTGACTGGGTAAGCCTTGCCAAAGGTGTTGGTGTTGAAGGCGCACGCGCCACCACAGCTGAACAATTTGCTGATTTGTTTGCTGCGGCAAGCAAGCGCAAAGGCCCGTTCCTGATCGAAGCGATGATCTGAAATTAAAGTGGCGGCGGGTTTATAATCCGCCGCACTTTCAAGCCTGAACTGCGCTTTCCGAGCGTTCCTTAATGACATTCAGCACGATGGAATGGAAATCATTGAGGAAAATCTGACCCCACCAGTCGCAGTAAATATTGATCGGCGTTGCAATACGGTATTGGGTTTTCAGCGTGAGACGCGTACGGTTTTCGTCAATTGGCTCCAGCAGATATTCACCATAGTCCAGTCCCAGATAGTCACTGTTGACGCTGATATGCGCTTCCACTGCTTTTGGGATTGAAGTGTCGCTGAAACGGAAATCCCAGCGCAGATAACGGTTTTCCTGCCAGCCGGTAATAACTTCTTCAAAATTGACGCCTTTGCCCCATTTCAAATGACGTACGGCACCCACACCGGAACCGGTAATCCGCGCATCTTCGGGTTTCGGCACACCGACAATGCTGTGGCTGAAAGTCATACCCAATTCATCGGAGCGGATATCAGGGATTTCGAGCGTATTGTTCCAGATTACATCAGCAGGGGCATTGATTTCAATCACGGTTGTGACCGAACTGAAATGATCCTGATATTCGATTTGGTTTTCCAGCGGCAGAGCGAGAAAGGGCAGGGCAATCACAAATGTGACGCTGCGTTTTGCCTGATAATTGCGTAAAAGCCGCATAGTGACATAAACACCAAGCGCTGTGCCCGCCAAAAGAAACGGCGCAGCCATGGCCACGCAAATACCTGCCTCGCCAAAGATAATCATTGAAATAAGGATCAAGCCGAGCATGCAAAGCATAGCGGTTTTCATATGCTTGCGGATACTGCCAGTGCCTTGCGGGTCAATCTGAATGATCAGCAGGCTGGTAATGGCCATCGGCATCAGGATCAGACCGGTGATAAAGGCCATCCCGCTGCCTTCCCGTATCAGCCATATCAGGATGTAAAGCACCACCGCATAGAGCGTTGTTGCGAAAACACTGAGCCAGAAACGGTCGGATGAAGGTTCTTGATGATTTTCAGACATAGGGGTTCTTAAACCAGCTTGGGCGGGCAGGACAACCGCCAAGGCTTGTTCCTTCCAAATAAACTTGCTAGAGCTTGGAGGAATGACACGGGGTGTCCTGTTTTACAGGGCTGAGATTTTAAACCCGTTGAACCTGATCCAGCTCATACTGGCGAAGGGATGTCTGTGTGCCCAGCCGTATTCACTGCGGTGCAAGCCCTTATTCCCTTGGCCGGCCATTTCTTAAGGCAAGGGAATTATCATGTCTGAACCAGTCCTTCTTCCGCTCTACCAGCAGCTTGTTCTCGTCACCGGCGGTGCGCGTGGTCTTGGACGCGATCTTGTGAAAGCTTTCTTAAGTGAAGGTGCACGCGTTGTAATCAATTATCACACAAGTGCAGATGCTGCTGCAGAACTGGCAGCACTAGCACCGGAAAAGACACTGGCCCTGCAGGCCGATGTGACGGATATGACAGCCGTACAGGCTATGTTTGCCAAGGCGCAGCAGTATTTTGGTATGCCGGTAACAACGGTGGTCAATAATGCTTTGCCGGCTTTCAGCTTTAACGGCGATGCCCGTGCTCATGCGGATGTCATCAGCTGGGAGCAGATCAATCAGCAGATGGAGGGCATTGTGCGCGGTGCTCTGAACACAACGCAAGCAGCACTTGCCGGTATGGAACAGGCCGGTTTTGGCCGTATCATCAATATTGGTACCAACCTGTTTCAAAATCCGGTTGTGCCGTATCATGATTATACGGCGGCTAAAGCCGCTTTGTTGTCACTGACCCGTACATTGGCGCAGGATCTGGGTGAAAAGAACATCACCGTGAATATGTTGTCCGGCGGGCTGTTACGTACCACCGATGCCTCTGCCGCAACACCGGAAGCAGTGTTTGATTATATAGCCTCTGCCACGCCGTTGCGCCGCGTAACCACGCCTGCGGAATTTGCTGATACGGCTCTGTTCTTTGCTTCGCCATGGGCGCGTTCTGTAACCGGTCAAAATCTGGTTGTGGACGGCGGATTGGTGAAAAACTGATGCGGGAAATGCACCTTAACCTGTTTATCTTCGGTTGCGGGCATCATCGCGCGGCATGGCGGCATCCGCAATCGGCCGTCGAACAACTCAGTGATATCAGCTATTACACAAATCTGGCGCAGATTGCCGAGCGCGGCAAATTTGATGCGATTTTCTTCGCCGACTGGCATGCGATTGATAATATTACGGACGGACCACGCAGCTATTTCGACCCGCTGACTTTGCTGGCTGCATTAGCGGGTGTAACCGAGAAAATCGGGCTGATCAGCACGGTATCCAGCACATTCACAACGCCGTTTCATGCGGCGCGGACACTGGCTTCGCTGGATCATTTATCGAAAGGCCGTATCGGCTGGAATGTCGTGACCTCAATGTTTGACAGTGAAGCACGCAATCATGGCTATGAGAGTATGCCGCCACATGAATGGCGCTACGGCCGTGCGGCAGAATTTATCGAAGCCGTGCAGAAGCTATGGGATTCATGGGATGCTGATACGATTACCTGTGACCGCTCCGGTGATTATGCCCGTAAAGACGGCTTACGAGCGATCCACCACAAAGGCGAGCATTTCTCGACGCAAGGGCCGCTGACCATTCCGCGCCCGCCGCAGGGGCAGCCGGTATTGTTTCAGGCAGGAGCATCAGATCAGGGCAGAGCCTTGGCCGCAGAAAAAGCCGAGGCGATTTATGCGGTGGCTTATGATCTGCTCGCCGCACAAGACTATTATCGCGATATTCAGCATCGTGCAAAACTGGCAGGGCGGGATGCAGGCATACCGGTGATGCCGGGTCTGGTGACCTATGTGGCTTCCACGCAGACAGAGGCGAAAGCTAAGCAGCGGGAACTCGACGAATTACTGCCGACAGCGGACTCCCTTCGCCAGCTTGGTATGTTTATCGGGCAGGATTGCTCCGGCTGGGAGCTGGATGCACCGGTGCCAGCCTTGCCGCCGCTCGAAGATTTCACTGGGCCGAAGGGGCGCTATGCGACCATTCTGCGGATCATGGAAACGGAACAGCCGACATTACGGCAATTGCTCGGTCGCTTAGCGGCAGGTGGCGGACATTGCACAATTGTCGGTACACCTGAGGCAATTGCGGACCAGATGGAATTATGGTGGCGTAATGAGGGGGCAGACGGTTTCAATCTGATGCCGCCGTCCTTGCCGTCATCAATTGAAGATTTCGTCGAACAAGTGGTGCCGGTTCTGCAAAAGCGTGGATTGTTCCGTTCAGACTATCAGACGGATACATTGCGCGGGCATTTGTCTTTACCGCTCACAGATAAGCCATAGATGATCGTCTAATGTGACGCTGATAATGATGAAATGATTTGGCGGGTGCGCGATAAACACACCCGCCAATAAAGGATAAATGAATGTTCCGGTATTCCACTGCAGGCGTAATAGGCCTGCTGCTTTCTGTTGTGTCATTTTCTGCCTCCGCAGAGGAGCAAAAGGTACTTAAACGGGAAGATGGCAGTGTGATCAGCTGGTATCTGGAAAAGCCGCTGACAACAGAGAAAACAGGTTTGATCATTCTGGCACAAGGCTCTGGCTGTCAGTCTGTGACTACAAGCGAGAATATCAAGCTGGCGCGCTCGGCTTTTGCAGAACTGACCGCGCTGACAGTGGATAAATACGGTGTTGAAACCGGCGATAATCCACCGGACCCTTTTGACAAGGATTGCTCAGCCTCTTTCCGTGCTCATCACACGATGACGCAGCGTGTTGAAGATTATCTGCAAGTGCTGGAGAGCCTTAAACAAGCGCCGTGGTGGAATGGCCAGCTGGTATTGTTCGGCGGCTCTGAGGGCGGGGATATTGCTGCGCGACTGGCCGCTAAAACCAAGGCGGATGCGGTGATCCTGTTATCGACCGGTGGTGGTACGAGCTTCGGTGAGATGGTCAAACAGTCAATGGAAGGCGAGATGCTGCTCAACAAGGTGCCAAAGGAACATTGGCCACAAGTTGATAAGGAATTTGCTCATGCCAGAGCCAATCCGCAAAGCAGCGAGAAATGGGCTGGTTCCAGCTATCGTTTCTGGGCGGATGCAATTGATCACCGGCCGGTTGATGCAATGTTGCAGTCCGACGCTGCTTTATTGCTTATTCAGGGCAGTGCTGACATGTCAACGCCGGTAAGCAATGCACGCATGACAATGGATGCGTTTGATAAAGCCAAACGCTGTAACATGACATATTGGGAATTTGCCGGTTATAGCCACGGGATGCAGGACGCACAGGGTATCAGCCGTATGGCTGATGTGCTTGCGCAGGCCGGTTTCTGGCTCAAACAGCAACTTGCAAACGGCAAGCCGGTTGTCTCTTGCACCGTAGCCAAATAGTCAGACTATAAGTACATGGCAAAGCCATGAGGTTTTGCCATGTCTTATAATTTTGATCGTTAGGGCGAACGGTTATTGAGGATTTGATCAATCAGTCCCCATTCCAGTGCTTCTTCCGCGCTCATAAACCGGTCACGGTCAAGTGTTTGCTCGACCTCTTCATAGCTGCGGCCGCAATGTCTGGCGTAAAATTCGATGACGCGATGTTTGGTTTTGCGCATCTCTTCTGCTTGAATGAAAATATCCGATGCCTGCCCCTGAAAACCGCCAAGCGGCTGATGCACATGGAGGCTGGCATTGGGCAATGCTGCGCGTTGTCCCGGTTCGCCTGCCATCAGCAGAAACGACCCCATAGAACGTGCTGTTCCCATGCATAATGTGTGCACCGGTGCGTGAATGTAATGCATGGTGTCGTAAATGGCCAAGCCGCTGGTGATCGAGCCGCCGGGGGAGTTGATATAGAGACTGATCGGTTTCTTAGGGTTTTCGGCTTCAAGAAACAGCAATTGTGCACAGACCAGAGCGGCCACAGTGTCATTGACCTCACCATTGAGAAAAATGATCCGCTCCCGCAGCAGACGGGAGTAAATGTCGAAAGAGCGTTCCCCTTTTGCTGACTGTTCAACCACCATAGGGACGAGTTGCATCATCTCGCGCATCGGCAAGCTCCGTTTTTCACTGATTTAAAATTATGCTGTTTTACGCGGCCCGCATGACGGATTGCATATTAGTATTGGCCGCCCGTGGTTTGAGGCGCAGCCGCGAAGCATCAAGCTCATGGATAATTGTGAGGCTAGTGCCGCCATTATCATTCGCGGCAATCTGGAAGGTGACAACGCTCTCAAGAAATGGCGGTTCCGTTTCCCGCATCCTGTAAGAAGCTTGTTCTCCCTGTATCATTGTCAGTGGCTCGGATTGCGATAAATCTTGTTCCGGCAACCAGTTTGCGCGCAGTTCAGGAATACTGATTGCGCGCCAGATTTTTTGCGGGCTGGCATCCAGATCATATTCAAAGACAAGACGGACTGCATTTTCTGTGTGATTTTCCTCTGTCATTGATCCATATCCTTCAGCAGGGTTTTGAGGCTATCAATACGTGCAGGCCAGTAGGTGCGGTATTTTGCAAACCATTGGGCGATGAGGGCTAGTCCCTCGGGGTCGACCTCGTAATTCACAAAGCGTCCCTGCCGTTCTTCCCTGATGAGTTTTGCACTGCGCAGAACCGCAAGATGCTGGGACATTGCCGGCTGGCTGATTTCCATACCCTCGCGCAAGGAACTGGCATTCATGCTGCCGGTTGCCAGTTTTTCAAAAACAGCACGTCGTGTCGGGTCGGCCAGCGCCTTGAAAATATCATTTTCTGTCATGCCCAACAGATAAGCATACGCTTATGTGATTCGCAATGGTTCAGTTAAGATAAACGGCGAATTTACCTTAAAACAAATAGATTGGGATGTGCATATTTTCCTATGTACTGATTGGTGGATTTCAATATATTATTCTAAATTATCAGGGAGAAATATAATGATCTTAAAGCGCTTCGTGATCTATCTGATTCTGACCTGTATGATGGTTTCCGGTGCCGTTGCCGGTTCACTCGCAAAGCCGGAGGGTAAGCCTATACTGGTTATATCCGGCGCGATTGAAAATAAAAATAACGGCGATACTGCAGAATTCGACCGCGATATGCTGGCCGCAATAGGTATGCAGGTCACAGAAACAGCCAATCCGTGGTATAACGGCCGCACCCGCTTTGAAGGTGTGCCCCTCGATAAGCTGATGGAGCTGGTCGGTGCCAAAGGTACAACTGTTACAGCCGTTGCGTTGAATGATTATGTGACTAAAATTCCGTTAGATGACTTTAAGAAATTTAAGGTCATACTGGCTATGAAGCGTGACGGAAGTTTTATAACGGTTCGCGAAAAAGGACCGCTTTTTATTGTCTACCCGTATGACAGTGATCCGCAATTGCAAAGCCAGACTTATTATACACGCTCCGCGTGGCAGGTGGCAAAACTCATAGTCGAATAGAGGCTTGTGTGAGACGCATACTCGGGATTGTTATTTGTTGTTTTGTATTGGCAACAGGCTACATAGCCTATGTCATTGCTGAGCGGCAAACGGCACTGCAGAAATTTGCCCGCTATAATGACTCCTGGGCTGTCAGCCAGATGGTGTCAGAATATTTGCGTCTTGAACAGCAACTTGCCGCTTATGCTCTCGGGCTGAAAGATGCGGATACTGACGAGCTTTCACTCCGTCTTGATATTATGATAAGCCGGCTGGAATTTGTGCAGCAGGGTACATTGCAGGAATTCGTCAATAAAGACGCATCCCGCTATCTCGTCATTCAAAATCTCCGGGCTATACTGAATAAACTCGATCATCAGCTGGCGGAACTCACACCGGAGAGGGCGAAAGAGCTTTTACCGCAGATGAGCCAGCTGGTCGGGCCGCTGACAAATCTCGCAGCCTCTTCTGTTGAATATGATGTGAGTGTGATTGATGCCGCACAGCTGGAAGTGCGCAACCTTCATTATATTTACACAGCTCTTGCCGCGGGACTTATTCTTTGCGGGATCACAATGATTATCCTGTTGTTGCGCCAGAACAGTATGCTGAACCGCGCACACGGTCGTATGCAGCGTCTGACGGAAGATCTGCGCGAAACCTCTGGCGAATTGCAGTCGCAGAATGACCGGCTCGAACATTCAGCCCATCATGATGCACTGACCGGCTTACCGAACCGTATTTTGTTTCGGCAGGATCTCAACGCACGTATGCAGGGTGCGAGGAATGACGGTTCGCCTGCCGTGGTATTGTTGTTTGATCTTGACGGTTTCAAAGATGTCAATGACACGCTGGGTCATGATGTGGGTGATGTGCTTTTGCAGGCCGTTGCCAACCGGTTGGTTGAGTTCAGTCATAAAGATGACCTCATTTGCCGCTTGGGCGGTGATGAATTTGCTGTTTTATCAACCGGCCTGACCTCGGAAAGAGCGCTTGAATTTGCTCATCATCTGATGCGTGTCATCAGCTCTCCCTATAATATCAATGACAGGGAGATAAAGATCGGCACCTGTATCGGTGTCGCTATTTCTTCGACCGAACCTGATGTGGAAGAGCTGTTCAAGCATGCGGATCTTGCACTTTATGAAGCCAAGGCACTGGGTGCCGGCCACGCCTGCATTTTTCAGCCGCATATGCAAACGCGGCTGCTTGAGAAAAAAGCTTTTGAGGCCGATCTTCGTGATGCGTTGAAAAATGGCGAAATGGAAGTTTTTTATCAGCCTCAGGCAGATACTTATACACGTGAGATTTGTGGTTATGAGGCATTGCTGCGCTGGACACACCCGGTACGCGGTGCTGTTCCGCCGTCGGAATTTATTCCGGTTGCGGAGAAAACCGGTCTGATCCACGATTTGGGGGACTGGGTTCTGCAACAGGCCTGTCAGGAGGCTGTTCTCTGGAAAAGACCATTTAAAGTTGCGGTCAATCTGTCGCCGGTGCAATTCAGCACAAAAAACCTGATCCAGCGGGTTACGACTATTTTGCGTGAGAGCGGACTTAATCCTGAACGGCTGGAGTTGGAAATTACAGAATCCGTTTTACTCGACAAGAATGAGCAGACTTTACTTACGCTGCGGCGATTGAAGGCCGTTGGCATTCAGATTGCGATGGACGATTTTGGTACAGGTTATTCTTCTCTGGGCAGCCTGAGCAGCTTCCCGTTTGATAAAATCAAAATTGACCGTTCTTTCATCAGGGATGTGACGACCAATCCTGATGCATTGGCTATCGTGGAACTCGTCACGGGGATCGGCCAGAGTCTTGGTATGATTACGATTGCGGAAGGAATTGAAACCGAAGAAGAACTGGAGTGTCTGAAGCGGGTCGGTTGCGATCAGGTTCAGGGTTATTTGTTCGGTCGTCCGGTTTCAGCTTCTGAACTGGCGCATCTTCGCACTTAATAAAACTAATATAATGCGTTAAAAAATATACTAAATTTCATATATATGTTATGCCCTGCTTATTCTTTCAGAGAGTGCAAGGCATCCGTTTGTGCTCCTGAAATGCCGCCAATTTCAAGCGCCAAAGGAGCACAGGCGTGGAGACTGTCACATTACACGGTATTAAGATCCCATTTGCCCCTGATGAAGTTTCTCCTGTTATCTGGCAGGCAATTATCAGCGGTCGTTATGAGGCGAAAGAAGCCAAATGGGTTTTTAAAGCTGTCAAGCGCAGTGATCGTGTGTTGGAGCTTGGCTCCGGTATCGGTGTGATAACCTCTTTAATGGCCACTATCCCTGATGTGCAGATTTGGGCTTTTGAAGCCAATCCTTCAACTGCTGCGCTCGCTCAGCGTGTTCTGGATATAAATACTGCGGGCAATGTATTTTTAACTCAGGGTATTCTCGCCGCAGGTGAACCTGCGGACCATCGTTTTTATGTGCGTAAAGATCTCTGGATGTCCTCAATGGACAAGGATCAGGGGCCATATGAACATGAAATATCATTGGCTTCAGCCAATATAGACAGCTTTATAGCTGCAAATGATATCAATATGCTGGTGATGGATATTGAGGGTGCCGAACGCGATCTGCTGCAAAAAGCGGAACTGAGTGGCATTGAGCGTATTTTCCTTGAGCTTCATGACCATCTTTACGGGTTGGCCGGAATTCGCGACATAACACAGGCGCTGGCGGAAAAGGGTTATGCCTATGATCCGCGTGGTTCTTACGGCCCTTGTGTTTTATTCGCCAAAGACGAAACACTACGCGAATATGAGGATGATGCAACCGAGTATCTCGAACGGACGCAATTAGGCCTCAAGCGCGCCAAGTCTGAAGGGAAATCTTTGGGTCGTCCATCCACACTTGATGATAAACAAAAAGATGACAGATAGCGCCGCACTTCAAAAATTAATGACACCTGCAACCAGCCGATGGGTGGCAGTTTGGCTATGAGGGTTACGCAGCGTGGTGGTGTGAATGCCTCTCGGAGAGGTGTTTCATGATTCCTGGGGCTGAAGGTGCAGCCGCTGTTGGCTATCTGCTGATTCTGCTGGCGATCCTCATCGGGGTCCTGCTGCTGTCGTGGTGGGGGTGGAGGCTTTGGCATAAGCACCGTGGTACGGCGCGCCCGCCATTACGTGCATGGCAATGGACAGGGGCCATGCTGTTGTCGGTGCTGCCCATATCGACGGCGCTGATGTGGGTGCAACTTATGTGGGCTGACTACCAACGGGAGCGCCATGAGGTGTAGTTGAAGCAGCAACGGTATTTCAGCTTGCCACAGGCCATTGTTTGGGGTGACATGGTGCTGCCGGCAGGCAGCCACGCGGAGCGTGAGCGGTTGGGCGGCGAAGAGCGACTGAAGGGGGATGCGTCGGATCTGCGCACCATGCCAGGCGTGCGCTTCGCGCAGACCCAGCCGCTGGGTGATCTGTTTGTCAACGCCCTGGGACTGAATGGAGACTGGCTGCTTCTGGAACTGGCCCGTCCCCATCGCTTCGGGAAAGAAAACTGCCCCGCAGGCTATACGGTGCAATTCAAGGCGCTCGAACCCCGGACGGTGCTGGAAGACGTGCCGGCTCCCATCTATGAGGCGCTGCCGCTGCGCATGGCGGATTGGCGATTCGACAACTGCTTCAACGCACGCGCGATCATGTTGCAGTACTGGCGGGGGAGCGACCTGGTCTGGATGGACCCGCCCGACTACGGTCTGGACTGAAACAGAAAACCGCTGCCGGGATCGGACAGCGGTGCTTCAAGATGAATGTGGCTGGCGTTGACGCTTAAAACGTCAACACGTTCTAAGCGTCCACTCGTCTATCATGTCCGCCGCACGCCTGCTGTTTATGAGTAAGGCATTCTCGATCCAGTTGATGTTGTAACCAGTTTTGTGCAGCAGTGTCGATGCCGTGCGGCCCAAACATGTCCAGCGGCTTATCTTCTCTCTGCGAAAGCCGTCACATCAGCGTGAGAACTTGGTTCAACGTGGCACTACTCATCGGCTAGGGTCAATTCGGGTAGCGGAAGTAGCCTTCCGGCGTCGTTTTGGCCCGAACCGGAACTGACCGCGGATTCATCGTTTGTTCGGACTTAACGTACGATTTTTGACTGCTCTGGTCCCGACGCCTACTTGCGAAGTCAAAGCCGTTCAGATCGCGGTAATCGACACTCTTACAGAAGGGACATTATGTTATTAACGTCGTCAACTATCTGTGGTCTGGAATATTGCTAGTCAGATATCTTGCTATTCATTTTAAAGATGAGTAAATAACTCCAGTTATTTTTTGCATTGCGATTGCACGCATTATTTTTGCAGGTTTTATATGCCCCCCATGAACGCTGTTTTTGAACGGATTTATGTCAGGGAGCGTTTGCGCCTGAAACGGCTTGCAGCCCGTATTCTCGGCAATGCACAGGATGCGGAAGATATTCTGCATGATACTTATGTCAAATTATCCAAACGGTCTTTAACGGAAAATGACGACGGGCTGGTCGTGCGCACTGTCACGACACTGGCGCTGGATCAGTTGCGCAGCCGTAAAGTGCAGCCGGATAAAGTTGCATATGACAAGCAAAGCTGTGAGATGTCAGACTTCATTCAGCCTGAACGGATCATCGAAGCGCGTCATGACCTGTTTGCTTTGCTGGATGCAATCCATGCCTTACCGGAACGCCGCGCGCAGATTTTTCTGCTGGCCAGAGTTGACGGTATGACCTATCAGCAGATTGCGCATCAGTTACAGCTTTCATTGAGTACGGTTGAAAAAGAAATGGCGGCAGCAATTGCTTACTGCCATAAGTGGCAGCAGATGCGTGACCGGAAATGATTATGTTTGTCTGTCATCAATTTGCGGGCAACTGCGTGCTTCATGGAAAATGCTTCATCTCATGCTGAAAACCGACGGTTCTGAAAAACTGACAGATGCTGCCATTGAGGAAGCCGCGCAATGGTTCGTGCGGATGAGCAGTCAGCCGGTCAGCGCAGATATACAGCGGGCTTTTCAGGCATGGCTTGAGCAAAGCCCGATGCATGAACAAGCCTATCAGCGAACTGCGCAGCTCTGGACGGATCTGAAAGCGCCCGCCCGTGAAGCGGCCGGAAGCGGCTGGCATCGCAAACGGGAGCGGCAGCCTTTTTCTCTCAGGTATTTTGCCAAATGGGGCAGTGTTGCAGCGGCGGCTGTTGTTGTCATGACATCAACAGCGCTCTGGCGCGATGCAGGGCTGATAGAACGTGCTTTTGCTGAATATGCTGTGGCACCCGGCACCTATAGCGAATTAACGCTGAGTGACGGATCCCGGGTCTATCTTGATGGCGACAGCGCCATCAATACGAATTTCAGTGATGCGGAACGCAATGTCGAGCTGGTTCGCGGCCGTGCATGGTTTGATGTGACACGGAATGAAAACCGGCCGTTTCATGTAACGGGTGGCACCGCCTCTGTGCATGTGCTTGGCACAGCCTTTGCTGTTGAGCTGGAACCTGAGATGACCAAAGTGACCGTTGAGCGCGGGCTGGTTGCGGTGCATTCCACAGGCAAGACGGATACGATCCGGCTGGAGGCCGGAGACAGCGCAGCAGTAACGCCGGACAAGATCGAACAAATCCGTGACGGCAATGCGGAAGCCCGTCTTGCATGGCGGCGCGGTTTGATCATGATGAACCAGACCCCGCTTAAATCAGTGCTGCATGAACTCGGCAAATATACTGCGGGACGTATTATTCTCAGCGATAAAGAGTTGGAAAATCTGCCGGTATCCGGCGTGTTTCAGGCGCAAGATCCTGATGCGGTTTTTGATGCTCTGCGCAGCACGCTCAATCTGACTGTGGTGCGTGTGCCGGGCTTGATGACAATTATCTACCGGTAAAATTATTTTTACGGGTTTTATTCGGGCAAACCGTTCTTTGATTAAGGGCCTGACGTCCTTGAATTTGAACAGGAAACGTCCAGAATGAAGACCATCAGAACTGCGTTCACCGCCAGCGGTGTTTCGCTCATCGCGCTTATGTCCGCTTATCCGGCTGGTGCTTTGGCGCAATCCGCCACAACGGCACAGGATCGCACCAGCTATAATTTCAATATTCCGGCGAAACCGCTGCTCACAGCATTGGCTGATTTTACGGCAACCACCGGCATACAGGTTGTGCGCCAGAATGGCGGCGCAATTTCCGGACAATCCGCAGCCGTGATCGGACGTCAGTCACCGGAAGCAGCACTCAAACGCGTTCTTGGTCCTTCTAAACTGCATTATCGTTTTGTCGATAGCCGCACAGTCAGCCTCTATACACCTGATGAAGCAACGGCAAATGCCGGCGGTGTGAATGCTGATGGTGCAACTCAGCTGAACATGATCACGATTACGACGCCTGCCGGTGCTGTAGATGGAGCATCAGCCGTCTATTCCGCGCCTAAATCCACGGTTTATCTCTCAGAAGAACAGATCAATCGTTATGGCTCGGTATCGTCGGCAGATATGCTCAAGGGCTTACCGGGTGTGCAGGTTGCAGACAGCCGTAACGGTGGTGGTCTTGATGTGAATATTCGCGGTGTTCAGGGGCAAAGCCGTGTGGCGGTGACCGTGGATGGTTCACAACAGTCGCTCAATGTTTATCGTGGTTATGCCGGTACGCAGCAGCGTAGCTATATTGATCCCGATCTGATCAGCGATGTGGTGATTAGTAAGGGGCCTGATCTTACACCCGCCGCAGCCGGTGCCATCGGCGGTGCCGTCAGAATGACGACGCTGCGCATTCAGGATATTCTTAAACCCGGTCAGACTTTCGGTGTTCGCCTGAAAGGCGAATTATGGGACAATGGTGTGAAACAGCCGTATCGTCCGGATCAGGTCAGTTCTGTATCCGAGTTAAACGCAGATGTACGCAGCGGTCGTCCGGATATTTTTGGCTCGGCAGCGAAATCCGGCAGTATTGCTGCGGCTTATACCAGTGTGTCCGTCGTCGAATGATTTGAGACTAATTGTGCTTTTGAAGATTGGATTTTCCGGCTCGGTTTATGGGTTGATTTA
>NZ_JAAPBB010000100.1:0-574 GCF_019730395.1 Ochrobactrum sp. SFR4 | reverse complement strand
CTAAAACTGTGACATCAGTTCACTACAGAACCTCCGGCAGGGCAGGCTCTGAGCGATGAGGTGCAGGCCGGATATCAGGCCCGCACCGGAATATTTTTAGTATTTCAGGCTGCACTATTTTTGAGGCTGACGAGCGTAATGATCAGCGAGATAAGTGCCAGTCCTGCAGCTGTTAGCAATGTGACAGTAAAGGCTGAGCCGACAGAACTGACTGTGGCATGAACCAGATCCGGTTGCCCGAGTGATGAAATAAATATTGTCGCCATGACCGATGCTCCAGTCATAAAACCTAAGTTGCGCGATAATCCCATTAAACCTGATATGATGCCACGGTGGTCCTCAGGAGCGGCATTGATGATGGCTGTGTTATTGCCTGTCAAAAATAGCTGAAAACACGGTGTCAGTATAATAAGTGATACGATATAACCGGTTACTCCGATATGCACCGGCAGATAGGCCATGCAGATGAGTGCGACAATCATGGCACTCAGGCCGGTTGCGAGAATGCATTTTGCACCAAACCGGTCCGTGAGACGGCCAGCCGGAACACCTGCCAAAGCTGCAACTACCGGCC
>NZ_JAAPBB010000906.1:0-263 GCF_019730395.1 Ochrobactrum sp. SFR4 | reverse complement strand
AAATGGTGCTTTCTGAAGTCCGATTATGGTCAAATGAATACCATTGAGGGCGCTGTTGCCGGTAAGGTTCTTGACCCTGCTGCGGTAGAGGTTGAACTTGCTGCACCACCGCCGCTGACATTTGTACCGGCCAGTATGTTGGATGAGGCCCGCGCCTATCGCAATAAACTGACCACTGCTGAAAAGCCTGCCGCTGAAGTCGCAAAACTGCTGCGTGCCGCACAAAGAAATTATGAAGCCGGTAATACATCTTCTGCTGTGAT
>NZ_JAAPBB010000905.1:0-263 GCF_019730395.1 Ochrobactrum sp. SFR4 | reverse complement strand
TGATTGTCGGCGCTCTTTTTGGTGTTGAGCAGGCCGCTAGTATTGCAGGCGTTGCTATCCCCAACTTGGCAGTTTCACTTTTGAGATGCGCACTTTAGCACCGCATATTGTTGGTCGGTCTGACAGCTGGCGCTGGGAAGAAACCCCGCGTCTATCCGGCGAAACCGCTCTGCAATATCTCGGCCGTGGTCTCAGTGAATTGACGTTTGAAGCCACCCTTTATGCTGGTGTCCTGAAAAACCATAGTGAGATCGGCCTTGAAA
>NZ_JAAPBB010000904.1:0-263 GCF_019730395.1 Ochrobactrum sp. SFR4 | reverse complement strand
GAATTGCTTCCCAGCCATCGCGACAAATCATCCCCATCAAACCGCATTCTAATTATTGCATTCCGGTGCAAGGCGATTGAACTAACAAACCTCTCCTCGCGGTGCTTGCCGAGGCGTCCGAACAGCTCCAGACCCGATCGGCCTTACACAGCAAAAGGCCACCACTAAGGGACTGAGCCGCAGGCTACTAGGACGCCCCGTAAACGGTCGGACGGCCATCAATGATGTCCTTGTCAGCCCCGACCATCGTTGGCCGAATCCAA
>NZ_JAAPBB010000903.1:0-263 GCF_019730395.1 Ochrobactrum sp. SFR4 | reverse complement strand
GGTTGACGGGTTTACCAATGTGAAAACCGCACCAGCCTTGAGAATAGCAAAAACCGAAACCGCCGCCTGCCAGCAATTATCCATGAAGATAACAACACGGTCGCCGCGCTGCACATTCTGTGCCAGCAGATATTGCGCCAGTGCTTCGGTCTTTGCATCAAACTCCGCATAAGTCAGGCGCACTTGTCCTGTGACCAGCGCGGTTTTCTCACCGGTCTTTTGTGCATGCGCCCTCAGGTAGTTCTCAATACGCATCGTGAATG
>NZ_JAAPBB010000902.1:0-263 GCF_019730395.1 Ochrobactrum sp. SFR4 | reverse complement strand
GCAAACGGATAACCTCTGCCAGCTGATCACCAATCCTTTGCACCGGATTAAGCGATGTCATCGGCTCCTGAAAAATCATGCTGATCTGACTGCCGCGAATACTGCGCATCCGGTTTTCTGAAAGACCCAGCAATTCCGTATCCCCAAGCCGGACCGAACCGGTTGCGTGACCGGTTGCTTCCGGCAAAAGCCCCATAACCGCAAGCGAGGTCACACTCTTGCCGGAGCCGGATTCACCGACAAGCGCCAGTGTTTTTCCTGCT
>NZ_JAAPBB010000901.1:0-263 GCF_019730395.1 Ochrobactrum sp. SFR4 | reverse complement strand
AGGCAGCTTATGCTTGCTGCATTGGCAAGTGCACCTTTGCTGAGCTTGACTAACCGGACATCTGCCAGCGAGCAGCTTGGCTTTGACAAACTCTATAAAAGCTTTGGTGTTCTGGGGTTGGAGTTTTCGGATCAGGTAAAAAATTCTGCGGGAAAACAAGTCGAAATTAGTGGTTTTATGGCGCCGCCGCTGAAGGCTGAGGCCAATTTCTTTGTTCTGACCGAAATTCCGATGTCGATTTGTCCGTTTTGTTCATCGGATTC
>NZ_JAAPBB010000900.1:0-263 GCF_019730395.1 Ochrobactrum sp. SFR4 | reverse complement strand
CGGTGAAGCACTGGCGGGAGAAATCATCGTCGTTGATGCGGGCGGTGTTGATGATACCGCCGTATGGGGCGGTATCATGACTGCAGAGGCAGCCCATCGCAAATTAGGCGGCGCAGTTGTTTTCGGTGCCATCCGTGATGTCGAAGAAGTCCGCCAGCTACAATTCAATATGTTTTGCAAAGCGGTCGTTCCCCGCGGTCCTCATCATGGTTTCGGTGGTATCATTGATGGTGCAATTTCCATGGCAGGCGCAGTTGTTCGTC
>NZ_JAAPBB010000899.1:0-264 GCF_019730395.1 Ochrobactrum sp. SFR4 | reverse complement strand
GATCTCAATGCCGGTGATGTTTCAGAACGCGGGTTGCTGAGTGTTGACGCGCAATTGCGCCTGATGAAGCAGGCTACAGGCAATAAGCTGTATAGTGATTTGTCAGCAGAATATCTTGAGCTTGCAGATAAAACCAAATGGCGTGCGATTATTCAGGAAGCGCATAAGGGCGTGGATATTGATAGTTTGTCCTGGAATACATGGGGTGCTGCACTCGAAAAAGCCTACAAAGCAGGCAAAGACATTGGTCTTGTCGATGAGACA
>NZ_JAAPBB010000099.1:0-582 GCF_019730395.1 Ochrobactrum sp. SFR4 | reverse complement strand
AACCGTGCACCATAAGCGCCCAGACAATTCGAGCCATTTTATTGGCTAACGCGACAGCAGCAACCATATAAGGTTTGCGCTCCAAAAGCCCGGCGGCCCATTGTGTCGTTTGAACAGTACTTTTCTTGCGAAAGCGTAAGACGGAATGTGCTCCGAGAACAAGAAGACGCCGTAAATATGGATCACCTTGTTTGGTGATACTCCCCAGCCGGTTCTTTCCTCCCGACGAATTCTGGCGAGGAACCAAACCTATCCATGCCGCAAGCTCCCGGCCCGACTTGAACACTCTAGGATCAGTGATCGTAGCGCTCAGCGCGCTTGCTATTATCGGCCCAATGCCTGGCACGCTTTCCAAGCGTTTGCTCAATTCATTTTGTTTATGCCAAGCATGAATTGATTTCTCCAAGCCTATTATTTCGTTGTGAACTGCTTTCATTTGGCGCACTAACGGCAATAAAGCCATGCGGGCAACTGTTGGTAAGCTCGCATCTTCTTCACATTCGATTACCTCAACAAGTTGCATTGAGCCAACAACGCCTTGGCGGCTAACAAGACCAAGTTCTGCTGCATGAGCACGAATGG
>NZ_JAAPBB010000898.1:0-264 GCF_019730395.1 Ochrobactrum sp. SFR4 | reverse complement strand
CCGCAGGTGAAAACAGCTACAATGTGAATGTTACTGTGAAATTCGAAATCACACAGTAATATAAGACACATTATACAACACTCAGAACCCTGCCTTCATGGCAGGGTTTTTTATTGGCTTATGCACTGACACCCGCGTGATAAAACGCATAGCCGTCACGCCCGTTGCGCTTCACCTGATATAAGGCTTTGTCAGCTTCATCGAAGATATCTGTTTCTACAGTGTTTGCATTTTCGGAACTGCGCAGCGCAATACCAATGCTCA
>NZ_JAAPBB010000897.1:0-264 GCF_019730395.1 Ochrobactrum sp. SFR4 | reverse complement strand
ACCGTCTTTAGAGCAAAACGCGCCAATTCCAAATCTCTAAAGTACCAGACATGTCAATTTTCGCTTGTTTTTCCTGTCCAGTTGCAACTGATTTTCAGTCAGGCATATTAAAACAATAAATCAGCAAATTCAGAGGCTTAAAATCATTTGTACTGCAAATCATTTGCAAAAACTTTTATCAAAACAGCTCAAACGAATCAGTAAAGCAAAGCTATGAAAGCTCGAGAAAAGTGCCTCAGCTTCCATTTTTCATCAAAATACTAT
>NZ_JAAPBB010000896.1:0-264 GCF_019730395.1 Ochrobactrum sp. SFR4 | reverse complement strand
ATTCCGCCTTGCCGGTTTTCCGTAAACCCGCCTTTGCAGCTTTGTTGCTTTCGGTCACCATGCTGGCAGGCTGCGCCACCAACAAGACGCCGCAGTTCAGCTATGATGCCGATGTGCCAGCGTTGCCCGTCGTGCCGACCGCTGTCACCGATGACCGGCCTCGGCCGCTTCACACGCCGCCGGCCTGGGCGGTCGCACGCGGCGGAACCGCTGCCGGAACACCGGCAGGCCGGGTTGAGAACGCCAATGCCGCCGCCCGCGTCG
>NZ_JAAPBB010000895.1:0-264 GCF_019730395.1 Ochrobactrum sp. SFR4 | reverse complement strand
GAAGCCGGTTTCGACATTTCCCTTCGTCCGACTGAATTTGCAGCATTGCAGAGCACGCTGAAAGAAAAAAGCTACGAAGTCGGTCAGAGCGGCTGGTCAGGTCGTGCTGATCCGGATGGCAATATCCATCAGTTTGACACCTGTAAAGGCAGCCTCAATGATGCCGGTTTCTGCAATAAAAAAATAGATGCATTGCTGGAAGAAGCCCGTGGTCTTCAGGATCAGGCGCAGCGTAAAGCACTGTATGATCAGGCTCAGGAAATC
>NZ_JAAPBB010000098.1:0-586 GCF_019730395.1 Ochrobactrum sp. SFR4 | reverse complement strand
AACCTCATGCTGAGCGTGCTTTCTGAAAGCGGATGTCAGAACTGAAATGCCACGCACGTCCGTTGCATCGAAAGGTTCAAAAATATGGATGGCGACGTGCCGACCTTTATCATCTTTGGCTGGGTATTTGACTTTCTGAGTGATGCCCGCGTGATCTTCTTCAAAGAGATACCCAACAGGTCGTCCGTTTTTGTCGTGATAGATACCCTGAAAAAGTCCCTCAAGTTTGCTCGTATCCTGAACTAACTTGTTAGGAGGCACCAAACAGACTTTTGTTCCTGTGGTAATGCCGTAGCGTTTGCGTTGCTCTCTTGGCATATAGCTTATAAGACCGGTGACCTCGCCATAAGCTATATACCAACGAAGTGCGATATCCACGAGTTGAGGAACTGAAAACTTGCCACGCATATCACACTCAGACGGGTTCCACGCATAACGCTTCCACCGGCTCTTGATCTCTGCGACGAGTGCAATCTTTTCCTCTTCCGTGTAGCCAAGTCCAGTAAGGTCAGGCTGAGGGTGTAATACAAGTTCCACCCCTACCGTGTCGGCGAGAACCTGATCACATGCTCCCTTCAAGCTGCCT
>NZ_JAAPBB010000894.1:0-264 GCF_019730395.1 Ochrobactrum sp. SFR4 | reverse complement strand
CGCCACTACAACGGATGGACGGATTCAACCCCTCATTCCGCTTGATCGGCCGCATTTGAGCGCGGCAGAGGTTTCGACCTATGCCGCCGAGGCGGTCACATCGTCCTTCACATATTCCTTCGCCACCTATCAGCAGGATTTTCAGAGAGCGCAGCAATATTTCACCAAACCGCGCGGCTGGAATTCCTTTGTTGAGGCAATCCAGAAATCCGGCACCCTCGATCTGGTCAAAAATCGCCGCCTGAACACAACAGCTATCGCGCA
>NZ_JAAPBB010000893.1:0-264 GCF_019730395.1 Ochrobactrum sp. SFR4 | reverse complement strand
ATGGGTCAGCAGCCACAGATCGAGCTGGAAATCTTCCGGAAACATGGCGACCCGGACAAGGTCGGGCGCGCCGTCGGCTACAGCGCAGGGCAGCGGCGCAAGGCCGATTCCGGCCCTCGCCGCGGCAATGGCGGCCGCAATCGAATTGGTGCGGTAGATCGGTTGCACTCCGGGCAGCCAATCGGCCAACTGATGACCGACCGCTCCATGTGACTGGCCGAAGCCGATCCAGTCGTTGCTTGCAAGATCGTCATCGATCCCCCG
>NZ_JAAPBB010000892.1:0-264 GCF_019730395.1 Ochrobactrum sp. SFR4 | reverse complement strand
AGAAGCCCGCCTTGGTGAACGCGCCAGCCAGATTGCTTCCGGTCTTGAAGCCATTGAAACCCGTCTCACCGGCGAACTCAGCGGCATCGAAAGCCGTATCGCAGAAACAGCGACACGCACCAGCGATGTGCTTGGCGCACATTCTGAAGCGTTCAGCGCCCGTGTTCTGGAAAACCTCTCCGGCACAGAAAGCCGCCTGACAGAGCGTGCAGAAGCAATTGCTTCCGGCATCAGCGATGTGAGCAACCGTCTCACCGGCGATCT
>NZ_JAAPBB010000891.1:0-264 GCF_019730395.1 Ochrobactrum sp. SFR4 | reverse complement strand
AAGATGCCGATGTTGCATCCAAGCGCGTCCTCGTTCGCGTTGATCTGAACGTACCGATGCAGGATGGCAAAGTCTCGGACACCACCCGTATCGACCGCATCATCCCGACCATCAATAATTTACGCGAGCGTGGCGCGAAGGTTATTCTGCTCGCGCATTTCGGTCGTCCGAAAGGCGAGATACAAGCTGAATTCTCGCTGGAACAGATCGTTCCGGCTCTGGCACATGCTGTTAAGCACCATGTCGCTTTCGCCAAAGACTGCA
>NZ_JAAPBB010000890.1:0-264 GCF_019730395.1 Ochrobactrum sp. SFR4 | reverse complement strand
GTGCCCGCCGCCTCTATCGTCTGCGTTTCTCCCGCGGGCTGCCACTGGGTGATCTGGAAGAACTTGGAGAAGTCCATAACCGCCGCGGTACGCGGGTGCGTTTCCATCCGGATCCGGAAATTTTCGGTAAGAACGTCAAATTTGACCCGGAGCGTCTATATCGTATGGCGCGGTCGAAAGCCTATCTGTTTGGCGGCGTAGAAATCCGTTGGTCCTGTGATCCGTCTTTGCTTGATCCTAAAAAGGGCATTCCGGATAAAGCTG
>NZ_JAAPBB010000889.1:0-264 GCF_019730395.1 Ochrobactrum sp. SFR4 | reverse complement strand
CCTGGAAAATCGGTGCTTCTTCATCCTTGTTGATCGCAACGATCACTTTGGAATCCTTCATACCGGCCAGATGCTGGATCGCACCGGAGATACCGCAAGCGATATAGAGTTGCGGCGCAACGACTTTACCGGTCTGACCAACCTGCCAGTCATTTGGTGCATAACCGGCATCAACCGCAGCACGGCTGGCACCAATAGCAGCGCCGAGCTTGTCTGCAACCGGTGTGATCACTTCATTGAATTTCTCAGCAGAACCAAGTGCAC
>NZ_JAAPBB010000888.1:0-264 GCF_019730395.1 Ochrobactrum sp. SFR4 | reverse complement strand
ACGCGCGCGCTCTTGTCGGCTGTTCCACAATTGGGTTCGATGAATGGCAAAGACCGGCCATTACGCTTCCCCGATGTGGATATGCAGACCGGCGAAGTTCATCCGCCAAAGCCTACTGAAGATACTGTGAAACGCGATGAACCACCAGTCTTGACCGTAGATAAGCTGGTAACGCGCTTTAATATCAAGAAGGGTTTTCTTAGCAAGACGGTTGGACGTGTCCATGCGGTAGAAAATGTATCGTTGGAATTGCGCCGTGGTGAA
>NZ_JAAPBB010000887.1:0-264 GCF_019730395.1 Ochrobactrum sp. SFR4 | reverse complement strand
ATCAGATTCGTGGTGTGAAGGGTACATTCCGTTTCGAGACATATTATTCGCTGTCCTGTCAGAACTGCCCTGATGTGGTGCAGGCGCTCAATCTGATGGCTGTTCTTAATCCTGGTATCGAGCATGTCGCCATTGATGGCGCGCTGTTTCAGGATGAAGTTGCGGATCGACAGGTCATGTCGGTTCCGTCAATTTTCCTCAATGGTGAGGTTTTCGGCTCCGGTCGCATGGGCGCAGAAGAAATTCTGGCTAAAATTGATACCG
>NZ_JAAPBB010000886.1:0-264 GCF_019730395.1 Ochrobactrum sp. SFR4 | reverse complement strand
CCCGAATTGATGCCGATATTATTGAGCTTTGCAGCCTGTTTGCGCAATTGCTGTGCCGTTTTCATATCTTTCTGGTATTGGCGGGCATCAGCAGCATCGGCCTCATCCAATGCCACACGAGCACGGCTATAAGGCAGAGCGTAAATCTGCGAATTTTCCGGCCGCAAAAATAATGTACGCTTGGTCACAGCATCGAGAAAAGCGCGGTCATGACTGCACATAATCACTGCCGTTGATCGTGGCAAATCATTCAGCCAGCCTTCC
>NZ_JAAPBB010000885.1:0-264 GCF_019730395.1 Ochrobactrum sp. SFR4 | reverse complement strand
ATGAAAATACCGCAAAAGGCCAGTGGCGCTGTTGGTGCTATTTCACAGTCCCTGGAAGCCATGTCTGCGCGTGCTCAGCGTGCAGACGCGATTGAAAAAAAGCTCACAGCAGGGCAAGTGATAGTCGAGTTATCGACAGATCTCGTTGACGGCTCATTCATCAATGACCGCATGGGCTTGGACGCTGAAAAGCTGGCCGAGCTTAAAGAACAAATACAAGAACACGGACAGCAGGTCCCTATCCTTGTTCGTCCGCATCCGCAT
>NZ_JAAPBB010000884.1:0-264 GCF_019730395.1 Ochrobactrum sp. SFR4 | reverse complement strand
CATTGCAGAAAGCTGCACCATATCCAGCGCTTTGGCCACGCGTTCAGAAATTTCAGCTTTGCCAACACCGCGCATTTGCAGCGGAAAAGCGATATTTTCGCCCACAGACATATGCGGGAACAATGCATAATTCTGGAATACAACGCCAATGCCCCGCTTATGGGTTGGCACAGCATTAATCGCTTTACCGTCAACAAGGATTTTGCCTGAAGTCGGCTGCGTGAAGCCGGCCAGCATCATAAGCAATGTTGTTTTACCGGAACC
>NZ_JAAPBB010000883.1:0-264 GCF_019730395.1 Ochrobactrum sp. SFR4 | reverse complement strand
ATCAACTAAATCTGATACACTTGTCACTATTGGCATTTAGCCAGGTGTCATGCAGCCACCTTTCCGTTTTGCGACGGCCGGGAAAGGTGATCCAGTGAATATCTCGTTCAAAAGTCACGATATTCTCGCCACAACCGACAATGACCCAGAAATAAAGGCCAGTGGCTTGATCCAATGCTTTGATTTTAATTCCACTAACAATATGTTTTTGTTGTATATTTTTCTCATCTGAAATGGAGACTGTTTCATCGTGACGAGCAATCC
>NZ_JAAPBB010000882.1:0-264 GCF_019730395.1 Ochrobactrum sp. SFR4 | reverse complement strand
CACAGGCGGTGAAGACCATGGCGGAAGGCGGCAAAACAGTTTTACAACAGGCAGATGTTGAACCCGCCACGATCAATCATTTTGTGCCGCATCAGGCCAATGCACGGATTTTTGATGCGGTGGGCGAACAGTTACAATTGAGCAATGCGGTGACTGCCCGCACAATCAGGGATTATGGCAACTCATCGGCGGCGACTATTCCGCTCAGCCTGTCTCTGGGGCAGAGTGCCTATCGCAAAGGTGATCTGATCCTGCTGACAGCGG
>NZ_JAAPBB010000881.1:0-265 GCF_019730395.1 Ochrobactrum sp. SFR4 | reverse complement strand
ATCACACTCAGTGTTTTGCAGCAAAGCGATGCCGCACGCTTCTATGAGAGGCACGGATTTCATAAAACCAGCGAGGATGAATGGGATATTTATTACGCCCGCATACCCGTCATTTCACGTGAATCATAAAAAACTTATATGTAGAGTCTCAGCAGCTTTTGCTCATCCGAATAGCTGTCCCCAATTCAACCGGTACATTCTCCAGTTCCTCAAAACCACAGCGCAGATAAAAACTGCGGCTTTCAGCAGAAGCAACAGCCTCAAC
>NZ_JAAPBB010000880.1:0-265 GCF_019730395.1 Ochrobactrum sp. SFR4 | reverse complement strand
AACAGTCCGGTCATATTGTGTTGTCAGAATTTGGCACAACCGGCGACGGCCTGATTTCAGCGCTGCAAATTCTGGCAGTGATGCAGGAGCAGCAGCGCCCGCTGAGCGAAGTTTGCCGTAAATTTAAACCGGTACCGCAGATTCTCAAAAATGTGCGTGTTTCCGGCGGCAAGCTGCTTGAGAATAAATCCGTTATGCAGGCCATTGAAGAGGGTAAAAATGCTCTCAATGGCAGCGGTCGTGTGGTCATCCGTCCGTCCGGTAC
>NZ_JAAPBB010000097.1:0-590 GCF_019730395.1 Ochrobactrum sp. SFR4 | reverse complement strand
ACCTCAGATCGCTCGCAATCTGCGACGACAACAGGTACGCCCTGGTGATGTTTGGTATCTGGACGAAGTCGTGGTGAAATGCGCCGGAACCAAGTTTTGGCTCTGGCGCGCGGTCGATCAGCATGGCATCGTTCTCGAAGAAATATTGCAAAAGCGGCGTGACAAAAAGGCGGCCAAGCGTCTGCTGCTGGCTTTGATGAAACGCTATGGTTTTGTTCCCAAACGCATCGTCACTGATAAACTTCGCTCCTATGGTGCGGCAAAGGCGGGTGTGGCACCCAGCCTAGATCATTGGTCGCACAAGGGCCTCAATAATAGGGCTGAGAATAGCCACTTGCCGTTTCGAAAACGGGAGCGAACCATGCAAGGCCACCGATCGCCGGGAGCGTTGCAGCGGTTCGTATCCATGCATTCTGCCACCCGCAATCGCTTTTCAGTTCCATCCCATCGCCGTAGCGCACAAACAATACGTTACCATCGCCTCGAAGCGTTCGCTGTATGGAATTTTGCAGCCTGCCTCGGCTGAAAATTCAGGAGCTCAGCCCCATTCTCGACATCACAAACTTAACGTGACAACACCTCCGAAACTA
>NZ_JAAPBB010000879.1:0-265 GCF_019730395.1 Ochrobactrum sp. SFR4 | reverse complement strand
GTGGGCAACGGCATGAGCAATACCCGCGCTCCAGATCTCGTTCTTGCTGGGCAGGCAGTTGATGTTGGGGCACGAGCCGCCGATCCAGCGCCGCTCGATGACAGCTACCTTCTGGCCGGCTTGCGCCATATGCCAGGCGAGGTATTTCCCGCCCTCGCCACAGCCGATCACGACGGCATCGTAGCGCTCCGCTTCCGTCATCAACTACGCATCCTTCTGCAACACCGCCCCTATCCGCGCGATGAAAATATGGCGCTCGACAATA
>NZ_JAAPBB010000878.1:0-265 GCF_019730395.1 Ochrobactrum sp. SFR4 | reverse complement strand
CTGGAGGACGTCCTCATCCCAGAGCAGCAGTTCACCCTCGGCCGGATGTTGGGCAAAGGAGAGTTTGGATCAGTGCGGGAAGCCCAGCTGAAGCAGGAAGATGGCTCCTTTGTGAAAGTGGCAGTGAAGATGCTGAAAGCTGACATCATTGCCTCAAGCGACATAGAAGAGTTCCTGAGAGAAGCAGCTTGCATGAAGGAGTTTGACCATCCACACCTGGCCAAGCTTGTTGGAGTGAGCCTCCGGAGCAGGGCTAAAGGTCGTC
>NZ_JAAPBB010000877.1:0-265 GCF_019730395.1 Ochrobactrum sp. SFR4 | reverse complement strand
AGCCGTCGCTGAAGCCCTGTAGCTCAACAGGGATGCCAACGCCTTCTTCCGGTGTCTGGAAGACGATGAAGGTTGCAGCTTTACCCTTGCGCAATGTGTCGATCAGCGCATCATCAAGGATAACCTCTGCGTAGCAGCCGTCTTCAAAGCAGCGTACGAAATAAGCGCGGCCGATATCTTTGCCATCAACATTGAGGCCGAGACCGTTTGGCAGCAGCACGCCGAGTGGTGCAAGGACGCGCAGGATACGGGCCTTGTTATCGGC
>NZ_JAAPBB010000876.1:0-265 GCF_019730395.1 Ochrobactrum sp. SFR4 | reverse complement strand
TTGCTTGGTGTGAAGATAAATGCGCAACAAAACAGCAAACAAATTTTATAAATCCGGATCATTTAAGCCGCGACAATTAAAGCCTTAAATAAAAAAAATATTGTGATACCATTCTATATTACAACTGGTAAAATTGACGGCAGTGAAATCAAATAAATAACTGCATAATTATTCGCATTTACGCTTGAAAGGTAATATCAAACAGCTTGGGAGAAATAAAATGAAAATTATTTCAAGGATTTATGATCAATACGGCCCTGCAAAA
>NZ_JAAPBB010000096.1:0-599 GCF_019730395.1 Ochrobactrum sp. SFR4 | reverse complement strand
CAGCATACTTAAGTTTGTATCACTCTTGGCAAAGATCGGCAGAGTATCAAACTGACGTTCACTCGAATGATAAAGTTCTGCTTTAACTTCTTCTACCAGTGACTGTTTCAAAAAAATATGAACAGCCTGTACCGGCGCTTCTACTTTGACTTCAATCGGCATATTAGCACCGGCAACACAAACATCATAAGGGGCTATGATGGAGTGTTCTTCCCGGCCGCCGAACCTTCTGCCGACATGCGTAATATTGAGAGCCATAGTAAACCACAGGCCGGACATGGCGCCGTAGGTGAATTGATTGGGTTGCTCCTCAGTCAAGGCAACACAAATATTTGAGGACATCGGAATACTGTCACTAGACTTGAGGACAGTAACATCTTTATTTTCCGCTATACTCGTTTGATCTACTGTAAAGCAATGATTGACTGAAGCCTGTTTAAAGGCTGATCCGTTATCATGTAACGGTACAGATAGATTAGAGGATTCACTGTAAAAGGCGGTATGCATTCAGGATCCTTTAATAAGGGGGCGAACTAACTTAAATTAGATCACGTTATATTCTTATATTCCAGGCAAAATTATACAAAACCAATATAAAA
>NZ_JAAPBB010000875.1:0-265 GCF_019730395.1 Ochrobactrum sp. SFR4 | reverse complement strand
AGAAATGCGCGGAAGATAGCCGGCTTCCGCCTCATCAATACGCGATTGCCGCATATTCAGATTATTCACCGCTTCATCAATAGAAGGATGCCATTGAACAGCTCTTTTGACAGCATTTTCCAGAGTAACCCCTGCAGCCTGCTGTTTTGTTTTTTTAGCAGCATATGCCTCACTGCCAGCGATATAGACCAGAAAACCAATAAATATTCCGACACCAACCAACAGGTTTCTGCCGTATCGCATCAGGCAATTCACATCCATACAT
>NZ_JAAPBB010000874.1:0-265 GCF_019730395.1 Ochrobactrum sp. SFR4 | reverse complement strand
TTTACACCTGGATCATCATTGCCAGTGCGGTGTTTTCCTGGCTGTATGCTTTTAACGTGGTCAATTCCCGCAATCGCTTTGTCGCCTCTATCGGTGAATTTCTTTATAAAGTGACAGAGCCGGCTCTGCGTCCGATCCGTAAAATCCTGCCGGATTTAGGTGGTATTGATATTTCGCCGATCGTGCTGCTGCTGGCAATCTTCTTCATCCGCCAGTTCATGTGGAATACATTGGCTCCGATACTGCTGAGCTAATCCATAAAAAA
>NZ_JAAPBB010000873.1:0-265 GCF_019730395.1 Ochrobactrum sp. SFR4 | reverse complement strand
CTCGGACGATAAACAGGTCGCAAGCCTGATGGAGCAGGCTGCACAGCCTTTTGGCCCCGTAGAACTGCTGGTCAATAATGCTTCCGTCTTTGAAGATGACCGTATCGGCTCCCTCACCCATGATCTCTGGGATCGTCATTTTGCGGTGCATGTCAAAGCGCCGGTCTTTCTGGCGCAGGCCATGGCAGAGGCTCTGCCGGAAGGTAAGCAAGGGCTGATTATCAATATCACCGACCAGCGCGTACAAAAACTCAACCCGCAATTC
>NZ_JAAPBB010000872.1:0-265 GCF_019730395.1 Ochrobactrum sp. SFR4 | reverse complement strand
AATTCTGCTTTGCTTTTAGCGGATTATGATTACTAACTAAAAGCAAGAGATCATCAGCCTTCATGCCCATAATCTGTTCGGGAGTCATCAGTTTCTGGCGTTGCTCGGAATATGATAAATCATTCCCTTCGCTTAAAGTCTTTCCCTCTTTTACTTGCTGAGCCAAAACCGTGATTTCTCCAAAATGACGGGATACCCATTCAGCCGTTTCAATATCATTCAAATTAAAAGCACGCTTGGTTATGCAGGACCCAAAAATAGAACG
>NZ_JAAPBB010000871.1:0-266 GCF_019730395.1 Ochrobactrum sp. SFR4 | reverse complement strand
ACACTGCCATGATCGGGACTTATGAATTGTGGCAGGAGCGACAGATACATGACTGCGATTTTGGGATTGAGCAAGTTCGTCAGAAATCCCATCATAAAAAGCTTGCGGGGGCTATCCTTTTGCAAATCCTTCACTTGAAACGGCGATCTGCCTCCCGGTTTTACCGCCTGCCATGCTAAATAGAGCAGATAGAGCGCGCCTCCGAAACGCAGTGCGTCATAGGCATAAGGTACAGCCATGACAATCGCTGTAATGCCGAGCGCAGC
>NZ_JAAPBB010000870.1:0-266 GCF_019730395.1 Ochrobactrum sp. SFR4 | reverse complement strand
AAGCTTGCTTGGCGCATTTTGTTGATACGATCAAGTTTACTCATTTTCTGCACCCTCTTCCAAGTATTTCAAAACAGCATCGGTAAAATTAGAAGCCTCTTCAATGGCTTTCAGCACTGAATCTTTATCAGCGTCCGGTAAATTTCTTAGAGATGTGAAGCCAGAATAGACTTTACGGTACGGATTGCGCTGCATTAGCTCAACGGATGAATGTTCGATAGTGCTATCATCTTCTTTGAGTTCATTAATGAAATTACCGATAGACT
>NZ_JAAPBB010000869.1:0-266 GCF_019730395.1 Ochrobactrum sp. SFR4 | reverse complement strand
AAACATCATTAATGTTTTTAAAATTATCCGCATCAATTACCAGCAAGGCAGATTGCCTGCTGGTTTTGTTCAGTTGTTTGATCGTGTCCAAAAAAGCATTTCGGTTGAGCAGTCCGGTCATGCTGTCGGTATCAGCACGTATTTGTAAAAGACGATTGGCCTCTGTCAGATCATCCGTTGTTTTTTTCAGTTTTGCATTCTGAATGAAAATATAGACGCTGATCGGAAAGCCGGTTAGCACAGGCATAATCGAGTTCATCAGGAAT
>NZ_JAAPBB010000095.1:0-602 GCF_019730395.1 Ochrobactrum sp. SFR4 | reverse complement strand
AGTTGCAGCCCTTCGGCGAGATCAAGGATCGTGCGACCTTCGATCAGCGCGGCATAGGCGGCATCCGGTGTCAGGCTGTTGGTGACGCCACTGGTCGAAGCATTGGCGGCCCAGGCCGGCGATACCCGGCGACCGATGATGCGTTCGCCCTCGTCGGTCTGGAGCCGATAGACGCGGGCGGAGTCCTGCGGCAGGCGTTTCCAGATCGGCAGAAGCAGCCCTGTCACCATATGCAGGATGCTGTCGGTGAACTCCGGCACCTGGGCCAGTTCCGCCTTCCAGGCTGTGGTGAAGGCGGCACGGTCAGCCTCGATCCAATGGGTCTCGCCCATCGCCCGCACCGGAATGTTCATCGCTTCCATCGGCCGGATCAGCCGCACGCGCCTTTCGATCTCACCATCATCCAGCATGACGCTGGTGGTCGGGACCTGAACGGCAGAGCGACCGGATCGCTCGTTGATGAGCAATCTTGCGCGGGGATCATCCAGTTCCGCCAGGGCGGCATCGAGCGTAACCGGCTGATTGCGTTTGCGCTCGGTGTGCGTCAGGAGCCGGGTTTCCGCCCCGGTGCCGGGATGGGTGTGGATGACCTGCCGGTCTGT
>NZ_JAAPBB010000868.1:0-266 GCF_019730395.1 Ochrobactrum sp. SFR4 | reverse complement strand
CGCACCTAGTTCAAGGCTGGAGGTGCCACCAAGATCAGGGTAGCGTTTTTTCATGGCGGCAATCAGCTCTTCACTGTTTTGGGCTTTTACCTGTTCCTCTTCAAAAGCAACCAGATAATCCTTGGTGAATGACACAGCAGACATATCTGTTTTGGAACCGGCAGTCATATGGGCTGGCACGACAACTTCAGGATTACGGGCAGCAATCGCATCAAGCGTTTTAATCCATGCCTGACGCTGCTCTGCCTTTGGTGTATCGGCAAGCC
>NZ_JAAPBB010000867.1:0-266 GCF_019730395.1 Ochrobactrum sp. SFR4 | reverse complement strand
CTCATTGGTTTCAACCATCTGTGCGGTAACACCGGTTTCAAAGACTATTTCTGTATTGCCATTCGTAACGAGCGCACGCAGATCAGTGTTTGGCGCTGCGGAAAAAGACGCATCTGAGTAAACAGCAATAAACGGACGACCATCAGTTATACTGATTGTCCCATCATCATTGATGTCAATTGCACCGATTTCACTATCAAGAACATTATCTCCCACCAGAGTGCTGCCTTTAAGGGCAAGAACAGCGGCTGTACGGACAGCAATAC
>NZ_JAAPBB010000866.1:0-266 GCF_019730395.1 Ochrobactrum sp. SFR4 | reverse complement strand
AAAAGCATAACTAAGATAGCGAACTGGGTATGGGATGGTATGAGAATACTGCCATATCAAGTTGATGAACTAGCAACCGCCATGGCAAATACCCTAACGATGCTCGCCCATACTGCAAAGCGCACAAAGCACAGCTCGGATATTCCCAACATCCTCTTTGGGGAAACACAGGTGATTGATGTGGCACCTGTGGGGGGGCATATAGAAAGTGGCAGTGTCTCAAAATTTGCGCTAAACGCAGCGAAGACCTATGCGAACGGAAGAGG
>NZ_JAAPBB010000865.1:0-266 GCF_019730395.1 Ochrobactrum sp. SFR4 | reverse complement strand
CAGCGTTCGGACGTAAAATTGTGACAAAAGGCAGGCGTATTACACTGACAGGAAGTGTGGTTTCGATTGCTTGCAGAATTTCTTCCGGCTGCGAGAGATCGAAGACGCCGGTCACTTGCAAAGCATATAATTGCTTGCTGGTGAGAATGATATTTCCCGACCGATAACGTTCAAGTTCCGCAACCACATCGCCAAGCGGTTTAGCGTTGAAAATTAATTTACCTCTGCGCCACGCAGTTTCGATGTCGGAATCTATGTATTCAGGG
>NZ_JAAPBB010000864.1:0-266 GCF_019730395.1 Ochrobactrum sp. SFR4 | reverse complement strand
CAGGATCAGTGCGGATGTAGGCTACGCCGGGAAGGCCGGTTTTGACGTGCTGAACATATCGGAGAAGCAGTTCCTGCGAGACTTTCGCCTTGATGCGGAACATCAGTTTCTGACGTTCCTCCGTCGTCTCGACGGTTTTTGGTGTAAATTGGGCGACGTCCGCGATGAAGCTGACCGTGGCAGGTATGGTGTATTCAGGCGCGGCATCCAGAACCAGCATAACATCCGATCCGATGGCGATACGGCCTGCCGGGACGGTCGGCAGG
>NZ_JAAPBB010000863.1:0-266 GCF_019730395.1 Ochrobactrum sp. SFR4 | reverse complement strand
ATGAGACTCCGTACGTGCTGGACAAGCGCGCAATTCTCATCCGCTCTGTTTTGCTGATTGCGATGATCCTGCCGATTGTTCTGCTGGCACATGATCTGGCTATTCTTATCGATTATGGCATCGAGACGGTTAATGCGCCGGTTGCTCTTGGCGGCGTGCTGATTGCAATTATTGTCTTTACACCGGAGTCCATTACAGCCGTTAAGGCGGCGCTGAATAATGAAATGCAGCGCGCGATTAACCTGTGTCTCGGTGCTTTTGTTTCG
>NZ_JAAPBB010000862.1:0-266 GCF_019730395.1 Ochrobactrum sp. SFR4 | reverse complement strand
GGACTATTATTCAGGCTGCAAAAGCAGCTACTCAAATTGAGAATTCTGTGGCTGGTTATAAGTCAAAAAACAGTGCGAATAGGGCAGGAGAGGTTAAGGTTGTTTTCGCGGTAGGAGAGCCGCAACGGCCGTGGCATTTATATCGTCTCTGGTCTCGCGCAGCGCGTAATCTGGAAGATTAAACATCTTTTATATCAAAGAGATACGCTGATGATGAATGTCAGTCATTCTTAAAAACACAAATATCGTTTTAAGCAGGTATGTGA
>NZ_JAAPBB010000094.1:0-613 GCF_019730395.1 Ochrobactrum sp. SFR4 | reverse complement strand
ACGGTTCCACATTTGGTGTGCAACGCATCTAACAAGTATTTTTGTCATTGTTGCTTCAGAGGCTGAACGCAACAAACAAGAGGTGAGATGCTCATGGTATGATGACAAACGGTCAAAAGCCGGGATTGAGACACTCCGCATTCCGGGGCTGCGCATGAAAGCGCGAGGACTTGTAAGGAACTCAATCTGCGGACTTCATCAGGGCCAGCGGCATGTTATAGCCGCATCAATAGGCCGGACACATGCCTGCACTCGACCAGCTTGTCAGAAATATCAAAAAACATCTTGCCAAACGGAGGCCGTCCACACATGCCTCGGTTTCGTTCCGGTCTTTTTGAGAGCATTATTTGTTATCAAGGAGATCGAATATGTCATTAAAGCATAGTGATGAATTTAAGCGTGATGCAGTTCGCATATCACTCACTAGTGGCTTAACACGCCGTCAAGTTGCGTCAGATTTAAGTATTGGGCTTTCCACGCTTGGGAAATGGATCGCATCAATTTCCGATGAAACTAAAATTCCTACCCAATACACTGATCTTCTGCGTGAGAATTAACGTTTACGCAAAGAGAACCGTATCCTTCGGGAGGAGAGTGAGATATTAAAAAAGGC
>NZ_JAAPBB010000861.1:0-266 GCF_019730395.1 Ochrobactrum sp. SFR4 | reverse complement strand
CGAAATGGTCGGCCGAGGAAATCAGGGGCGAACTGGTGGCCAACGATCTGCTGGCGCCCGTCGGACAGCGTCTTGGTCAGCTTCACCACACCCGACAGGATATTGGCATATCGGTCGATCCGCTCAGCCTCACCCAAGAGAGCAGCCCCGCCTTCAACTGCGGATTTGCGCGAAGACCTGACCAGTTCGTGGAGCTGATGGCAGTCCAGCGTACTGCAAATGCCCTTGTTACGCCCCTCGCATGAGGCGCATAGCATGGGAACGGC
>NZ_JAAPBB010000860.1:0-266 GCF_019730395.1 Ochrobactrum sp. SFR4 | reverse complement strand
CTTCTTCGGTTGTGAGTGGCCCGTGTCGACCTATAGTCATTCTCCGTCGCGCACCATCTGGCGCACGATAATCAACTATATACGAGCGGGAACCTGCAGGGTTAATGGAGACACCAAACCCCTTTAATTCAGAACACCAAGGGGTGTATTGCTTCTCTTTAACCGATAGACTCTCAACGAACGTTTTTGTAAGTTTCGGCAACCACCCGCTCCATAGCTTGAATAAATACTCACAAGGTACTCACCACAAATTTGGAAACAACAGA
>NZ_JAAPBB010000859.1:0-266 GCF_019730395.1 Ochrobactrum sp. SFR4 | reverse complement strand
AAAGAGCATGCCAAGCATAAATCTGCTGCATGAAATTAAACAATCAAACAAAAAGCAGACCAAAACGCCTTTAACACTAAAATTGGACAATGATCTGCGTCTTAGATTACTTTCTGCAGCTGATAAGATAGGCTGTACTCAAACTGCGATTATCACAACGGCGATTGAAAAAGCACTCGACGAATTAGGTTATTAAGCAATGCGCTTTGGCTTCTTCACAGGTGGTCTAATTGGCTTTGTAGTAGGGGCAATTTCTGCCCCTATTA
>NZ_JAAPBB010000858.1:0-266 GCF_019730395.1 Ochrobactrum sp. SFR4 | reverse complement strand
AAGTCGGCGGATCGGCAATCGCCTCTGCTGACAATAAATGCGCGCCAAAATCATGCGTAAAAGGTGTTCCCATCACAGGACAAAGTGGTGCTTCCAGAAAGCGCACCGAACTCCAGCAAGTCCCGCACAATGTGCCGTTTTGTGAAACAGGGCTGTCGCATCCCTCACAAAGCGCAGGAAAAATCCGGTCCGGCAGCGCTTTCAAACCAGCGCCTGCATAATCCAGAAAACGCGCCCAACTCCCCTGTCTCACAACAGTTTCATGA
>NZ_JAAPBB010000857.1:0-266 GCF_019730395.1 Ochrobactrum sp. SFR4 | reverse complement strand
GAGAAATGCGGCCAGATGCACATCCGTATAACGACGTGCAACCACATCATCAATTATAGCGCTGAGCCCGTTATAGTCGAAACGGTTGCCGTAAATACGGCTGCGAATATGGGAGAGCGATGTTAATGCAGGCGGGTGGGTTACCTCCACCGGATCACCCTCCTTAAAGCCGAGCAAAACCCACGTCGCTTGCGCTAAGCCGGTTGTATCCAGAGCGAGCAGACTACCTTCGATTTGCAAGAGCTTGGCATAAAAAAACCGGGCAC
>NZ_JAAPBB010000856.1:0-266 GCF_019730395.1 Ochrobactrum sp. SFR4 | reverse complement strand
AACCGGCAAAGGTGAGCGCAAAAACCAGCAGAGCAGGGCGCGGCATACGCAGAGTTGCAGGCCAGTTGTCACGCGGGCGACGCAATACGCCGGAACGTTCAGTGATGCGCAGCGCCAGATAGAAGTTGGCAGTCAGGAACATCAGGCTGGTCGCTGCCTGAATAGCTGGCAGACCAAACAACAGGAACTGCTGCAACATTTCACGGAAATCGTCGCTCGCATTGAACTGCGGATCAGAGGCTTGCAGGCTGGCAATCATCGCGCCG
>NZ_JAAPBB010000855.1:0-266 GCF_019730395.1 Ochrobactrum sp. SFR4 | reverse complement strand
TAACGCGTCGTGTCAAAATCGGCAGGACTGCCGAACGGAAGCAAAATATCCGGACCTAAGAATTTTGATCGTCCTGAAGGTTGCGCATACATGTATAATCTCGGGCGAGGAACGGTATTGATACCTCCTGTCACCTTACAATGTATAAAACCAGACCTCGTGTTACTAACAGCAACAACAGTTACTGTACCGCTCGCATTGGTTTTTAAGGTAAACGAAGCTGTTTGACCCGTAGTTGATGCCTTAAAACTAATCCCCGCCTGTGA
>NZ_JAAPBB010000854.1:0-266 GCF_019730395.1 Ochrobactrum sp. SFR4 | reverse complement strand
AAAATCTAGTGTCCGTGTTGCGCAGAAAAGCACGTGTTCAACCTGACGTTCAAAAAGACTTTATGAACTTCCTTAAAGAAATGTACAACGCACCATGCAATGCAATTTGCGAGGCAAAGTGACCTTAATAGTGCATCCTCTGTATGGGAGTTATTAAAAAACGTCCGATATTCAAAGCAATAACAAATTTTCGCATAACATTTTTCTGAAGGAGAAGCCGGTTACCGAATTATTGGCCGCTTCACGACAGCCTGTGCCGATCTCCG
>NZ_JAAPBB010000093.1:0-614 GCF_019730395.1 Ochrobactrum sp. SFR4 | reverse complement strand
GTGAGGGTGGCAGTTATGTGATTGTTAATGCTGTTGAGCATGACGATGACCCTACCAAACTCGAAGCAAATTTGATTGGTGATCCGTCAGCCCGAACAGGTATCTATTCAGCTTTGCGAGTAAAGGCGCTGCTTGGAATCCAGCCACGTGTAATAGTAACAGCAGGCAATACCGGCGCGTTTATCGGTGGCGGTCTGCTATCTGTGGTTTTGAGCAATCAAGGTGATAAGCTGACTACTGCACCTGTCGTCAAAGCGAACGGCGGCGGTACTGATCCTGCAAAGGTTTTACCTGAAATGCTTGCGGTTATGGGTGAGGGGGCTGATTTAGGTAAGGTAGTTGCGATAACAATTACGAAGCCTGGGCGCAATATGAGTGAGCCTCCCCAAATTATATTCACAGGAGGCGGTGAAGAAGCTGATAAAGTCATGCCGATCGCTACCGCCAATATTGGTGAAGTGGCAAATGCTTATGTCTCAGCGCTTGCCACAGTCTGCCCTAAAATTCGGGCTCGCGCTTATATCAGTGGCCCAAACACCACTAATGCAGAGGCTATCCGTTGGCGAAAAACTATCAATTCGGACCGCATTCTCTGTATCGACCCGCTTGGCTTA
>NZ_JAAPBB010000853.1:0-266 GCF_019730395.1 Ochrobactrum sp. SFR4 | reverse complement strand
AATCCTGTGAGCTAACGGATGCGGGGCAGTCGGATCATTCGGATAAGCTGACTCCGGAACCTTAATTTTCGCATTCCAGAATTTTTCGACGGCATCAAAACGATCAATACGCTTTCCACTTTCCAAAAAGGCCACTTTCAAACCCTTTTGCGCCAATTTTGCACCAGCAATTGCACCAGCAATACCACTTCCGATAATCAAAACATCAACCGAAATATTTTCCGACATGTAACAATCCCTAGTGCCTCGATTAACGGAATTAAGCT
>NZ_JAAPBB010000852.1:0-266 GCF_019730395.1 Ochrobactrum sp. SFR4 | reverse complement strand
GACCGAAGAGTGTTTTCGGTTTTCGGACGATTCCGATACTAATCAAAGTTAGTTTTCCGCACTATAGAGCTCTGTTTTTAAACAAGAAAGCGGCCAGCAGCAGGAAAAACATAACTATCCGGCTTTGTTTTCTCTAAGATGCGATTTTCTGAGAATATTTTTTCAACGCTGAAACGTCAGGCGCAGAGATTGCGGTTTCTGAGCTTTACCACATGCTCGTCCACGGCGCTGACGATGGATTGCACGAATTCCGCGCCCAATGCACC
>NZ_JAAPBB010000851.1:0-266 GCF_019730395.1 Ochrobactrum sp. SFR4 | reverse complement strand
GCAATCATTTTATCAAAATTGACAATCATAGCATCTGCAACAACAGCATATATCTTGAATATAATACTCATATTTAATTGGCAAGATATAAATACTTTCTTGTCGTCATTCGAGAAAGGGCATTGGCACATAGGGTCAGCTTTCCGCAAGACCAATGCCCTTTCTCATCCCATGACCTGCCACTGTAGCAGGTGTTGTATTGAATGCTTACGACAGAAAAACGTCTTCCAGCCCCTTGGTCAGTTCCAGTGCCTGCCGTTCAAACA
>NZ_JAAPBB010000850.1:0-267 GCF_019730395.1 Ochrobactrum sp. SFR4 | reverse complement strand
CGAAACCACCGCGTCTGTTTGGGGACTTCATCAACCCGCCGGAAATATCCGCAACACAATTACTGCATAAAATCCGCAAGACAATTCATGAAGCAGCACGGCAATCCGTGCCATGGCAGTCCGTGATTGATGCCCTGCGCGATCAGGGCAGTGAAATCTGGCATGCTTTACCGTTAAGTGAGCGCCAGCGTATTGTCCGGCATCTGCGTACCTATTGGGATGCCCATCGCTTCCGCCTCGCGACCCAGACAGACGATGTTCTTGAGC
>NZ_JAAPBB010000849.1:0-267 GCF_019730395.1 Ochrobactrum sp. SFR4 | reverse complement strand
CTGCCTTTTAATGACCGGAAGTCAGAGTGTCATTTATAATAACGCAGCCCTTCTACGTTATGTAAGGCAGATCATTGAAGCATCAGCATCAATAATCTGCAACCCGCTGAAACAGACCGGCTATTTGTTGCTTATCAGAAGCTGCGCTGGAAGCGGATCATACCCTGAACAGCATCTTTTCCGTTCTGGATGGATTTTGTATCCTTCCATTTGGTGTAAGAAACTTCCGGTGTGATTGTGAAGCCCGGCACCAGCTCATAAGCAATA
>NZ_JAAPBB010000848.1:0-267 GCF_019730395.1 Ochrobactrum sp. SFR4 | reverse complement strand
TCAACTGACAAGTTTTAACACCGCCGGTTTCGGTGCACTCAATGCAGTTGATGCCAATACGGAGGCCGCCTGGAAAAGAGGCAAGCTCATTTTTGAAGACCGGCCGCTACGGCAAGTTCTGGCAGATGTGAACCGTTATCGTCGCGGAACCATCCGTGCAACCGATAGCAAACTTCTTGATATGCGTGTCAGCGGCATCTTTGATATCAAAAATCCGGATGGCGTATTAGATGCCATCCGCAATACATTGCCGGTACGCACTACGGA
>NZ_JAAPBB010000847.1:0-267 GCF_019730395.1 Ochrobactrum sp. SFR4 | reverse complement strand
CATTAAGCAGATCCAGTGCGGCACGAATAACAGATTGCCGGTCAAGTTTCGTCATCAAAGTCCCTTTCGCAGGCTTGACAATTTATCACAGATAAATTTTATGTCTACTTCCTTATCATTGATAAATTATTATGGAGCCATGCAGATGAAAGCACGGATGAATAAATCTCTTGCTGTTGTTCTCAGCGTTATTACGCTGGATGCAATGGGGCTTGGGCTTGTCATGCCGGTGCTGCCGGAACTGCTGCGCGGGTTTGTGCCGGATGG
>NZ_JAAPBB010000846.1:0-267 GCF_019730395.1 Ochrobactrum sp. SFR4 | reverse complement strand
ACCGCCAATGCGAGCGCCAGTGAGCTTTTTCCCCGCGACATCCAGCTCCAGACGAATACGCGATGGTCGCCCCATCTGTATCCCCTGCTCAATCCATAACTGTGTCAGCCCCTCTACCGGCCTGTCGAAATCATGGATAGCACCGGCAAAAGCCGCAACGGCTGATCCTGTTGCCGGATCTTCATAGACGTGCTTGCCCGATGTGAACATGCGCGCATGATAGCTGCTCTCGAACAGCCGTGTTTCGCGGGTATAAATATAAAACGG
>NZ_JAAPBB010000092.1:0-620 GCF_019730395.1 Ochrobactrum sp. SFR4 | reverse complement strand
AGCAACGCACATCAAAAGGCATACTGGAACATTATTGCCTCCACCCTTCCTGCAAGGTATGGGGCATGTATGGCTATAAAGCTAAATACGGCCAATTATGGTTTTGTTTTAAACATAAAGAGGAAGGTGAAACAGAGTTGAAGAGGTGAATTAGCCACAAGTATGGTTATCAATTGACCGATAATATTACAAGAATTGTAAATTTAGAGAAAGCCATGTTACGTCACCATCTCCCTCCTCAAAAAGGGTGCCGGATGATGTTCTGTATCAGTATATAAAAATTCTAACCGCTGCGATTTAACGTTGATATCCGGATTACTGAAAACCGATACCAGCCTGTGTATAGCGGGCAAAATTATAACAGAAACATCACAAGTATTGACGAAAAATTCATAACAGATACCATATGTAGTGTTTGAGGCGAAAACCTCTCAAACAAAAACAGATAGCTATGAAAGCTATCTGTTCTCTGTAATGTTAACACTTATGCGTCAACCACTTTTGCATTTTGGTTTTAACGCACGTTGGTGTTAAGCGCAACCATATGAGGCACCATGCGCTATTTAGTATCATACGACTTAAAACGACATAAAAACTATGCACGCCTTTATGCGGAATTA
>NZ_JAAPBB010000845.1:0-267 GCF_019730395.1 Ochrobactrum sp. SFR4 | reverse complement strand
CGACACGGGTGGAACCGGTGAAGGTGATCTTTTTGACCACCGGGCTGGCTGTCAGCTCGCCGCCGATTTCTGCGGCATTACCGGTGAGAATATTGACCACACCGGCCGGAATACCGGCTTTTTCTGCGAGCAGCCCCCATACAAGACCGCAATAAGGGGTAAACTCGGCAGGCTTGATAACGATTGTACAACCGGCAGCCAGTGCAGCGCCGAGTTTACGGGCAATCATTGACAGCGGGAAATTCCACGGGGTGATGGCACCAACCA
>NZ_JAAPBB010000844.1:0-267 GCF_019730395.1 Ochrobactrum sp. SFR4 | reverse complement strand
CAGCGGTTCCAACGATTCAGACTTGACTGGAACCGTTGTAAATAAAAAAAGCGCCGGAAACGGCGCTTTTTTATGGTTATAAATTGAGTTTAGCGAATATTCGCAAAGCGGCGTGTTGCCTCAATCAGCTCATGTGTGATTCCTGGTTCTGAAACCGCATGACCGCCATCTTCAACAATACGCAAATCAGCTTCCGGCCATACCTTCTTCAGATGCCAGGCATTGATGAACGGCGTGCACATATCATAGCGGCCGTGAATGATAACG
>NZ_JAAPBB010000843.1:0-267 GCF_019730395.1 Ochrobactrum sp. SFR4 | reverse complement strand
AAAAAGAAGAAAACCTCGAAAAATGGCGTGAATGGGTGCAGATCGCCAAAGAACACGGCATCGACAGTCAAGTCGTTGGCAAACAGCAAGCGGAGACATTAGCACCGGGCTTGCAGCGCCAGCTCTATGGCGCGCTCTATACTGCAGCCGATGGCCGTGCCGAACCGCAAAAAGCAGTGCCTGCCATGGCAGAGAAAGCGCGCGAACTCGGCGCGATCATCATGCAGAATTGCGCTGTCCGCCGCATTGAAACCACCAATGGCCGCG
>NZ_JAAPBB010000842.1:0-267 GCF_019730395.1 Ochrobactrum sp. SFR4 | reverse complement strand
GCCAGATAAGCGCAAATCGCAGCGGTTTCAGTAATAATATGCTGTTTGTGCTTGAGGGCAGGGACTTTGCCCATCGGATTGATGGTGCGGTACTCTGCACTTTTCATCTCGTTGAAAGGCACGATGCTGGTTGTATAGGTAGCGCCGGTTTCTTCCAGCATCCAACGGGCAATACGGCCACGCGACATCGGATGGGTATAGAGAATAAGATCTGTCATGAGAGACTTCCTCTGCTAATTCGCAGCAGAGAATGCACTCTCTTGAGGC
>NZ_JAAPBB010000841.1:0-267 GCF_019730395.1 Ochrobactrum sp. SFR4 | reverse complement strand
CCACACAGGATAATATTTCCGGCGGTATGCGAATGCTGAAGGAAAACAGCCCTGCGGCTTTTGACATGCTGGCGCTGGCCATTCAGAAACCACGCTTTGATCAGGCTGCTATTGACCGTATCCGTGCACAGATTGTGACCGGCATTAAAGCCTCGCAGAATGATCCGTCGACCATTGCCTCGCAGAAATTTGCGGAAGTGCTCTATGGCAAGCATCCTTATGCGCGCCGTGATGAAGGCACAGTACAGTCGCTGGAAGCAATCACCC
>NZ_JAAPBB010000840.1:0-267 GCF_019730395.1 Ochrobactrum sp. SFR4 | reverse complement strand
CTGCAGCACGATATACAGAAACTGCAGCTTGAGCACGACCTTTTGAAGAAAGCGAATGAAATTCTAAAAAAAGACCTGGGCGTCGATCTGCAACTCCTGAGTAATCGGGAGAAAACGCTGTTGGTTGACGCCCTAAAAGATCTTTATCAACTCTCCGATCTGCTTGCTCAGTTGCGACTGGCGCGCAGTTCATATTTTTATCATCGAGCCCGTATGAGGGTGACCGACAAGTACCTCACTATACGTCAGAACATCACCGAAATCTTC